>NZ_JALOCP010000042.1:0-72219 GCF_030511745.1 Paraburkholderia sp. SECH4
CGACGTTGCGCTGTGCCTCGCGCTCAAGCCGTCGACTGGATTGAATTCGGTTCAGGTAGCCGTAGATGTAGATCTTAAGCATCACATCCGGGTGATACGCAGGTCGTCCGGTAAGCGCTGGTTCGACGCCCTCAAATCCAAGCTGATGAAGATCCAGCTCATCGACAAAGACGTCGACTACGCGGACCGGATTGGTATCCGCTACATAGTCGTCGAGCGATTCAGGAAGAAGGATTGTTTGAGTACGATTGTCGCCTTGAACGAACCGCTTCATCTCGCTCGCCTTCGCTATCGGACGAGATATTTTAGCAATTCAAAAAGGTGTTTTGACACACTCTGGGCCACAAACAGCCGTTCGACCCCGTGACCTGGATCGTCAACAATCGCTTCCTGCCGGTCGTGAACGTGCGCATCACGACAGCCGCAGTCGCCTCACGTCTTGCTGCGGAGGCGCGCCGAACAGACGGCTGTACTCGCGACTGAACTGCGAGGCGCTCTCGTAGCCGACCTGGATCGCGGCACTACCCGCGTCGATGCCAAGGTTGAGCATCAACTGCCGCGCTTCCTGCAGGCGCAACTGTTTCTGGTATTGCAGAGGACTTGTTCCGGTGATGTTGCGGAAATGCTGACGGAACGTCGAAGGACTCATGTGCGCGTGCGCGGCCAGGTCATCCACGTGGAGTCCCTTCGAGAAATTCTGCTTGAGCCATGTCACGGCCCTGGCGATTTGTTGGCTCGGCGATCCGTTGGCTGCAAGGTGCTGTAACTGCGGACTGTGGGGGCCAGCGAGAAGCCGCACAATAATTTCCTGCTGATAGAGCGGCGCTAATTGCGGAGCCAATGCCTGTTGGTCCAGCAATTCGATCAGCCGAATCAGCACGCCGATCAGGGCATCGTCAAGAGTTTCGATCGTGATGGGCGTGAAAGCTGGCGTTCGAGGCGGAGCCGGCAGCTGCATCTCCGCAGATGTCCTCACGATGTCACGGCTGTCCAGTGTCAGCATCAGGCCCAGCATCGGTTCCTCAATACTCGCGCGCGTGACGTGCGAGATCACAGGCAGGTCGATGCTTGCCAGCATCGACTGGCCGGGGCCGTAGTTCACCACCTGTTTTCCTACCAACGCCTGCTTATGGCCCTGCGCAACGACGCCCAGCCCGAGGCTAAAGATGCAGTGCAACGGCTCGGTTGGCCCCTTCCGGCGGTGAAGGGAAAGGGCTGGTATGGCTGTGGTGTAGTCGCCGTCAGACTGGGCAAAGCGGGCGATGGCTCGCGCGAGGCCGTGCGTGCGTGCGGTAGTCGTACTCATTGGCTCGGAAACCCGGTATTTCATGCGCAATCTCTAACGCCAAGACGATGGAAACACTTTACTCCGGTAGAAGACCATTCGCGTGGCTTTAAGCGCGCCTCGTCAGTTTAGGCAAGAAGTTCGGCGCTTTCGGCAACCTCCCTGGTGCCAATCGCGCGACACTGAAGCCAGTTAATTCATATCCGATGCTCGAATTTTGGGGCATCAAGAACACAAAGGACCCGCGTATGAATAGCAAGAAAGTGTGGCTGATTACCGGCGCCGGCCGCGGCATGGGCGTGGATATCGCCAAGGCAGCACTGGCGGCCGGCCACGATGTTGTGGCGACTGGGCGCAATCCCGAAAAGGTCAGGAGCGCCATCGGCGATCACGATAATCTTCTAGTCACCCAGCTCGACGTGACCAGCCCCGCCGATGCCGAGGCCGCCGTCGAAACTACCGTCCAGAGGTTTGGTCGCATTGACGTGCTGGTCAACAACGCGGGGAACTTCTATGGGGGCTTCTTCGAGGAGCTTAGCCCCGCCCAGGTGCGTAGCCAGCTCGAAACGCTTCTGTTCGGCCCGATGAATGTTGCCCGGGCCGTATTGCCGGTGATGCGCAAGCAGCACTCTGGCCTGTTAGTCACAATCTCATCGACGGCTGGCATTACTGCTGGCGTCTTTTGCAGTGCATATGCCGCTGCAAAGTTTGGCGTCGAAGGATGGATGGAGTCGCTTGCCCAGGAAATTGCTCCCTTTGGCATTCGCACCATGCTGGTGGAACCAGGTTTTTTTCGAACAGATCTCCTCAGCGCAGACTCAACTACCTACGCCGAACTCTCCATTGATGACTATGCGTCGCGCACTCAGGAGACCGTGACTGCGTGGAAGGGCATGAACGGCAAGCAGGGTGGCGATCCGGCCAAACTTGCCGCCGCGCTAGTGGAGTTGACGGCACAGGAAGAGCCGCCCGCTCGCTTCGCCGCCGGCGCGGATGCAGTTGAAGCTTTTGAATCCAAGGCGAACACCTTGCTCGCTCAGGCGAATGCCCACCGCGAGCTGTCTTCATCCCTTTCACACGACACAGAATAAAGACGGGCCTCGCCGGACAAGGGTTCGGCACCCTAGTCTTTGGTGCATCCGACCAGGGGGCGAGCGGCGGGCGCGACTATCTTCCGCTCAGGCAGGAATCGCACCGATTTGCTGCAAGAGGGCCAACAGGTCAGGTTGCGCGCGCTCTTCGACAATTTTTCCGTTGGAAAAGCGATAGAAGTTCACGGCCTGAACCTGAATCTTCTTTCCGCTCGCAGGCACGCCAAAGAAGGTGGCTTGGTGAGTACCGCGCATGATGAAACGTGCGGCAACCGTGTCGTTTTCCGCGATCATTTCTTCGAGCGTCCATTGAATGTCAGGGAAACCAGAACGCATCATGCCGAGGATTTCCATGTATCCGTGCGGCCCGATGAAAGGATCAGGGCTGACGGGGGCATGGAAGATTGCATTGGCATCAACAAGCTCTTCGGCAAGCACTTCGTTAGCTGTATTGATGAATTCAACAAAGCGGGACATCAACAGTTTGTTCGATTCGGCGGACATGATTTGAACCTTGTGAGTGAGTGTGGTCGCCCGCAACGGCGTCGTCTGCGTGCGCCGCCAAACGAGAGGCGGAGCAGGTTGCGGTAGGTCGCGTACGTGCCGGGTTCAGCCCGCTTACGACAACTGCAACAAGTCTAGACTGCAAATCCATTGAGATAAATGCGTGATATCTTTGGACATTCACAACAGGACGTTTCGAATGGATCGCCTCACGGGTATGAGCGTTTTCACGAAAGCAGTCGAGCTGGGTTCGTTCTCGGCGGCTGGGGATGCTCTTCAGATGTCGCCACAACTGGTCGGAAAACACGTCCAGGTGCTGGAACAGAGTCTCGGCGTGCGTCTGCTGAACAGAACGACCCGTAGGCAAAGCCCGACAGATATCGGCCGGGCTTATTACGAACGCGCCAAGATCATCCTCGCGGAGGTCGAGGCGGCCGAAAACCTCGTAGCCGAGACCCGTTCAATGCCGACTGGCCGTCTGAAGGTAAATGCGCCTGTGAGCTTCGGCATACACACCTTGGCGCCAAAATTGCCGGAGTACCTTAAGGCGTTTCCGCAGGTCGCAGTTGACGTGACTCTGTCGAATCGAGCCGTCGATCTGATTGACGAGGGTTATGACGCCGTGTTCAGGATTGGCGAACTGGGGGATAGCGGCCTGATTGCTCAGCCACTGGCTCCATACCAGTTAGTGCTCTGCGCCGCGCCGTCGTATCTTGCTGCAAACCCGCGCATAACAGTTCCCGCTGATCTCGAGCACCATGAGTGTCTTGGCTTTACGCATACGGAACTACGATCGGAGTGGACGTTTGATGGCCCTGAAGGCCGCGTCGCTGCGCAGGTCTCGGGGCGGTTCATGGGAGACCATGGTGAGGTGCTGCTGGCGGCCGCCGTGGCGGGCGTCGGGGTCATGCTTCAACCCGTGGAACTGGTGAAGGGCGAACTCGATCGGGGCAGTCTGGTTGTGGTGCTTCCGGACTATCAGGCGCCTTCGCGGCCATTACATGTTCTATATGCGCGTGATCGCCGCGTGACGCCCAAGTTGAGGAGCTTTCTGGATTTTGCGCGGGAGCACTTCGGAGCTTAGCGAAGTGATAGTTCCTCAGCGTTGTCCAAATGCCATCGGCGCCACACCCTGTCGAGCGGGCGCTGGTGGCAATGACCGCTTCCGGGAAAACTGAAGGTCTCGGATGGGTCGGCTACGGAAGTTCGGCACCAGGGGAAATCCAACACCATCCCGACGGCGCTGAACTTCCGGGTTCGTGGGCGAGCGAACCCAATGAGCGCCGGGCACTTTGTGACATCAATACATCAAGCGCCGGGGAGCGGTGCACGGAGGACTATTCGTCCCACATGGGATAGCCATATCGCCGCGATTGCCGCCGCCGGTAGTTCGGAGAATCCTAAATCCGATATTGCACGCGGCCTTCGCGAGACGCAACGGGTTGGGGCGCTCAGTTACGATGTGAAGCAGTAGTGGATGATGGAAAGTTACCCTTGGCGGCAAGTACTCGATTTCGCCCCATGCTCTTTGCCTCATACAAAGCCTTGTCGGCAGCCAGTATCAGCTCCGTAGGCTCGCCCGCGCCTCGAATCGGGATCCGGGCGTCAACACCTGCGCTTATCGTGACGAAGCCAGTTGGGTTGCCCGAATGTTCAATTTCCAGACTACGGATAGCGCTACGAATATTGTCCGCGATTGCTACAGCACGAGCTACATCGGTGTTCGGAAGAAGCACTGCAATCTCCTCTCCACCATAGCGGGCGGCAAGGTCTCCCGGACGTCCGGCTGTCAGGTCCCTGATGAGACCGCTAATCGTTCGCAGGCATTCGTCGCCCGCTGCATGCCCGTAAATGTCGTTGTATTGCTTGAAGCAATCGACATCCAGCATGATCAGTGCGAGAGCACTCGCGTGACGCGTGGCACGACTGAATTCGTTATGCAATGCGACATCGAATTGGCGGCGATTTGCGAGCCCCGTCAGGCCGTCCTGCATTGCAAGTCGTTCAAGGGTCTGATTGAGCTTTTCAAGGGAGGCGTGCGTCTTTGTCAGTTCCGCCTCGGCAGTCGTTCGCAATTCGATCTGCCGGATCAGATGCCAGCCGAACAGGCCCACCACAACGACAAGGCAAAGCACGCCAGCGGAATGCCAGATCGTGTCGCGCCACCACTCATGCAAAATCTCATCCTTGGACAACGCAGCTGCTACAAAGACCGGATAGTTCGGGAGGCTACGATAACTGTTCAGCCGCGTGACGCCGTCCTGCGCCGACTTGATGATCGCCGTTCCGGCCGGACCCTGCGTTGTGTAATAGCGGTACAGCTCGGTTCCCCGCATGTTTTTGCCGATCACTTTTTCATCGAACGGTCGACGAATCAGCATCACACCGCTATTCAGGACGAGCGCAACGGCTCCCGCGTTGCCAATCTGAAGGCTATTGTAGAAGGCTTTGAAAAAATCAATATCGACGGTTGCCAACACAACGCCGCCGAAACTGCCGTCCGGTTTATTGATTCTCCTTGAAACGGGAATAACCCACTTTCCACTCGATCGGCTTACTACTGGGACGCCAATGTGCGGACCAGGATCAGCGTTGTCTCGATGGAAGACGAAATATTCGCGATCCGAGTTATTGAATCGATTGAGTGGCGTCGATGTGGAATTGACGATCCAGATTCCGTTTTTGTCAAATACAAATAGACCGTCAAGCTGGGGAAGCCCCTGTCGGCGCATCACCAGGACGTCGTGCAGTCGTTTAAGAGCGGCCGGGCCGAGCCCGTCGTGCTGCACGCGCTCAACGATGCCCAGCAACGCCGTGTCTGCTTCCTTAAACGTGTCATCGGCCTCCTGAGCCATTGCCCGCGAGAGATTCGAGGTGGCGACGTCCATTTCGCCCAGCTCGACTGCCCGTGCATTCCAGCTTCGCCAGCCATCAAGCACAACGAGAGACAGGCAGACGATCACCACGAAGGTTATCGCGCGCCAGATGATGGACGGTCTATTCAAAATCAAACTATTCTCCGTGGACAGCCTGGATGCACTTGGCGGCGAGGCGTTTTCCGCTGGGAAAGTCGCCATAATCGCAAACGCATAGCGAGTATATCGGCATCCAGGCGCACATCTTGACGTTCGCCCGCTTGCGGGAGGTCTTGTGCCCCGCGCCGCGAGTTCGCCACCAGACACAGGTGAGCACGCGGTATACGCACCAGCTGCTTCGAAGATCAGGGGCAGCGTAATGCGCGGACGCTGATGGGCCTTCTGGGCGACGCAGCCGTCGTGCCGGCGCGCTAGCCCGCGCAATCCATTTGCTCGTTGACGGCCAGACCCTCGCACGCAGTCGGCCAAGCGAGCTGCCACCTAACCGGTTGCCCAGCGCAGGGCATCGTCAACTATCTTTCGCCGATCTGACGCAGCCTCAATGCCCCGCCGACATTGTGCAATCAGGACGATAAGGCATCCTTTTTGCTCACCCAGAAGTACTGTCGAGAGAACGATATGCAGGCTGGCGATACGTCCGCCACATAGGGCAACCGCCCGTTCAATCTGTGGGGAGGCGCTATGCAGGGAAGCAATGACACGGTACGTGCTGTAATTCTTGCCACGGTGATGTCGCTATTGACAGCATGCGGCGGGGGCGGGGGTGGAGGCTCGAGCAACGGCAGTAGCGCGGCCACGCCACCGGGCGGCGTTAATCTGCAAGTTGTGTCATTCGGCGACAGCCTGTCGGACGTCGGGACCTATACGCCGCTCGCGAGCGCGGTGGGTGGCGGGCGTTTCACGACCAATCCGGGCCAGGTGTGGACTCAGAACGTCGCGCAATACTACGGCGGCTCGCTAAGCGCCGCGTTCACGATCGACATCACGCACAAGTTGAACGCGCAAAACGGTCTCGGCTATGCCGAGGGCGGCTCCACGGTGGCGACGCCGGCAAACCAGAACGACTTTCTTACCGACGTGATCGGCAATGTCGAAATGCCGGTCAATCAGCAGGTTTCGAGCTATCTGGCCACGCACGGGAGTTTCAATTCCGGTCAACTGGTCCTGATGTGGGCCGGCGCGAACGACGTGCTTCGCGCCGGTTCGCTGCCGGCCGCGGCGCCGACGGTGCAAACGGCGGCAACCACCCTCGCTCAGCTTGTCGGGCAGATCGTTCAGAACGGCGCCACGCATGTGGTGGTGGTCAATGTTCCAAATGTCGGCCTGTCGCCCAAAGGCCTCGCCGCGGCCGACGGCGGGGCCAATCTGACCCAGCTATCGCAACTCTTCAACCAGGACCTGAACGCTGCCCTGCAGGCCGATGGCCTGCAGGGCAAGGTCATCCAGATCGATTCCTATACATGGGTAGACCAGATCATCGCGAACTTTCAGGCTAATGGCTTCGTCGTGGCAAACACGGCCCAAGCCTGCGACCCCAAGAAAACGCCGGATGACACAGCATTGCTGTGCTCGTCGGCAACCTATGTGACGGCCAATGCCGATCAGACGTACATGTTCGCCGACGACCTTCATCCGACAACGCATCTGCACGCGCTGTTCGCCCAGTTCGTCGAGCAGCAGATCGCCAGCAGCGGTCTTGGCCACTGAGCCTTCAGGACGATGACGACTCGCCGACAGAATCGTCAGGTTCGCTGAAACGGGGCGCGAGGGCGACGCCGCACCGATGTCAGGCTTTCTCGCTGAATTCCGGCGACTTGCGCTTCGTCTGGCGTGTGATACGTTAGTGTTAGGGACGTTCGTGTGCGGCACGAACGTCCCCTGGTATGATGCCAATCGCACGCCGGTCGGCGTTCGATTCATCGCCACGTTTCGCCGCAGCGTTTTGTAATTGCATTTCCAGCCGCGTTTTGCGCGGCAGGTCTTCCAGCCACGAGAACCATCATGCCCGCCCAACACGACGAAGTCCCCACTACCAGCACCACGCCGGGCAAGGCTAAGCGCAAGGATCTGTCCATTGTGGCGCGCAATCTTCTGATGGTTGCCGTCGGCGTCATCGTCTTCGCGATCGTTGCGACCGTCGTGCTCTACGGTCCGATCACTTACGGCGACGAGATTCCCAACTTCGGCATCATCCTCATGCTGACCGTGCCGGTCATCGCGGGCGTGGCCTTCCGGGTGGGACTGGATGCGTGGCTGGACCGGGAATGAGCGGCAACACCACCCACACTTCCAGCCCGCCGCCCTCGCGCGCGTGAAACTGCAGGCTGCCGCCGTGCAGCCGCGCGATCCGCTCGACTATCGCCAGCCCCAGCCCGGTGCCGCCGCTATGCGCGCGAGCATTGCGGCCACGCTGAAACGGCGCTTTCAGTTGCTCCAGCTCCTCTGCCGACAGACCTTTGCCGCGATCGCCCACCGCGACATACACGGCTTCACCTGTAGCCCAACTCCGCACAGCGAGTCCGCTGCCGCCATAGACGATCGCGTTCTGCATCAGGTTCATCAGGAGCCGCATCATGCTGATCGGCCGGTAGAGAATCGCGGGCAGAACCGCGAGCGTGAGCTCGAACTCATGGCCCAGCCCGGCGAAATCGCCGGCAAGCCGCTCGACCAACGCATTGAGGTCGCCGGGCTCCGCCGCTTCACGCTCGCCGCTGCCGGCGTAATCCATGAACTGCTGCAAGATCGTCTCGATCTGGTCCAGGTATGACTCGGCGGCGACCACGAAGCTGCTGTCGCTGCCGTCGGGCATCGCCATGGCCATCGAGAGCCGCAGTTTGGTGAGCGGCGTGCGGATGTCGTGCGAGATGCCCGCCAGCATCAGCGCGCGCGTCGCCTCGGCCTGCTGCAACGCATGCGTCATCTGATTGAACGCGCTGCTCACCGTGGCGATCTCGACAGGACCGTCGGTCGACAACGGCGCGGGCGTTTCGCCGGCACTCACGCGGCGTGCCGCCTGCGTCAACGCCTGGAGCGGCTGGTTGAGGTGGCGCTGGATCACGTAGCCGGTCAGCGCCGCCAGTGCACCCAAACCGAGCGACAACAGAATCGCGGCGTCGAGTCCGTTGCCTTGCGCGTCCTCGGGAATCGGCAGCGCGATCCAGTACGGCGTGTGCGGCGCATCGGCCGGCGCATGCATGCGAATCCACAAGCGTTGACCGCCTTCGGACTGCCAGAGCGCGGGCATGTCGGCGGGCAGATGCTCGCGCAAGCTGTCGAGAAACACATTGCGCTGATACGTGCGGTAAGCGCGCATCAGACTGGGCGGCGGTTCAAGGGCAGCATCGGCGGGTAGTTGCGTGCGAGCGTCGAGACGTGCCGTCAATTGGGCGCGCGCGCCCGGCGGCGTGGCTTGAAGCAGGCTATCGAGCGTTGTCACGTAAGTGGCGAACACCGTGGCCGCCCGTTCAACGCGGGGCCGCTGCACATAGTGCAGCAACACCGCAAGCGCGCAGAGCTGGCTCAGCATCACCAGCACGATCAGCAAGAGGATATTGCGCGCCAGCAGCGTTTTCGGCAGCGCTCTCTGCAGCCACGAGCGCGTCATGAGTCGACGTCCGCGACCAGCATGTAGCCGACGCCCCACACGGTCTTGATGAAGCGCGGCTTCGACGGATCGTCCTCGATAATCTGCCTGAGCCGCAGCACCTGCACGTCGATGCTGCGATCGAGCGCATCGTGATCACGCCCACGGGCGCGCGCCAGCAGATTGTCACGGCTCACGGGCCGGTTCGGCGACGAGGCCAACGCGACCAGCAGCAGCATCTGCGCCGAATGAATCTCCAGCAGTTCGCCGGTACGCGACAACTGCTGCTTACCGACATCGAGACTGAAATCGCCGAAATGCACGCTCTGCGAGGTCACGGTGACATCGCCCGAGGCGATCTTCTGGCGGCGCAGCAGCGCATTGATCCGCGCGACCAGTTCACGCGGCAGGAAGGGTTTGGCGAGGTAGTCGTCGGCGCCGGTTTCGAGGCCGAGCACCCTGTCGAGCGGATCGCCCTTCGCGGTCAGCATCAGGATCGGCAGCGTCTGCCCTTGCTCGCGCAAACGGGCGCAGATGGCGAGGCCATCCTCTTCGCCGATCATCAGATCGAGCACCAGCAGATCGAACGGCTCACGTTCCAGATAGCGGTCGAGCCGTTTGCCGTCCTCCGCGATCCGGACGTCGAAGCCATGCCCGCGCAGAAAACGCTGCAGCATATTGCGCAGTTCGGCTTCGTCGTCGAGCACGATGATTTTTGCGGGGCGATCCATACGAAAGCTCCTCGGTTTAAGCGTCGGGCGGTGCATGCCGCGCCGCGTGCCGTTCGGCCTGGCGCTGCAACAGCACGTAGAACGACGGAATGAACAGCACGGCAATGCACGTTGAAGCGAGCATCCCCGAAAATACCGCAATCCCAAGCGAACGGCGCGCGCTCGCACTCGCGCCGGTGGCGATCACGAGCGGCACCACGCCGAGAATAAACGCGAACGAGGTCATCATGATCGGCCGGAACCGCAAGCGCGCCGCTTCCACCGCGGCCTCGGCGATGCTCACGCCCTGCGCGCGCAGATGCCGTGCGAACTCGACGATCAGAATCGCGTTCTTCGCCGACAGCGCGATCAGCAATACGAGGCCGATCTGCGTGTAGAGGTTGTTGGCAGCCCCCAGGATGGCAAGCGTGCCGGCTGTACCGAGCAACGCCAGCGGCACGGCGAGCACCACCGCCACCGGCAGCAACCAGCTTTCGTATTGCGCGGCCAGCACGCAGAACACCAGCAACACACCCACGGCAAACACCCAATAGGCCGAATTGCCGACCAGTTTCTCCTGATACGACATCGCAGTCCATTCGTAACCGATACCCGCGGGCAGTATGCGCGCGGCCTCCTGCTCGAACGCGGCGATCGCCTGGCCGGTGCTATAGCCGTTCGCCGGATTGCCGTTGATGGCCGCTGCAGGCGCGAGGTTATACAGCGTCGCCACGGCCGGGCCGACGCTCGTATGCGCATCGATGAAGGTGCCAAGCTCCACCATATGACCACTGTTGCTGCGAATCTGAAAACGGCGGATGTCGTCGGTTTCGCGGCGAAACGCGCCGTCGGCCTGCACGAACACGGGGAACGTATGGTTGAACGTCGTGAACTGGTTCACATAGCTCGAGCCGACGTAATCCTGCAGCAGGTCGAACACATTGCCGACCGGCACCTGCAGCGACTCGGCCTTGGCGCGATCGAGCGTAAGTTCGACGGTCGGCACCGACGCGCGAAACGGGCTGAACACGCGCTGCAGTTCGGGCCGCTTCGAAACGCTGGCGATCAGCGCGTCGGTGGCATCCTGCAAACGCCGATAGTTCTGCGAACCGTCCGTGAGCATCACCTGCATCTGCACGCCGCCGCTATTGCCGAGGCCCTGGATCGGCGGCGGCACGATCACCACGGAGCGCACGTCGGGCAGTTTCGCAAGTTCGCTATTCATGCGCAAATACAGCGAGCGCAGGTCCTCGCCTTTGCCGCGCTTGCTCCAGTCGTCGAGCGTGACGTAGATCAGCGCGGAATTCGGCAGCGATGCGTTGTTATCGAGCGGCGAGATGCCACCGATCGACACCACATGACTCACGCCAGGAATCGCGCCGATGCGCTTTTCGATCTGCGTGCTCGCCTCGCGGGTGCGGCCGAGCGAAGCGGCATCGGCCAGTTGCGCGGCGATCAGGATATAGCCCTGATCTTCGAGCGGAATGAAGCTGGTGGGCACACGCGTCAGCAAAAACGCAGACGCCGCGCCGAGCACCAGCGCGATGCCGAGCGCGAGGCCACAACGCTGCACGAACCACGAAACAATGCGCACATAGCCCTTTTCGACACGGGCGTACCCCTTGTCGAACACGCGATACACGATGTTCGGCTTGCCGGGCCGCGCATGCCGCAGCCAGCGCACGCTTTGCACCGGTTTGAGCGTTACCGCATTGATCGCGCTGATGATGGTCGTTGCGACGACAACCAGCGCGAACTGCCGGTACATCTGGCCCGTGACGCCGCCGAGAAACGCCGATGGCAGGAACACCGAGATCAGCACCAGCGTGATGCCGACGATCGGCCCGAGCAACTCGTGCATCGCGTCGATGGCAGCCTGCTTCGGCGTCTTGCCCTGCTCGATATGCTGCGTAATCCCTTCCACCACCACGATCGCGTCGTCCACCACGATGCCGATTGCCAGCACGATCGCGAACAGCGTCAGCAGGTTGATCGAAAAGCCGAGCATGTAGATCGCGCCGAACGTGCCGATGATCGTCACCGGAATCGTCGTGGCAGGCACCAGCATCGCGCGCCAGTTCTGCAGGAACAGCAGGATCACTGCGAGCACCAGCAGCGCGGCCTCGAACAGCGTCTTGTACACGTCGATCACCGACTGCCGCACGAAGGTCGTCGTATCGAACGGCAATTGATAGCTGACGCCCTTCGGCATATCTTTGGCCAGCCGCGCCATGGTCGCTTTCACGGCATTGCCGACTTCCAGCGCGTTGGCTTCCGGCAGTTGATAGATGGCAATGCCCGCAGCCGGTTTGCCGTCGAGATTGAAGAACTGTCCATAGCTCGACGAACCGAGTTCAGTGTGACCCACATCGCGAATGCGCACGAAGTGGCCACCGTCGTTGGGATCGGCTTTCACGATGATGTCGTCGAACTCGTGCGGATCGGACAGCGCGCCCTGCATCGCCACCGTGAGCTGGAACGCCTGGCCGCCCGCGTTCGGTTCCGAACCGAGTTGGCCGGCGCTCACGTCCTTGCTTTGGCTCTGGATCGCCTGCATCACATCGGCGGCGGTCAGACCGCGCTCGCTCAGCTTCTGCGGATCGAGCCACACGCGCATGCTGTATTGGCCCGTGCCGAACACGGTGACGTCGCCGACACCCGGCAAACGCGCGAGTGTGTCGCGCAGATAAATTACCGCGTAGTTGCTCAGAAACAGCGAATCGTATTTCGGATCAGGCGACTGCAGCGTGTACAACTGCAGGATCGCCGTGGAGCGTTTACGCACGGTCACGCCCTGCTGCTGCACCGCTTGCGGCAATTGCGCGGTGGCGGCCGACACGCGGTTTTGCACCAGCACCTGCGCTTTATCGACATCCGTGCCGACGGCGAAGGTGACCGTGAGCGTGTAGGTGCCGTCATTGGTGCTGGTCGATTGCATGTACAGCGCGTTTTCCACGCCATTGACCTGCGTTTCGATCGGCAGCGCCACGCGGTCGATCACGGTCGCAGCGCTCGCACCCGGAAAGCGTGCGACAACCTGCACGGTCGGCGGCGTGATCGGCGGATATTGCGCGATAGGCAGGTTGATCAGCGCGACAGCGCCGAGCAGCATCACGATCAACGCGATCACATTGGCGAGGACCGGGCGCTCGACAAAGAAGCGGATCATGACTGGCCCTGCGCCGCCGCGGCAACCACCTGCACCTTGGCGCCGGGCGCGACGGCCAGCGCACCGCCGGTCACGACCTGGTCGTTCGCCGTGAGACCCGAGGTGACCGCCCGCTGCGAACCGTACAAGCCACCAATGACCACCGCGCGTTTTTCGATCACGCCGGCGCCGTTCACGAGCAGCACCGACGCACCCGCCTGATCGCGCAGCAATGCCGTGTCCGGCACCAGCAGCACGTTTTGCGGTGCGCCTGCCGGAATGTGCACTTCAACCGACATGCCGGGAATCAGGTGCGCGTCCCGATTGGCGATATCGGCGCGCAGCTTGACCGCCCCGCTATTCGGATCGACGCGTGTGTCGACAAATTCGAGCGCGGCGTCCTCACCTTGCCCTTGCCCCTGCCCCGCGGCCGCGCCGAGCACATTGACGCGCACCGTGCGGGGTGGCTGCGTGAAAAGCCCGATGCGGTTCGCGTCGCGCTCGTTGAGTGTGAAATTCACGTACACCGGCTGGATGCGGTCCAACGTGGCGAGCTTGGTGGAGTCGGAAGCGCCCACCAGATTGCCGACGTCGAATGCACGTGCACCGATGCGGCCCGCAAACGGTGCGCGTATTTCCGTGTAAGCGAGATTGATGCGCGACATGTCACGTTTGGCGAGCGCCTGGTCGCGTGTGGTCTGGGCTTTTTGCAGCGTCGATTCGGAGGTGGCGTTATCCGACGTGAGTTGCTTTTGCCGGACCAGTTCCTGGTTGGCATTGTCGAGCGCGGACTGGTCGTAGGTCAGTTGCGCGCGATACGTATCCGGCTCGATGCGAAACAGCACCTGCCCTTGCTTGACGTAAGCGCCATCGGCAAAGCCAATTTCCTTCAGCACGCCCTGCACGCGCGCGATTAGCGTGACGGTCGCCGAGGGCGCGACGGTGCCGCTCAGATCAAGTTGTTCGCGCACCTCGCGCGGCACTGGTCGTGTCACGCTGACTTGCGGCAGGGGCACGGCTTGCGCCGATTGTGCCGATTGTGCGGCAGGCGCGCTGCCGTCGTGGCACGCGGCGAGCGCCATTGCCGCTGCCAGCACGATGCAAAGCGTCGCTCCCAAGTGCCGGCCTGGTTCGTTCCGGCCTGGTTCGTTCCGGCTTGGCTCATTCCTGTTGGCCACGTTACCGCATACCCCGCTCGTGCTCGTCTCTGCCATGTTGTTATTTCCCATTCTCGAGCTGGCCTCCACTGGCGCGCGCCAGCGCGGAATTCGCCGGCGGGTTCAGCAAGCGGCCCCAGTCCGTGCGCTGCGCCATCTGTTCGGCGATCTGTTCGCTCACCACCTGCTGCCCCTCTGCCACTTCCCAGCCGCCACCCAACGCGCGATACAAAGACACCGCCGCAAGCGCGGCGATCCCCTGGTTCTGCGCGAGCGAATCGCCATCGCGCAACATCGAACGCGATGCGTCCAGCACCGTGTCGTACGTGACCGATCCCGCGCGATACTGGATATTGGCGAGCTTCAAAGCGCGTTGCGACGCATCGGACGCACGCGACGACGCCGCCAGCGCATCGAGTGAGGTCCGCAGTGCGGCAATCGCGTCCTCCACTTCTTTCTGCGCTTGCAGCACCGTGTTCTGATAGTCGAGCACGGCCTCCTGGAAGGCGGCGTCCTGAATCCGTACGGCGTTCTTCAACTGGCCGCGATCGAGGATCGGCAGCGTGATGCCCGCGGAGAAGAGACCGATCGTCTTGCTACCCCACTGCGACAATCCGATGCCATGCTGTTCGCCCGACGAAAGCCCGAACAGTCCCGTCAACGACAGCGACGGATACAGCTTCGCCTTGGCCGCGCCGATCAGCGCCGATTGCGCCGCCGCGTTGAGCGCGGCCTGGCGCACGTCGGGACGGCGGCGCAGCAGATCGGCGGGAATACCGACATCGATCTGCGTCGGCGGCACCGGAATCGCGCTGCTGCCTTTGAGTTGCGCATCGACTGCGTCGGGGGGATCGGCGAGCAGCACGGCGAGCGTGTCGCGGTCTTGTGCGCGTGCCTTGATGAGCGGCGGAATCTGCGCCTCGGTTTCAGCCACCAGCGTAGCGGCCTGTTCGACGTCGAGCTGGCTCGACGCGCCACGTTTGTAGCGCGCCTGGGTCAGCGTGAGACTCTGCTGCACCGCCTTCAGGTCTTGCTGCGCGACCGCGATACGTTGTTCGAGCGCGCGCAGATCGATGTACGCATTGGCGACATCGGCGAACAGCGACACGAGCGCGTTGTCATACGCGGCTTCGGACACGCGCAATTGCGCGCGATCCGATTCGATCTGCCGGCGATACTTGCCCCAGAAATCGATTTCCCAACCCACGTTCACACGCAGATGCTCGGCCCACAGATGCGTTGGCGGAATCGGACCGACGCCGCTTGTGTTGATATGGTCCGCGCCAACGGACACGCTGCCGGATTGTGGCAGCAGATTCTCGGCGCTGACCGCGAGTTGCGCGCGCGCCTTGAAGATATGCAAACCCGCCACCTGCAGCGACAGATTGCGCTCGTACGCACGCTGTTCCAGCGCGCTCAGCACCGGATCGTTGAATGCGGTCCACCAGGCCGCCTGAGCACCGGGCGCAGTCTGCGCCTCGCCGGCCAGGCTCTCGAGCCACTGGTTCTCGAGCGTCACGTCCGGCTGTTTGAAGTCGGGGCCAACCGTCACGCAACCCGTCAGTGCCACACTCATCGATACGATCAGCGCGCAGGCGATGGACAGGCGGCAGGACGTGGCTGATTTCATCGCGCATTGAGGCGTCAAATATCCTACGATCCCGCCGATGCCCGCGCGGCTCAGTGCGCTGCCCCGCGTTCCTGCATGAATGCCGCGATCTGCGGCAAGGTGATGTAGCCCGCCTTCTGCGTGTCGATTTCATCGAAATGCTTGGCGACCATCGGCATGCCCGCGGCAGCCTGTTCCCGGGTGAGCTTGCCGTCGTGCGTGGTGTTGGCATTCGCAAAGCGCGTTTGCAACTGCTGCGCCATACGCTCCATGCGCTGAGGGTTGCCGCCCTGCGGTGCGGCCGTTTGGGCGAACGTGACGGTGGATGCGCAGCACAGCAGCACGACGGCGAGAAACTTTTTCATGACTGACTCCTTGGATCGAGCCATCGTGCGTCGCCTGCTAACCGCCGCGATCCGTTCGATGACAGGCCGAATTCTTGAGGATGTGCCGCCGGAAGGCAATTTGAGAATCATGTCGCCTTATGTCATGGCTTTTCGCGGCGCCGACGCAGCAGATGTTCTCGCTGTCGTCGCAACACAGCATGCGCTTCATACACCTGCATGCTTATCTCATGGCCCACTTTCGCGCGACATTGAATGAAATAAGTTCGCGCTGCCGTTTTCAGGGCGGTTTGCGTATCTTTCGTCTGCCGGCGCTACCAGTGCCGCAAGTGCCTTAAGTGCATCAAGCGCGGCGCCTCAACGGTTTGGCAGGGTTCTCAAGCAATCCGAATCAGTCGCACGGCTTCTTCACCGGAAGACGCTCCGCACCGCTCAACGTCTCAGGAGTATCAAGTGAGTATTCGTCTCGTCTGCGCCTCTACCTTCACCGCCATCGGTCTCGCCTGTTCGTCGACGGCGTTCGCCCGGGTGGTCGTCTATATGCCGGCTGCCGTGGTCTACGCGCCGCCGCCGCGCCCGGTCTATTACTACGCGCCGGTCAAGCCCGTCTATGTGGTAGCGCCTCCGCCGGCTCCAATTCCCGTTGCTGTAGCGGTCGGCACGCCCGTGCCGTTGCCTCCGAAACCCGTCACCTTGTACACGACGGTCGTGGTTCCCGCGCCGACCAACTATGCAATCGTGCCCGCCCCTGCCGTCACCTACGCGCAACCCGTGATGGTGGTGCCGCGCTGAATGTGCCGGATGCGAGTCCCGACACACCATCCCCGCACTGTCAGCGTGAACGTATCCAACGTATTGATTACATAAATCGCCGTTGAACCAGCATAGGACATGCTGTACGCAAGAATGCCTGGTGAATTCCCGTTGTGCTGAAGAATGGCCGGCGCGCCGCGCGAGAACGGGTTGTTCCGCTTGCGCGGCGCGCTGAGTCGCGCACTGATCGCACATTGAACCAGTACGTCGGCGCGCTGGACTCCCGGCGATCGGTCGCTTGTGCTCTCCGACACAATTCTTACCGGCAAAGACGTGAGATGGACTCGCTTTTTGGCTGTCCCGGGACGTATTGGGTGGATTAAAACAGGTGGAAGACCAGTCTTCTCCAGAGGCCCGCCTGACTGGGCGGCGCCGATACATCATATAAATGTATGGCGTTCGAAAGCTCGATGTTAGCTCGACATCGTGGACGCGTGGTACGGCGCTTGCTGCACTCTTCACCACCGTCAGGCGCGCCCATTAGTCGGACCTATCTGTCCAGCTACCGGCGTCTGGCTCGCACGCGCTTGATCGCCCGTCCACTTCCTCTTCTGGAACTTTAGTTAGATGAGCTATCACGACATAGACAAAGAAATCGCCCATCTCGAACTCGTCTTCGGGAAGATTTCCACCACCGATCGCATTCCACTGTCGTATTGGCGCAATCGGCTGGGCATGTTTCCCAAAACGTTGCTGATGACGACACAGCGCGCCCGCCTCGCGCGGCTCGAAGCCGCCCTGCGCTCACTCGAGCAGTCCGCGCAAACGCCGGCAGCCGAGCGGCCCATGCGAGCGACGGGCACCCGGTCATGACGCGTTGCCCTTTATTTACCCTTAACCGATCAGGATCCGCGCGGCGAGCGCTAGCGCGAGGGCGGGCAGCATCACCACCACGCCCACTTTGAAAAACTTCATGAAGCTCACGTCTTCGCCTTCGCGGCGAATTGCGTTGAGCCAGAGGATCGTTGCGAGCGAACCGGTGATCGACAGGTTCGGACCCAGATCGACGCCGATCAGCAGCGCGTCGATCACGCGCTCAGGACTATGCGCCTGCATCACGGTCGAACTGGCGACCAGACCCGCCGGCAGGTTGTTCATCAGATTGCTGCCGATCGCGATGACGCTGCCCGCCCAGCCAGCCGTCGTGGCTTCACTGTGTTGCGTCGCATCTTGCAGCAGATGGACGAATGTCTTGATGACGCCGGTGTGATCGAGCATCTCGACCAGCACGAACAACGCGGCGACCAACGGCAGCACGCTCCACGATATTTCCCGGATCATCGGCAGCGGCGATTTGCGCTCCTGGATCAGCACGACCGCGGCGGTCAGCGCGCCGAGTATCGCGGTGGGCAGGCCGAGCGGGACATCGAAGGCGGACACTGCCAGCAGCACGACGGCCGTCACCGCGATACCCGCAAGCGCAACGCGCCCACTCGACGACAACTCGAGTGGTTCGAGATCGGCCTCGCAGGTGCCGGCGAGCGCGTCGCGCTGAGTCCAGCGCAACAGCACATAGGTCGCGACGATCGACAGCAGCGAAGGCAGCGTGAAGCGGATCAGCCAGGCGCCGAGCGCGGGCGTGTGATTGCCGTACAGTACGATGTTGGCCGGATTCGAGATCGGCAGCACGAAGCTCGCGGCATTCGCAATGAACGCGCAGACGAAGAGCAAGGGCAGCGGAGGCGTCTTCGCTTTTTTGGCGGCGGCAAAAACGGCAGGCGTGAGCACGACCGCGGTGGCGTCATTGGAAAGGAAAGCGGTGATGACCACGCCGACCAGGTAGACCAGCAGAAAGAGCTTTCGCGGCGATCCTTTGGCGTGGTTGACCGCGAAAACGGCGACCCAATCGAACAGACCTTCGCGGCGCCCGACTTCGGATAGCAGCATCATGCCGACCAGGAAGAGGTAGACGTCCGTGCCTTTGCCGACTGCCTCGACGGCCAGATCGACGGGAAGCAGGCCCAGCGATACGAGTAAAAGCGCGCCGGCGACGGCCCACACGGCCTCGGGCCATTTGAACGGGCGGGTGATGACGCCAGCCGTGGCGGCTATGGCAATACCCCAAGACAGGAAGACGGAATTCACCAAGCAGGTCCTTGATTCTGATTGCGCGCAAGCGCGGATTTTGTAGCGATTAAGCCGGAAAATTAACACAGTGCCACGTCTTTTCAGCAAATCAGACCGCCACTCGGCTTTATTTCATCCCCATTAGCGTCACGGCTAGAACAATCTGTTCTCTTCTCCTGGTCTATTCAATTTTCATTGGCATCCCTACTATCCGCATTTACACGCGACACACCGCACGCGGCACGCGGCTCGCACCACGAATAGTGAGCATGAACCCATGAATCCCCGTCCTTCAGACGTCAAGCACTACAGCGGCCCTGCCGTCGCATTGCACTGGCTAATCGCATTGCTGATCATCTGCGGGTTCTATATCGGCTGGATCATGACCGATATCCCTGGCTTCACGCCTACCAAGCTGAAGTACTTCTCGTGGCACAAGTGGATCGGCGTGACGGTCTTCGTGCTGGCCGTGGCGCGCGTGCTGTGGCGCGCCACTCACCGCGCGCCGGACCTCGATAGCGCTACGCCCGCATGGCAGAAGGCTGCGGCCCATCTCGTGCACGGCGTGCTCTACGTTCTGATGCTGGCAATTCCGCTGTCCGGCTACTTCTATAGTTCGGCCGCAGGCATTCAGGTGGTGTACCTCGGCATCGTGCCGCTACCCACCTTCATCGGCCCGGACCAGGCGCTCAAGGCAAGCCTGCGCACGGTCCACGTGCTGCTCAACTACACGTTGCTGGCACTCGTTGGGATGCACGTACTCGCGGCGCTCAAGCATCAATTTGTCGACCGCGACGGATTACTCGCACGGATGATTCCGTTCCTCAAATAACACACGAGCGACGGCCGATTGGCTACAGCCTGTTGGCAATCTAATTCCCAGCGGTGCGCAATCAGCGCGCGTGGGTTCGATAGGATGCGTACCACTATGAAATCAAACTTTTACCACTCCATTCTGGCCGGCGTCGCCGCCTTCTCATTCTTCGGCGCAGGCCTCGCGCACGCCGATGTCGACACGAGCAAAAGCACTGTCGTCGCCACGACGAAGCAGATGAACGTGCCGGTGGACGGCAAATTCAAAAAATTCTCGGCGCAACTGAATTTCGATCCCGCCAAGCCGACCGCCGGCAGCGCCAATGTGTCGATCGACACCGGCAGCTACGACCTCGGTGCCGACGACTACAACAAGCAGGCCCAGGGCAAGGAATGGTTCGATAGCGCGACCTATCCGGCCGCGACGTTCGTCTCGAGCGCGATCGCGCCGGCCGGCGGCAATCAGTACAAGATCACCGGCAAGCTCACCATCAAGGGCAAATCGCAGACTGTCGTGGTGCCGGTCACCATCGCCAGCCAGGGCAACACGCAGACCTTCGACGGCGCATTGCCGATCAAGCGTTCGCAGTTCGACGTCGGGACGGGCGAATGGAAAGACACGTCGGTGGTCGCCGACGAAGTCGTCATCAAATTTCACATCGTTGCTTCGAAGAAGTAACGGAATACACCTAAGCGTCACAGCACTTTCTGAAACCTGGAGAATAACTTGAAGAAACAACTTTTGCTCGCCGCTGGCGCGCTGACCGCAGCCATGTCGTTCAACGCAATGGCCGCCGATACGTATCAGCTTGACCCGATGCACACCTACCCGAGCTTCGAAACCGACCACTTCGGCGGACTGTCGAACTGGCGCGGCAAGTTCAAGAAGAGCAGCGGCACCGTGGTGCTGGATCGCGCGGCGAAAACCGGCACGGTGGACGTGACGATCGATATGAGCTCGGTGGATATCGGTAACGACAAGCTCGACTCGGAACTGGTCACGGACAAGTTCTTCGACGCCGCCAAGTACCCGACCGCGACCTACAAGGGCACGCAGATCCGCTTCGACGGCGACAAGCCCGTGGAAGTGATCGGCACGCTGACCATGCATGGCGTGACCAAGCCGGCCAACCTGAAGATCGAATCGTTCAAGTGCATCATGAACCCGATGCTCAAGCGCGAAGTGTGCGGCACCGAATCGACCCTGACGTTCAATCGCGACGATTTCGGCGTCGACTTCGGCAAGACCTATGGCTTCAAGATGCTGACCACACTGAATATTCAGGCTGAAGGCATCAAGCAGTAAAAGCTGCTCCCCTGTAGCTTGCGGCAGGCGGCGGAATAACTCCCCGCCTGCCCGTTCGACGTCACGACGTGACCATTTACTGTCGCTCAACAGGCGGATAGGCGAACGTGAGCGAAAGATGCGGGGCTCGCGGCACGTAGAGACGCAACGCCAGATAGAACCCTGCAGACGGCGCCGGTAACCAGTTGCTACGCAGCGCGGGGTCCACAGGCTCCTTTGCAGAAATGGCGATACGCAAACCTCCGTCGCTGTCATAGCGCAGTCCCTGCGTACGGTCGCCAATCGAATAGCGCTGAAGCGGATTTTCGACGAGCATTCGCGTCGTCTTGTCGTACATCGTAATTGACCAGAACGCGTCAGTTTGCGGCAGCGCCTCCGGCAGGAAGTGGAGCAGGTATTGCATGCGTCCGTCGAGCGGCGCGTCCGCGGCATCGCGATCGGCGATGATGTACATGGCTTCTTCGACCCCAAGCGCGCCAATATAGTTGAGCGCAACCTGCGCCCGTTCGCGATACCGGGTACCGAACGAATCGCTCACAGCGACAGGCAGTGCCCACCCGCCCCCCAGCGCGGACGGCAACGCCCCGCTCAATTCATCAAGCGCTTCTGTCAGCGCCCTTTCGATCGCATCGTGTTGCTGATGACTCAACGCGTCCGCATCCAGACCCGGGCCGATGCCGCAGATGGCGAAGCACGCGAGATCGTCCTCGGCTCCAGCAGGTGGAGGGCATTCCGCCAGCGCACGATTGACCACGCGCACGAATAGCGTGGTGTCCCCTGGCCTGTCACCCGGTTGCATACCCGCATCGATCAGGCTGGGCACCCTCGCACCGGAACCAGGCAGTGGCCGTAATTTCAGACGATCCTGTAGTGCAACCACTTGCGCGACATCGTCCGCGCCATCCACCAGAATGCGTCCGATCAACCACGTACTGTCCGTCGGGCAGGCAATCGCCTGTACACCGTCCGGCACCGTGCCGTCCCAGTCGGGACCGTGCAGCAGAAATACCCCACCGTCGTTTCCGGTGGTCCGGGTGCCAACATAGGCAAACGGGTTGGTATAGAAATCCAGCAGGCCCAGCACGAAATAGCGCCCCAGCATGGGTGGCACATCCAGCAGCAACGGGCCATGAGCAAGATCGAGCCAGGTGCTCGAGTAAAGGGTGTCGTTATTCGGCGTGACCACTTCCCGATTCCGGGGACCCAGCGGTTCTCGCGTGTGGACCCATTGATTGGCCCATCGCCAGGTTGATTCCGGCGAGCCGCCGGCAAAGTGACCCGCGCTGTCGCGCCGCGCCGAGGTCGCGGATCGCATGCGCGACATTTCGTAAAGCGGCAGGGTGAAGAGCACGGCTGCACGCGCGGCGGCGACGAGGTCCTGGTTTTCCGCCAGCGTGGCTTGAGCGTGGGTATCGAACGTAGACATAGGTTAGTTTCAGTTAGCAGTTGAGATTGCGGACAGCCGGAATCTCGTAGCGGTTTTCAAGGAACGCCGCGCGAGGCTGATAGAGCCGAAGGATCAGATAGAACCGCGCTGAGGGAGCGGGAAGCCAGTTCGCCTCAACGGCTGGCGCGTCGTGCTGGATGAGAATGCGCAGGCCGCCGTCCGCTTCGTAGCGTAGGCCCTCGGTTCGATCGCCAATCGCGTGACGCGCGAGCGGATTCTCGACGAAGAAACGATCCGCGCCGTAAAGCGAGATCGACCACAACGCGCGCACCGGCGGCAGGCCACCCGGCGGGAAATACAACTCGTAGCGATGGCGCCCGTTCAGGTGCTCGCCCGCGCCATCGAAATCGGCTACGGCGTAGACGGCCTCAGTCGCGCTGAGTGCGCCTAGTCCCTTCATGGCCGTGCAGGCGCGCAGCAGATAGTCGCTGCCATAGCGGCCGAGCTTCAGGTTGTAGCCCCAACTGCGCCGCCCACGGCTTTCGGTGTGAGCGGCGATCAGCCGGTGAGCGTCCTCATAAGCGAGTTGCAAACCGCGTCGCACGAAGGGCGAAAGCATCTCAACATCGATCGGTTTGCCGGGGTACAGGTCGGCGCGTGCGAGGAGGCCGAACAAAGCCGTTTCGTCAGCGCGTGGTGGCACATCTTGAAGCGCATTGAACAAGTTCTGGAAAAAATCAAGCGCCGGCTCGGTGCTCGCGCGCCAGTCTCGCACGCAGGCGAATCCCACTGCGTCACGCCCGCTGAGAGCAAATCCTGACGCTGCCTGCTGAGCCTCAGGCAAGTCATCGTCTCCCTTGACAAGCACGCGCCCCAGCATCCACACGAGGGGCGTCGGGCAAGCGATCGGCTCTGCGTTCAGGCTCGCGGGTGCTGCCTCGCTCGCGCGATGCAGCACGTACCGTTTGCCGGAAGAGCCCGCGTTAAGCGGACTCAAATTGACGAAATTGTTGGTGAACGCATCAAGCAACTCGATGACGTAATACCGGTCCACGTCCACCGCGGGAATGTCCAGCACGACCGGACCGTCAGTGAGATCGATCCACGCGTTCAGATAAAGAAAGTCGTTCGCTGGTGTAACGATGTCGCGATCCTGATGTGTCCAGCGGCGCATGCTTGCGTGGATCGAATTGAACGGCGCACGCAGGGGGCTCGTCGAGACGGGAGATGTATGCATTGCACACGTACGTATCACCTCGACAAGCGGATAACCATATATGGCAACCGGCGCCGCGGCCATCCTGACGAACGCCACCCTGGGGTCGTCGTCCTGCGTCGAAATTGCCTCGCGTGTCTCTATCGCATTGCTATTCATGAGTGTTCCGTACAAAAGTGGTCGGGATCGCGCCGATCTGCGCGCAGGTCGACGCCAGACACGCAAAGCGGCGCCGGTCTCCGGCCGGGTCTACCAGGCACGCCGACGCGACGCCCGCGACCACGGCGAACCCGCCGGCCAGTGCGATGCCCAAGCGATAGCCCGTTAAGGCGTCGCCAGCCACGTCGATGATCTGGCCCATGACAGCCGGCGTAATGAGTCCCGCCAGGGTGGTCACGCAGATATTGATGCCGAGCACGCCCCCGCGCTGACGGGCGGGCACCACCTCGCCCGCCAACGCGACACCCGTCGTGAAGGCAAACGACGCGAGCGAGAAACCGACCGTCACGGCGGCGATCAGCGCCGCACCAGGCGGCAATACCGGCATCAGAAGGAGTGCGCTGCCCGACACCACGACGGCCGCCGCACCCAGCGTGCCCCGCGCATGACGGCTGGCGATGCCGCGCTTCATCAAGCGTTGCGACCACCAGCCGAGCAGCGGCGCCATGACCATCTGGCCGAACGCGGGCAATACAACAATCCATCCCACTTGCATCAGCGAATAGCCCGCTACTCTGACCAGATAACTTGGCAGCCAGATCGTCGAGAGCGCGAGCACGACGTACGCCGCAAATCCGGACAGATTGCAGCCAAGGCATGTGCGCGATAGCAGCAATACGCGTAGCGGTATCTTTTCCTCCAGCGATGCGGCCTGCGCGACCAGGGCGCCGGGCGCACGATCGCCGGCCGATTCGAGCGGTCCTTCACGGCCGATAGCGAGCCAGACGATGCTCCAGACGAGACCCACCACCGCGAGGGTCAGGAAGGCCGCGCGCCAGCCAAAATTCAGAATGATTGCGGTAATGACGGGCGCGATGAACCCGGCCCCGAACGCCGCGCCGATCGTCAGCAGCGCGGTCGGCAAGGTCCGCTCCGCGTCCGGAAACCATTTGTAGAGCGAGTGAATCGCGACTGGATAAGCGGGACCTTCGCTCGCGCCGAGCAGTATTCGCGACATCACAAGCGTGGTGGGCACCGCGGCGAGGAGCAGCGGCGCCTGCGACACGGACCAGACGACGGCCATGGCCAGCAACAGCCAGCGGGTTTTCACGCGGTCCGACAACAGCCCGACCAGCAGAGACGAAAGCGAAAACAGCAGGAAAAAGCTGGCGGCGATGCGCCCGAACTGGGTATGCGTCAGGCCGAGTTCGCGCATGATCGGCTCGGCTGCAAGCCCCATCAGCGCCTTATCGGCAAAGTTGATCGCCAGGAAAAAAAACAGGCCGGTCACCACGATCCACCGGTGACGGACGTCGTGCGTCGAGAGTTGCATCATGTCTCCAGTCGCGGCTATCCGGGACGTCGCCCTCAAGCTGAAGGCGGCCTCGTTGCCGCGTCGAAGACATTGAACGATGCCTTGATCAATAAGACAATTGCATAGTTTTCATCGAATTAATGTGTTTTCAACATTTATTCGACTGGGTGCCGCGTTCACGCAGGTTTCACCGCCGCCACACGCTTGATGGCCATGATCGCCTGCTCGGCTGCCGGCGAAAGCGTACGTCCAGCCAGATGGACGATTGCGAACTGCAGCCACAGATGCGACCGGGATGGCACCGACAGCGCGACCAGACCGGCCGAGCGCTCCCGTTCCCAACCCGACTGCTCGGTGAGCAGCAGCAGCGCATCCGTCTTGCGGGCGTACTCACGCAGCACGTTGACGTCGTTGCAGGTCAGGTGAAACTCCATTTCCTGTGTGGGCGGAAAACGCAACCACTTGCGCAGCGACTCGCGCATCGCCTCCGGCAGCGGAACCGATACGACGGGATAACCTGAGAGTTGCTGTACCTCGATCGGATCGTGCTGGGTCAGTGGGTGACCCTCGCGAACAAACCAGGCCGCTCGATGCCTCGGCAATGCAATGACCTCGAGCTTGCTGCTCGACGGCACGCCGCGAATGTCGACGATCAGAAAATCCAGTTGCTCCGCGTGTAACAACTCCAGCAGATTCTTCCAGTTGTCGACGGCGGCGTTGATGCGCAGATTCGGATGGCTTTGGGCGAGTTCGTCCAGTGCAGCGGGCAACAGCATCGCAGCCGGATAAGGCCCGGAGCCAAAGTTCACCGAACCGAGATCGTGGCTTTTCAGCAAATCCACGTCGCGCAACAGGCAGCGTGCTTCGAACAGGACCTTCCGCGCGCGCTGCACGACCGTCTGGCCGGCGGGCGTGATGCGTACTTCGCGGGTGCTGCGGTCAAACAGCACCATGTCCAGATGCTCTTCGATGGCCTGAATACTTCTGCTCAGCGCCGGCTGACTCAGATGGACGCGCACGGCGGCTCGCGCAAAGCTGCCCTCTTCTGCGAGCGCAACGACGTGTTCGAGTTGGCGAAGATTCATGGGATCGGGAGGAATAGTTGGATTTCGGCCGCGCTCGTTCAGGTGCGGCGTGACGATGCATCGGAGTCTCACATAGTTCGGCTCGGCGGCAGACCCCGTTCTTCGCAACACGCCCCGTTTTCGAGGCTTAAACCGAGGCTCAAACAGGCTCGCCGCGCACGCGACCTCTTGTTATAATTCTCTCATCAACGCGAACAAAACATAACGCGCCTCCACACTGCGCTCCACACTACGCGACAGGACCTCCATGCTGAAACCCGACCGCCTCCGCGCCCTCGCCGATGCGCTGGCCAGGCAGAACGTGATGCGCCTGCGCGACGCCGCCAGTCTGCTGGACGTATCGGAGATGACTGTCCGGCGCGATATCGCAGGCAGTCCGGAACGATTCACGTATCTCGGCGGCTACATCGTCAGCGCGACCGACGTACCCAATAACGCCGGCTATTCACTCGAAGAAGAGAAGGATCATTTCGCGCAGGCCAAGGCGGAAGCCTCCGCGATTGCGGCGAAACTCGTCGTCGACCACGAAACGATTTTCATCGATTGCGGTACGACGCTCACCACGCTTGCGCGCCTGATTCCGCTCGAACGTCACGTCACTGTGGTCTGCTATTCGCTGAATGTGGCGGAGATTCTGCGGCGCAAGCCGAATGTACGGATGATTCTGCTGGGCGGCGTCTACGTGCCCTCGTCAGATTCGTTTGCGGGCGAAGAGAGTCTGGAGATGCTGCGCCGCATGGGCATCAACAAGGCGTTCATTTCGGCGGGCGGTGTGGACAACGCGCGCGGCGTGACGTGCTGGAACTTTCACGAAGTCGCGCTCAAGCAGGCGGCCATGGCAAGTGCCGTCGAACGGCATCTGGTCGTGGACCAGAGCAAGTTCGGCGTCGTCAAGGCGGTGCGCTTCTCGCAAATCGACGACTTCGATTCCATCATCACCGAGAAAGGCCAGGAGCTTCGCAAGCGCAAATGAATGCGCTAGCCGCACGCCGTCGCGTCACGGTGCCGGTGAGCGGCCGACGTGACTGGCTTTCAGTCTTCAGCTTTTGCGCTGCAATGCGAACAGCGTCCCGGCGATCAGAATGAACGCGCCGATGATCACCTTCTGCCAGGTGCTCGGCACGCCGACCAGAATCAGCACACTGTTGATCAACGTGACCAGCACCACACCGAGCAACGTGCCGGCCACCGTACCCGTTCCCCCCGTAATGCGCGCGCCGCCCAGGATCACCGCGGCGATCACATCGAGCTCCGAGCCGACCAGATCGAACGGATTCGCGAGCCGGTTGTTCGATACATGCAGAATGCCCGCTATGCCGGCGAGCATGCCGGTATAGCCGAACACGAACAGATGGATCGCGCGCAGGTTATAGCCGAGCCGCTCGGCAATCGCGAGGCTGCCGCCCATTGCATAGACACCGCGTCCCATCATGGTCCGGTTCAACAGCCACCACGTGACACCGGCGGCCGCCACCAGCGCCAGCACCGAAACAGGCAGCACCGCGCGCAGGCCTTCGCTGGTGTGATAGAAAAACAGCGGAATCCGGCCGAAGTGATCCATGCTGTGCGGAATGTTCATGAAGAACGTCGTGCCGATGAACGTCAACAGCAGGCCGCGATACAGATACTGCGTGCCGATCGTGACGATCAGTGAAGGCGCTTTCAAGCGATGCACCAGCAGGCCGTTGATGAGACCCAGCAGCACGCCGCCCAGCGCGCCGGTGATCAGGATCAGCGCGAACGGCGCGTCCGGCCACCAGGCAAACACCGCCTTGGTGATGCCGTACATCGTCAGCGCGGCGATCGCCGTGAACGAAACGTCGATGCCGCCGGACGCCAGCACAACAAGCGTGCCCAGCGCGAAAAGCGACATCGTGGTGGCCGAATGCAGCAGATCGAATAGCGTCGCCAGTTGAAAGAAGCGCGGATTGATCGCGCCGACAATCAGGCATGTCGCCGCGATCAACGCGACGGTGAACCATTCGGGGTTGCGCGAGAGCCTGGCCCACAAGGTGGGCGGCTTGACCTCGGGTGCGACTTCGACAACGGTCGGGGTGGTCATGGTCTGGTTCATGCGCGAAGGGATCCGCGAGTTCATGGGTATCGGCGTCCTTTATGCAGCTTCCGAAAGCAGCGCGTGATACAGGTCGGCTTCGCTCAACGTGTCGGCCTGATACTCGTTGGCCACACGCCCCTTCTTCATCATCAGGATGCGATCGCAGTTCTGCAGCAACTCGGGCAGATCGTCGCTGATCAGAATGATGCCGATGCCGCTTTGCGACAGGCGCTGCATGATGCGGTAGATGATGTCTTTCGATCCAACGTCGACACCGACCGTCGGTCCATGCAGAATCAGCACGCGCGGATCGATGGCGAGCCAGCGGCCGATCAGCACGCGCTGCTGGTTGCCGCCCGAGAGCGATTGCACGGGTTTGTCGACACCGGGCGTCGCGATCTGCAAGTCTTTCACCGTCTGTTCCGCGAGCGCCTGCGCGCGCGTGCGATCGATCTGGCCAAAGCGATCCCGCAAGCTGGAGATCATTGCCGTGATCACGTTGTCGCGGATCGACTTGTCGAGAAACAGCCCTTCGTTCAGGCGGTCTTCGGGCACATAGCCAATGCGATGATGTTTCGCGTCCGAGGGCGTGCGCAATGCAATCGCCTTGCCGTCGAGCAACACCTGCCCCGATTGCGCCGCCGCAACACCCGCGAGTGCGCGCGCGAGTTCGTTGCGCCCCGAATCGAGCAAACCAGTGACGCCGAGAATTTCACCTCGATGCAGCGCAAACGACACGTCACTGAACTGGCCCGCACGCGTGAAGCCGCGCACGTCGAGTACGACATCCTGGCCCAACGTGCCTTCACGATAGCGCTCGTTCGTCAGATGGCGTCCTGTCATCAGTTCGCTGATCTGCGCTTTGGTGAATTGCGCGATCGGTCCCTGCGCCATCTTCTGGCCATCGCGCAGCACGATGACTTCGCCGCCGATCGCATAACACTCATCGAGCTTGTGGCTCACGAACAGCACCGTCACGCCCTGCGAGCGCAGGTTCGCGAGCACGGCGATCAGATTGTCGACTTCTTTCTGCGTGAGCGACGTGGTGGGCTCATCCATGATGACGAACTTTGCCTCGCTGGCAATCGCGCGAGCAATGGCAACGAGCTGACGCGTGGCGAGCGGCAATTGCTCGATCAAGGTCGCCTGAAACTCGGCGTCGCCGGGCAGGCCGACCGATTCCAGCGCGCGCGCTGCCGTGCGCGCGAGCGCGCGCCGGTCGAACGTCCGCGCAAGCCGGCCTTCGTGCGTGGCCAGCTCGGCGGTAAGCGCGACGTTTTCCGCCACGTTCATGTTGGGCAGCAGAGAGAGATCCTGATAGACAGTTTCGATTCCTGCGGCCAGCGATTCCAGTGCGGACAGCCGTGCATGCCGAACGCCTTCGATCACGAGTTCGCCTTCGTCGGGCGGCTGCGCGCCGGAGATGATCTTGATCAGCGTGCTCTTGCCGCAGCCGTTCTCGCCGAGCAGGTGATAGATCTGACCACGCTCGAACGACAGGCTCACGCCGCGCAATGCATGCACGCCGGTGAAACGCTTGTGCACGCCGACCACCTGCAGAAACGGCTGCGAGGTGTCGGACTGCGGCTGCGAAGACGATACGTCTTGATTCATGATGGCGAGTCGCAAGTTAAGGCGTGCCCACACGGGCACGCCTTGAAGGAAGCCCCCCGAGGGGGACGCCGTGACACATGAAGCAAAAAAACTCGATCAGAACGGATACTGCTTGTAGTTCGACTTGTCGACGTTCACCCAGCCCTGACCGCGCACGATGATTCCTTTGCCCGGCCCCTTGGCGACGGTGACTTTGGTGTAACCCGGAATGCCGAGATCGGCGCCGTTCTCGACCGTCTTGCCGTCGATCAGCATCTGCGCGACCTTATTCATCGCGATGCCCGCGAGCTTCGGATCCCAGAACGCAATGCCGTTGATCGCGCCGCTCTCGAGGAACTTGCCGGCTTCCGTCGGCAGGCCCGTACCGTAGACACAGATCTTGCCCTGCATGCCGGCTTCTTCCACCGCGCGGCCGATGCCGATCACGTCGAGCGAGGACGAACCCTGGAAGCCCTTCAGATCCGGATGCTTGCGCAGCACTTCTTTCGCAACTTCATAGGCGCGCTCGCCGTCATTATTGGTTTCGAGTTTCGGTTCGACCAGATCCATCTTCGGATACTTGGCCTTGGCGTTGCCGATCCCACCGTCGGCCCATTGCACCTGCGAGCGGCTGCCCAGCGAACCAACCAGTGCCACCCACTTGCCGTCGTCGTGCATGCACGAGGCGAGACGTTCGTTCAAGCCGGCGCCGTAGGCCGTGTTGTCGAATGCTTCGATGTCGACCATCGTGTTCTTCGCGTTGTCGGCCTCGTGGGTCACCACCTTGATGCCGCGATCCATCGCCTTCTTCAGCGCCGGTTCGAGCGTCGGCGGATCGTAGGGCACCACGGCAATCGCGGTGACCTTCTTCGCGATCAGGTCTTCGATGATCTTCAGTTGCTGTGCCGCATCCGCGCGGCCCGGACCGGTCTGATACGCGTTCACGCCTGGGTTGTCCTTTGCGAATTGCTTGACGCCGTCGTCCATCCGGTTGAACCAGTTGATGCCGGTCACCTTGACGACCGTGACGATCGTCTCGTTGATTGCAGCCTGTGCAGCGGCGATCACGCCTACGGTAAGAGCGCCTGCTGCAAGCGCGGCACCCAGTCGAGTCAATTTCATGCGATGTCTCCTGTATCGTTCGATGTAGTTCGATGTCGCCCCACTTCACCATCACGGACAGTCAGGGCTCGTTGTCCGCCGCGTACTGAAACCTGGGTTGTGCCTTTTAAGTCTGTTCGGCACGCTAACGTTTTGGCGCCGTGCCGGAGCTTGCTGCACTAGCACTCCCACCGCCACCACCGCCGCCAAAACCGAAGATCGCCCTCACCCGCTCGCCGCCTGCAAACGCGAGCGACAGCAACAACAGAAATCCCCACGCGCAATCGCCGAAGAACTGCGACACGCCCAGCAGATTGAACAGACTCGAGAGGAACTGCAGCACCGTTGCGGCAAAGAACACGCAGATGATGCGGCCGTGACCGCCGGCGGGATTCACGCCGCCCATCACCGCGATCAGAATGGCGATCAGCAGATAGGAGTTGCCGTAGTCCCATTTCGCGCTGGACGTATGGGTCGCGCTGATCAGACCCGCGAGCGACGCAAGCACGCCGCACATCGCATAGGTCGTGATCAGCATCCGCGCGCGCGGAATGCCCGCATAGAACGCCGCTTTGGGGTTGGTGCCCATCAGATAGAGACGCAGGCCGAACGGGCTGCGTCTGAGCAACCAGCCGAGCACGATCACGGCCGCGATAAAGATGCAGAATGCGATCGGTACCTGAAACACGGTACCGTTGCCGATATTCGACAAGGGGTCGACATAGTCGACATGCACCGAGGCGCCGTTGCTGAGCACCACGGCAAAGCCCGTGAACAGCAACTGCGTGCCGAGCGTGCAGAGAATCGGCGTGAGCCTGAGGCGCGCGATCACCACGCCGTTCAGGAGTCCGCCGAGCAGTCCCATCGCCACCACAATCACGCAAAAGAGCGACGTGTAGAGCACGGGAGAATCGTCGCCGTTGACGAAGCGCGGCACGACGAGCGCGGCAACCATCCCGGACAGGTTCGCGAGCCCGACGCCTGACAGATCGATCCCGCCGTTGCCCGACACCATCGACAACATGATGCCGAGCGCAAGCAGGCCGAGTTCGGGCAACTGGCCGCCCATCGATTGCAAGTTGTCGATGTCGACGAATTGCCCGTGCGAAAGCCACGTCGCGACCAGCACAACGAGTACGTTGACGATCAGCAGAAAATTCAGTTGCCGGTCGCCGAACATTTTTCCAGCGGTGAACGAGGACTTCATGGTGAGCACGATCTCCTTCAGTCTTCGCGAACGGTCAGGACAGCGACGAGGAAGCCTCGGCCGGCTGGCTCAACACGCGGTTCACTTCGCCGAGCGTCGGCATGGAAGGCGCCGTGCCCGGACGCGTGACGGAAATGCCCGCGAGCGCGCAGCCGAAGCGCAGCGCCGAGACGGCATCGTCGCCGCGTGCGAGCGCCGCCGCGAAACCGCCCGTGAAGCCGTCGCCGGCGCCGGCGGTCTCCACCACGCGGCCGCATTGATAGGCCGGCACGAGTATCGATTGAGTTGCCGAGTGCAGCAGCGCACCGCCTTCCCCCAGTGTGACGATCACCGCGCCGACGCCTTTGGCAAGCAGTACGTCGGCGGCACGGCGCGCGTCGTCGGCATTCGCGATCGGCACGCCGGTGAGCGCGGTGGCCTCGGTTTCGTTCGGGGTGATGTAGTCGCACAACGGAAAGATGTCGTCGTCGAGCGGCAAGGCGGGCGCCGGATTGAACACGGTAATGACGCCGTGCCGGCGCGCCACTTCGAGCCCACGGCGCGCAGCCGCGAGCGGCTGTTCGAGCTGCGTGACGAATACGCGCGCGGCGGCGATGTCGGCTTCGATCGCGTCGACGTCGGCTGCCTCCATCGTGCCGGCCGCGCCGGAGGCGACGATGATCGCGTTCATGCCGGTGTTGTCGTCGACGAAGATATGCGCGGCGCCCGTGGACACGCCCTCGACCACCGAGGCGCGTGCCGTGATGCCTTCAGTGGCCCACGTGGCACGCGCAATCTCACCAAACGCGTCGTTGCCGATGCGAGTGCAGAACACCACCTCGGCGCCCGCGCGCGCCGCCGCCACCGCCTGATTCGAGCCTTTGCCGCCCGGCCCCATCGCGAACGCCGTGCCGGCAATCGTCTCGCCGATCAGCGGCATACGCCCGGCGCGAAACGTCAGGTCGGTGACGTAGATGCCGAGAATGACGACACGCCCGTTTCGTTGCAAAGACGTGTTCATTCGCGTTCCCCTTGAGGCGCGTTGATCGTGAAGCGTGCGTGCGGGGCATGCGTTGCGAGCAGCACCGCGGTGTTCAATTGCAGATCCAGATGCTTCAGCACGTTGTCTCCTCCATTTTCTGGTTGGCGTGCATGGTGTTCAGGCGTAAGCGCCGACTTTCAATCAGTCTCCGTACGGTATCCAGATGTTCTTCACCTGCACGGCCTGACGCAGAAACGGCCGGCCTTCGCTCGAACGGTCGAACCAGTCGAACTGGCGACCGTGATCGACGAACGTACGCTTCAGATTACCGACCGACTCGCGCTCGACCAGCGTCGAATCCGCCGCGTTGCCGAAACACCAGACGGCATCGACGTCGTCATGTTTGGCGAGCGCCGGCAGCAACGCGCCACGTTCACCCGTGACGATGTTCAGCACACCCGCCGGCACATCCGACGTTTCGGCTACCTGATAAAAATCGGTCACCGTGAGCGGACACGCCGCGCTCGGCAACACCACCACACGATTGCCCATGGCCAGCGCGGGTGCCGCCAGCGAGACGAAACCGAGCAACGGCGCTTCGTCAGGGCAGGCAATGCCGATCACGCCAAGCGGCTCATGCATCGCCAGCGCTACACCGCGCAACGGCGGCGTATGCACGGCGCCGTCGAACTTGTCGGCCCACGCCGCGTAAGTGAAGAGACGCGCTACCGCCGCCTCGACTTCCGCATGCGCCGCCGCTTCCGTCGCGCCGTTTCTGATCACGAGTTGCCGCGCGAACTCGTCAGCACGAATGGCGAGGTTCTCCGCGAGATAGAACAGGACCTGAGCACGATTATGCGTACTCGCCTGCGACCACTTCTGCGCCGCGCGCGCTGCTTCGACCGCGTTGCGAATGTCCTTGCGGTTGCCCTCGCCCACTTCACCGACCAGCGTCCCATCCGGTGCGTGAACCGGCAGCGAATAGCCGCTGTCCGGTCGCACCTGCTTGCCGCCGATAAAGAGCTTCGCGGTGCGATCGATCAGCGTGATGTTCGACAACGGATCGCGCTCGCCTGTGCCTCCACTCTGTTCAACACGCACAGGCTGGCGGACAGCAAGATTGAGCCACGCACGCGGTTTCAGATATTCGTAGATGCCCTCACGGCCGCCTTCGCGACCATAGCCCGACTCGCGGTATCCACCAAATCCGACCGCCGCATCGAACAGATTGGTCGCATTGATCCATACGACACCGCACGCGAGGCGCGGCGCGATATCAAGTGCGCGGCCAATGGTTTCGCTCCACACGCTCGCGGCGAGTCCGTAGCGCGAATTGTTGGCGAGCGCGATCGCCTCATCCGGCGTGCGAAAACTCATCGCGACCAGCACCGGTCCGAAGATTTCTTCCTGCGCGAGAGTGGAAGCCGGCGCCACGCCGGTGACGAGCGTGGGCGGATAGAAGCAGCCGCCGGCGGGCATCGTCGTGTCGGGCGACTGCCACACCGCACAGCCTTCGCGCCGCCCGGTTTCCACCAGCGACTCGATGCGTTCGAGCTGTACCGGATCGACGATCGCACCGATATCGATACTTTTATCGAGCGACGTGCCGACGCGCAGCGTTTCCATACGGCGCTTCAGCTTCGCGATGAAGCGCGCTTCGATCCCCTCCTGCACGAGCAGTCGCGAGCCCGCACAGCAGACCTGCCCCTGGTTGAACCAGATCGCGTCGACCACACCTTCGACGGCGCCGTCGAGATCCGCATCGTCGAACACGATAAAGGGCGACTTGCCACCAAGTTCGAGCGTCAGCGATTTGCCCGTGCCGGCCGTAGCCGCGCGAATCAGGCGCCCGACTTCCGTCGAACCCGTGAAAGCGATCTTGTCCACCCGCGGATGTTCGACGAGCGCGGCACCGGTGCGACCATCACCTGTGACGACGTTCAGCACGCCTGCCGGCAAGCCCGCTCGATGAGCGAGTTCGGCGAACAGCAACGCCGTGAGCGGCGTGTATTCGGCCGGCTTCAACACGACGCAGTTGCCCGTTGCAATCGCCGGTGCAATCTTCCACGCGAGCATCAGCAGCGGAAAATTCCACGGCACGATCTGCCCGACGACGCCAAGTGGCGCGTAATCGGCGAATTCGCTCTCCTGCAACTGCGCCCAACCCGCGTGATGCAGGAAGTGCCGCGCGACCAGAGGCACGTCGATATCGCGTGTCTCGCGGATCGGCTTGCCGTTGTCGAGCGCTTCGAGCACGGCAAAGAGACGGCTATGACGCTGGACCATGCGCGCGAGCGCATACAGATGCCGCGCCCGTCCGGCGCCGCCAAGCGCGAGCCAGCCCGGCTGCGCGGCACGTGCGGCCGCTACCGCCGCGTCGACGTCGGCCGCATCGCCCTGGGCGACCTCGGCGAGCCGCCCGCCCGTGGCGGGTGCGTGCGAAACGAAGTGTTCGCCGGCGGCGGGCGCATGCCACGCCCCGCCGATGAAATGCCCGAAGCGCGCCTCATGTTGCGCGAGCCAGGCGCGCGCGGGCTGATCGTCCTCGGGTGCGGGACCGTACTCCATCGATGAAAAATACTCGGCTACGCTCATGGGATCGGTCTTCTGTTCAGGCTACGGGGTGACGGTTGAAAGCGGAGTAACGACCGCTCACGTGATGTTCGAGCTGGCGTTCGATATCGGCCAGCAGGCTCGATGCGCCGATACGGAACAGCTCCGGTTCGAGCCACGGGCGACCGAGTTCTTCCTTCATGAGGATCTGATAGGACAGCACCGACTTCGCGCTCGACACGCCACCCGCCGGTTTGAAGCCGATCGGCACGCCGGTGCGCTCCTGGTATTCGCGGATCATGCGCACCATTACCAGCGAGACATCCAGCGTGGCGTTGACGCCTTCCTTGCCGGTCGACGTCTTGATGAAGTCGGCGCCGGCCATCATGCAGACCATCGAGGCGCGCGCCACGTTGGAGAGTGTGCGGATATCGCCGGTCGCCAGAATCGTCTTCAGGTGTGCGGGGCCGCAGGCTGCGCGGAAGTCGCGCACTTCGTCGTACAGCGCCTGCCAGTTGCCGGTCAGCACATATTCACGCGTGACAACGATGTCGATTTCCTGCGCCCCATCCGCGACCGAAGCCTCGATCTCTTTCAGCTTCAATGGATGCGGAATCAGCCCGGCGGGAAATCCTGTCGACACCGCCGCGACCGGAATGCCGCTGCCCTGCAGCGCGTCCACCGCCGTCGCGACGAAACGGTGATAGACGCAGACCGCGCCCGTCGTGATGCCTTGCGGCGCGATGCCGAGCGCTTCGAGCAGATCGGCCCGCACGGGTTGACGCGCCTTCGCACACAAGCGGCGCACGCGGCCCTCGGTGTCGTCGCCGTTGAGCGTGGTGAGGTCGATGCAGGTGACGGCTTTCAGCAGCCAAGCGGCCTGCGCATCTTTCTTGACGGTACGGCGCGTGGCAAGCGTTGCCGTACGCCGTTCGACCGCCGACTGGTTGACGCGCAAGCCGTCCAGCCAGGACGCGTCGAACGGCATGCCCGGGTTGCGCGCCGGGTGAATGAGCGGACCGCCGCGCAGCGCGACGACCGAAGAAGAAAGCACAGGGGCTTCAGGCATAAGACATCCGAAAATTTGATGCGGCGCACAACGGCCGCCGACAATTTGTTCCCACTTATGCTACAACGATTGATAGAATCATAACAAGCTTTCCGATTCAATCATCACATAAGCAGACATCCAAGCCCTGTCAGCGCCGCCAATGTTATTGACGCACCATATTCATGATGCGAAGATCACAACTCGGCTTTGGCCGATAGCACCATACAAAGAAAAGGATGTCGTCGTCTTGACGAAGGAGACATGCCAGATGAGTGAGCCGGTTGCGGTCGCGGCCGCGTCATCGCCTCAGGTTCCATTGATCCGTGTTGCGGGCGTCACCAAGCGATTTGGCGGCGTGCGGGCGCTGCGCGGCGTCAGCCTTGACGTGTTGCCCGGCGAAGTGCACGCCTTGCTCGGCGAAAACGGCGCGGGCAAATCCACGCTAATCAAGATTCTCAGCGGCGTTCACACCTACGACGACGGCGTCATCGAGATCGATGGCCAGAAAGTGGCGTTCGAGTCGCCGGCGCGATCGCGTGAGGCGGGTGTTGCCGTGGTCTACCAGGATCTGAGCCTCGTCGAATCGCTGTCGGTCGGCGCCAATCTGATGCTGGGGCGCGAGCCTCGCACACGTCTCGGCTTTGTGAAAAACCGCCAGCTCATGGCAACGGTCAGCGAATTTCTCCGCTCGCACGGCATCCCGCTCGACCCGCGCACCGCCGTTGGCGCATTGCCGTTCGCGTACCGGCAAATGACTGAGATCTGCAAAGCGCTGATGGGCGACGTGCGGGTTCTGATCCTCGACGAACCCACGTCGGCCCTGACGGGCGGCGAAGAGCAGATTCTGTTCGACGCGATTCGCGCGGTCACGAACCGCGGCGTGGGCGTGATCTACGTGACGCATCGGTTAAATGAGGTGTTTCGGATTTCGCAGCGCGTCACCGTGTTCCGCGATGGCGCCAATGCCGGCACATTCTCGACGGCGGAAACCGATATGAAAGAGCTGGTCGCGGCGATCGTCGGTCCCGGTCATGCCGCGTTGCAGGCGCGGGAGAGGACGGCTGTCGGCGCTACCGGCGATGAATCCGCTGTTGGACCGCAAACATCGGCCACGCCCAATGCCCCCACTGTCCCCGTTCTCAAGTTGTCGAACGTGAGCAATGACAGGCTTCACGACGTCGACCTCACGGTTCGTCCTGGCGAGATCCACGGGCTCGCGGGATTGATCGGCAGCGGGCGCACGGAAATTCTGCAAACCATCTTTGGCATTCGCAGAATCGAGGCGGGCGCCATCGAGATCGGCGGTCAGTCGCGCTCGCGTATCACGCCTGCAGAAGCCATCCAGCTCGGCGTAGCGCTGGTGCCGGAGGATCGTCATCTCGAAGGGCTCGTCCTCGATCATTCGATCGAACGCAACCTGACCTTGCCGCGGCTGCCGCAGTTTTCTCGCTGGGGGTGGCTGCGCAGCCAGGCGGCCGTCAACCAGGCGAAGCGCTCGATGAAAGAGCTGGCCGTCAAGGCCCCCGGCTCCTCGACCGCGGTCAAGTTTTTATCCGGCGGCAACCAGCAGAAAGTGGTCTTTGCCAAGTGGAACCATCCGCGCCCCACGCTTCTTTTACTCGACGAACCGACCGTCGGCGTCGACGTCGGCGCCCGCGAGGAGATCTACGGCGTGGTCCATGACGCCGCGCGAGCGGGCACCGCCGTGCTCGTCGTGTCCTCGGACCTCGATGAACTGCTGCGCCTGTGCGGCCGGATTTCGATCGTCGCGGACGGCGCTATCGTCAAGACCGTCGAGCGCGCCGAACTCGCCAACGCCGAAGCGCTTCATCACCTGATCCAACTGTCCCGTTCTTCCATCGAGTCCCCCGAGGGGACTTCCTTCGAGTCCCCCGAGGGGACTTCCTTCGGGGCGCACACAAAATGAACGACTCTGTCTCGCCGCTGGCGGCTAAACGGCAGGCATCGCCACCGCAGAAGAGCCGTATGCGGCGCCTCGCGCAACTCCTCCTGCAAGGCGACCGGCCCTATGCGCTCTACGGCGCGTTCGCGATCCTGCTGGTGGTGTTCAGCTTCGCCTCGCCGTGGTTTCTCTCCATCGACAACTTCCTGAATATCGGCCGGCAGACCGCGCTGGTGTCGATCGTCGCGATCGGCATGACCTTCGTGATCATTGCGCGGCAGATCGATCTGTCCGTGGGGTCGACATTGGCACTGTCGGGCATGTCCGCGGCGCTCGCCATGGCGCATGTCGGCGATAGCTGGATCATCGGCGCGATTGCCGGCATCGGCACCGGCGCAATCGTCGGCGCGATCAATGGCGTCGTGACCACGCGGCTGAACATTCCCTCGTTCCTCGTGACGCTCGGCACCTTGAGCGCGGCACGCGGACTCGCCCTGATGGTGACGACAACGCGGCCCGAGATCATCACTAACGACTCATTCATCTCGATCTTCGGCGAGGGCGACATTGCCGGTGTGCCGGTGCCGATCATCTGGACGGTGCTGACCGTGATCGCCGGCATCCTGCTGCTGCATTACAGCGTGTTCGGCCGGCAGATTTATGCGGCCGGCGGCAATCCGACTGCGGCGCTCTACTCCGGCATCAACACGCGACGCGTGACCACCCTCGCCTTCATTCTCACCGGCGCGCTGGCCGGGCTCGCCGCGCTCGTGCTCGCCGCGCGCTCGCATGCGGCGCGGCCCGATGTCGTGCAAGGGCTGGAGCTCGATGTGATCGCTTCCGTGACGCTCGGCGGTTGCAGCCTGTTCGGTGGGCGCGGCTTCGTACTTGGCACGCTGCTCGGCAGTCTCATCATCGGCACGCTCAATAACGGGCTGGTGCTGCTCGGCGTCAGTTCATCGCTGCAGTTGGTGATCAAGGGCGCCATCATCGTCGCGGCTGTGGCCTTCACCAGGAAGTGATTCAGGAAGTGACCCAGGAAGTAACCAGGGAAATAAGGAAAGCACGTCGATCACGCGAGATGTCACGTGCCCGCGTTGTTCGTGAATGGCAGGAGACGTAACACAAACATGAAGACCAACGGAGAAGAATCATGAAACATCGTCGTGGCTCAGGAAGTGTTCTACCCACTCTCATGGCGGCGGCGGCCGTCGTGGCGCTGGCGTCGTCGGGCGCCTACGCGCAATGCGTGACCAGCCTGCCGGCCGGTTCGATCGGACCGAAGACGATTGTCGGACAAGGGCCGAACGGCGAAAAAGCGGCCTCGGTGGATGCCGTGAAGCTGAGCGACGCCGACATCGCCAAAATCAAGGCAGGCAAGTTCAAGGTCGGCATTTCGATGCAGACCATGAATCTCGACTGGTCGCAACTGCAGGTGCAAGGCATCACAGACACCCTCAAAAAATACGGCGTGGAAGTGATCGGCACGGCTTCGGCGGAATACCAGGTCGACAAGCAGATCGCGGATATCGAGAACACTATCCAGCGTCACCCGGACGGCATCATCTCCATTCCGGTCGACGGGACGGCCACGGCCGCCACCTACAAGAAAGTGTCCGAGGCCGGGATCAAACTCGTGTTCATGGACAACGTCCCGACCGGGCTGAAGCATCCTGAACAATACGCGTCGATGATTTCCGCCGACAGCGAAGGCAACGGCCAGATCGCGGCGAAAGTGCTCGCTTCGTGCGTCCCGCAGGGTGCCACGATCGGGCTGGTGAATTTCGGCGTGGATTACTTCAGCACGACGGAACGCACCAAGGCCGTCAACGACTGGATCAAGAAGAATCGTCCGGACATCAAGGTCAAACAGGTCGCGTTTACGGACCCGTCGAAAGTGGGCCAGATCGCTGGCGATTTCCTCACCGGGAATCCGGACGTCAAGGGGCTGTTCGCCGTCTGGGATCAACCGGCGCTCGACACGCTGACTTCAATGCGCGCGCAAGGCGTGACCATTCCCGTCACGACGGTCGACCTGGGCCTTCAGTCCGCTATCGAGATCGCCAAGGGCGGACCGCTCAAGGCAACCGGCTCGCAACGCCCGTATGATCAAGGCGTGGCCGAAGCTACGGCGATGATGAAGGCGCTGATCGGCCAGACGCCGCCGGCGTGGATCGGCGTACAGTCTCTGCCGGTGGTTCAGTCGAACGTGCTCGAGTCGTATAAGACGGTGTTCAAGAAAGACCCGCCGCCCCAGCTTGCGGACGCATGCAAGAAAGCCAAGCCGGCTTGCGGGTGATGCTTGCGGGTAACACCAGGCATGGGTGATCCGGGCGCCATTCCAGCGCCCGGATGAGCTTGGCCGCGTGTGAGGGGTTATGAGGCCCTCAGGCGCGACACCAGGCCCGGCGGAGCAAGGTACTATTACGGTTTGAAGTCCGCCGTGCCGCGCGCCGATTGTGCGAATGCGGACACCCGGCGCAGCAAGCCGCCATACGACAGGGCAGCACGGGAAGCGCATCGACTGTTATGCTCGCTGCCCGCACCGTCACCCGTTTCCGCCATCCATGAGTACTGCAAGCCGCCACATCGCGCACCTGGACATGGACGCGTTCTACGCGTCCGTTGAACTCTTGCGCTATCCGCAACTGCGCGGCAAGGCGGTGGTGATCGGCGGCGGCCGCAATGCTGTGCCGCAAACGCTTGAAGACGGCAGCCTTCGCTTTGCGAAGCTGCGCGATTATGCCGGCCGCGGCGTGGTGACCACCTCCACCTATGAAGCCCGCGCGCTCGGTGTGTTCTCCGCGATGGGCATGATGAAAGCCGCCGTGCTCGCGCCGGACGCGATTCTGCTGCCCACCGATTTCGAGTCGTATCGCCACTACTCGCGCCTGTTCAAAGCAGCGGTCGCCGCATTCACGGACCGGATCGAAGACCGCGGCATCGACGAAATCTATATCGACCTCACCGAATTGCCGGGCGAGCCGCGTGAGATCGCCGCGCGCATCAAGCAGGCCGTCAATCAGGCGACCGGCCTCACCTGCTCCATTTGCGTGGCGCCGAACAAGCTGCTGGCGAAGATCGGCTCCGAACTCGACAAACCCGACGGCCTCACGATCCTCACACCTGCGGATGTGCCTTTGCGCGTCTGGCCGTTGCCGGTACGCAAGGTCAATGGAATCGGGCCGAAGGCCGCGGAAAAACTCACCGCGCTCGGCCTCGCCACGGTCGGCGATCTGGCGGCAGCGGACGCGGGCTTGTTGCAGGATCACTTCGGGCGCAGCTATTCGGCGTGGCTCATGCAGGTCGCACAAGGCTACGACGAACGGCCGGTCGTGGTCGAATCGGAACCCAAGTCGATGAGCCGTGAGACGACCTTCGAACGTGATCTGCATCCACGTCATGATCGGCCGGCCCTATCCAGTTCGTTTACCAGCTTGTGCGTGCGGGTCGCGGAAGACCTGGTGAGGAAGGGCTATGTGGGCCGCACCGTGGGCATCAAGCTGCGCTACGACGACTTCCGCACGGTCACACGCGACCTGACGCTCGACGAACCAACCGCCGATGCCACCGAGATCCGGCGCGCCGCAACCGAATGTCTGAGACGGGTGGAATTGAACCGCAAGCTGCGGCTCTTGGGCGTGCGTGTGAGCGCATTGACGCCGGCCAACGCGCAACCGGCGAAGCGGCGCGTACCGGTTCAAGCCGACTTGCCTTTTACCAGTGACGATTAACCCGCGGCTTCGGCCGGGACACCGGCCTTCGTGCGCGCCGCCGGCAGGCTGGCTTCCACACTCGACGCCGCAATCGAAAACGCAAACGTGTTGACGCCGTTCGCGCTTTCCACCGACACCGTGCCGCGATGCATCTCGGCAATCGCCTTCACGATCGCAAGACCCAGGCCGTGGTTTTCGCGGCTATTGGTGCGAGACACTTCCGCGCGAAAGAACCGGTCGAACAGGTGTTCGAGCACGGCCGGCTCGATCGGCTCGCCCGGGTTGGCCACCGCTACGCGCAACTGATCCGCTGCTTCCGAGATCGTCACGGTAATCGCCGCGCCGGGCGCGCAGTGCTGGATCGCGTTCATCAGCAGATTCGTGCAGGCGCGGCCGAACAGCGAGCGGTTCACACGCGCCACCGCATCGCCGCGCAACTGCGCATGCACGCGCGCTTCTTCCAGCGGAATCTCCAGGAATTCCAGCGTATGCGCAACTTCCGCGGCCAGCGACACCTCAACGAGACCCGTCGCGCGTTCGCCCTGGTCGGCGCGAGCGAGAAACAGCATGTCGTTGATAATCGCGCGCATGCGTTCGAACTCTTCGAGATTCGATTGCAGCGTATGGCGCAAATCGTCGACCGAACGGTTACGTGTCAACGCCACTTCGGTCTGGCCGATCAGAATCGTCACCGGTGTACGCAGTTCATGGGCGACGTCCGCGTTGAACGATTCGAGGCGGCCGTATGCGCCGTCCAGACGTTCGAGCGCGCCGTTGAACGAGTTGGCCAGATCGCTCAATTCGAGCGGCAGCGAGGCCGTATTCAGACGCTGTGAGCGGTTATTCGGGCTCACAGCGGATGCGTCTCGCGTCAGACGCGTCAACGGAGCGAGCCCGAGTCGCGTCACCGAGTAACTCAGCAACAGCACAGCGAGACTACCCAACGCGGACAGCGCGGCGAGCGCCGCCCCGAACACGCGCATGGTGCGGGTATTCGGCGAACAACTGGCGGCGACCTGCAATTGCACAGGTGGGCGAGCCCCGTAAGCCGGTATCGTCACCGTGATGGTCAGCATGTCCGCGCCGCCGCCGATCGGCGAAACCCTCGTGTAGCCACCCGGCCAGTTCGACACCACGGGCCCCTCGATGGGCTTGCCATAGTGGAAATACGGATCGGTGCTCGACACCGCATACACGGTGCTGCCGTCGTGCGGCATCATGTCCGTGAGCTTTTCGCGCGCCATGCGCCACTTCTCCGGCGTCACCGCGTGATAGACGATGATGCGCGCGATCTCGGTGCGATCGTCGAGCGATTCGCGCAAATGGTGTTCGAGTTGCGTGCGCAGCACCAGAAACAGCCCGGTGCCGACCAGCGTGAACACCAGTAGCGCCACGAGTGCGAACATCAACGCAAGGCGGCGCGCGATTGAACGGTTCATGATTGCTCTGCCTCTTCACGCACTTCGAGCACGTAGCCCATGCCGCGCACGGTGTGCAGCAGCTTCGAGGGAAACGGGCCGTCGAGCTTGGCGCGCAATCGTTTGATCGCGGTTTCGACCACGTTCGTATGGCTGTCGAAGTTGACGTCCCACACGAGTTCAGTAATGGCGGTCTTCGAGAGGATGTCGCCTTGCCGGCGCGCCAGCACGCTCAGCAACTGGAATTCCTTGGCGGTCAGATCAAGCCGTACGCCGTCGCGGGTGGCGCGTCGGCCGATCAGATCGACGAACAGATCGCCGACGGAAATCAGCGTCGACTCCTGCGAACGCGTGCGGCGCGCCAGCGCATGCAGCCGCTCGACCAGCTCGAGAAAGGAAAAGGGCTTGGTGAGGTAGTCGTCGGCGCCTTCGCGCAAACCCCGCACACGGTCGTTCACGTGATCGCGGGCGGTCAGCATGATGACCGGCGTCGACTTGCGCATGCGCAGCGCCTTCAGCACGCTGAAGCCGTCGCGTTTAGGCAGCATGACGTCGAGGACGATCACGTCGTAATCGAATTCGGTGGCCAGATGCATGCCCTCTTCGCCATCGAGCGCGACGTCGACGACCCAGCCCTGCTCTGTCAAACCGGAGCGCAGGTAGTCCACCACCTTATGCTCGTCTTCAACGATCAGCAATTTCATGCGCGTCCCCTTGTATCTGCATTATACGAAACGCCTCGTTTTTCCTTTTTCCTGTCTGGCTGTGTCATTGTCGGGCGGCTCACTTCGCGGGAGCCATCGCCTCCTTCGTGTCCGCTGTGTTTGCTGTGTTCGCTGCGTCTGCCGTGTTCGGTGCATTGCTCGGCGGCTGTGCGCCCGCCAGGTCCGTGCCGGCATCCCAGCCGCCGCCCAGCGCCTTCACCAATGAAACCGAGAGGGTCATCTGCTGGCCGTGGATCTGCACGTCCTGACGCTCGCTGGTGAGCAACGACTGCTGCGCGGTGATGACGTCGAGGTAGGCGACCAGGCCGCCCGAATAACGGTCGTTGGCGAGCGCCAGAAGATGCTGCGCATCGGTCACTGCCTCACGCGACTGCTTCGACGCGCCATCCAGAACGGAGAGGCCCGTGATGCCGTCCTGCACCTGCTGGAATGCGTTGAGCACGGTTTGCCGATAGTTTGCCTCGGTGGCCTTGTAGCCTTCGCTCGCAAATTGCACGTTCGCCGCACGGCGGCCGCCGTCGAACAGCACCTGGCCCACTGTCGCGCCGAGCGTCCACATCAGCGTCGGCGCGCTAAACAGGCTCGCGAACTGCGCGCTTTCCCAGCCGATGCTCGGCGTCAGCGTCAGACTCGGAAAGAACGCTGCTTTGGCGACGCCGATCTGCGCGTTCGCCGCGGCCATCGCGCGCTCCGCCGAGGCGATATCCGGGCGGCGTTGCAAGACGTCGCTCGGCAAACCGAGTGGAATCGCCGGCACCTGCGTGTCGAGCACTTTGGGCTCGATCGCGAATTGCGGCGCGGGCACGCCGACCAAGGCGGCAATCGCATGTTCAAACTGCGCGCGCTGATTCAGCAGGAGTTGCGCCTGCACGCGCGTCGAATCGAGCAGCGACTTCTGCTGCAACACGTCGAGCCCGGACACCGAACCGAGATCGTGCTCGGTCGTGACGTAATCGAGCGCCTTTTGCTGCAGTTTCACCGATTGATTCAGCACGTCGATCTCGGCGTCGAGCTCACGCAGCGAGAAATAGTCGGTGGCGAGATCGGTGGTGAGGACGAGCCGTGCGTTGGCGAGGTCGTCGGCCGATTGCTGCGCGGAGGCCGCGGCGCCTTCCACTTCACGACGTATCCGGCCGAATAGATCGGTGTCGTAGTTGATCGTCGGGCCGAGTTGCAGGTTGTTCTGTACCGTCGACGTGGTCGGCGTGCCGTAATTGGTCAGCGGGCGATCATGCGAAATTCTGAAGCGCGACCCGGACGCCCCCAGATCGACTTCAGGAATCTGCTGCGCACGGGTGTTCGCCAGCGTCGCTTTGGCCTGCGCGTAATGTGCGCTCGCCGCGGCCAGTGTCTGATTCTGCGCGAGCGCCTGCGTTTCCAGCGTACCGAGCGTCTGATCGCCGAAGGCGCTCCACCAGTCCAGCGAAATCGGCGCATGCGAAGGCGCTGCGACGCGCCAGTACGAATCGGTTTGCCAGGTCGGCGGCACCTCGGCTTGCGGCCGCTGATAATCCGGGCCGACTGTGCACGCGGCCAGCAAGGCCGCGCTCGCGGTGGCCGCCAGCGCCATGAGCGACATTCGTGGCGCTCGTGTCGTTCGTACCCGATGAGCGCTCGCCTGCTTCGCGATCACGACGCCCCCTTGCCGTTTTTCTGCGGCTGCGTGATCCGCACGTGGTCGCCGTCCGCGATCGAATCACTTGGGTTGATGATGATCTTGTCGTTCGCCTCGATCCCGCTTTCGATTTCGAGCGACTGCCCCAGGTCCTGCGCGATCACGATCTTGCGTAACGCCACGTTGCCGTTCGCGTCGACCACCGCGAGCCGCGGACCTTCGGCGCGGAACAGCAGCGCATTGCCGGGCACCGTCAGTTGCGCATGGGCTGCCGCCGGCACGGCCACCTGGACATACGCGCCGGGCCGTAGCTTGTTGTCAGGATTCGGCAAGGTCACTTCGACTTGCAATGAACGGGTCGGCACGTCGATCGCGCCAGAGATGTGCGTGATCGTGCCGTGGAACTGCTGCCCCGGCAATTCGGCCTGCGTCACCACCACGTTCTGCCCGACCGACACGTTTTGCGCGTACGCCTGCGGCAGTTGCACATAGACCCGCAACGGATCCGATTGCGCCAGCGCGAACAGCGCGCGGCTCGTGCCGCTGCCCGCGTCGATCAGATCGCCGACATCGACATTGCGCTGCGTGACCACGCCCGAAAACGGCGCGACGATGCGCTTGAACGATTCGAGTTGCTGCAGGCGTTTCACGTTGGCATCGGCGGCGGCGAGGTTGGCCAGGTCCTGCGTGTAGGTGCTTGTCCGTTCGTCGAGTTCCTGCTGCGAAACCGCATCGCGTTGCCGCAGTTGCTGCCAGCGTTCCATCGAGCTTTTGGCGAGGCCGAGACTCGAACTGGTTTGCGCGCGCTGCGCCAACGACTGTGCGAGTTCCTGATCGATCTCAGGCGTGTCCAGATCGGCGAGCAGCTGCCCCTGCTTCACGCGCGTGCCGATATCGGCGTACCAGTGCAGCAGATAACCGGTGGAGCGCGCATAGATCGGCGACTCGACAAAGCCGCGCAACGTGCCCGGCAACAAGGTGTTGCCACCTCCCTCCGTTTGCGTCGGGCTCACCACGTTCACATACTGCGTGGCGTTCTGCTTCGTCGTCTCGGCGACCGAGCGGCTTTGCAGAACGTTCGCGATCACGGTGCGCAACGCGCCCACGGCGAGCAGCGCCAGCACGATCCAGATGGCGATTTTGGCGCGCTTCCATTCGCGATTGCGCGGCGGCAAGGCGTGGCCGCCTTCGGTCTCTCGCGCGGGAATCGCCAGCGATGCATGGGTTTTTTCGGTCATCTCAGTCAGCCATCTCAGTCAGCCGTCATTTACATTGAACGTTACGCGTGCTTGCCTGCGCCGCCGTGGTCCGGCTCGGGGCCGTCGTTGCCGTGGCCGCCCGTGGTATCCGTGTCGTCATCGTCGCGATGGTGCCGCGCGAGGCGGGTATGAATGCCTGCGAACACCAGTGGCACGAAAAACAGCGTGGACACGGTGGCGAACAGCAAACCACCGATCACCGCGCGGCCCAGCGGCGCGTTCTGCTCGGCGCCCTCGCCGAGCCCCAGCGCCATCGGAATCATGCCGATGATCATCGCGAACGCCGTCATCAGCACCGGCCGGATCCGGCTTGCGCCCGCTTCGAGCGCGGCGGTGAGCGGCGGCGCACCGGAGGAGAGCCGCTGGCGTGCAAACGACACCATCAAAATACTGTTGGCGGTAGCGACGCCCATCGTCATGATCGCGCCCGTCAAGGCGGGCACGCTCAAATGTGTGCCGGTCAGGAACAGCATCCATACGATGCCCGCCAGTGCCGCGGGCAACGCGCTGATAATGATCAGCGGATCGACCCACGACTGGAAATTCACCACGATCAGCAGGTACACCAGCATGATGGCCATCGCCACGCCGATCCCGAGACCGAAGAAGGAACTGCGCATGGTCTGCACCTGCCCGCGCAAGGTGATCTGGCTACCGCGTGGCAACGAGGCCCGCACGTTGTTCACCAGCTTGTCGACCTGAGTGGCCACGCTGCCCAGATCGCGCTTTTCGACGCTCACGTACAGGTCGATCACCGGCCTGATGTTGTAGTGCGTGACTTCCGCGAACTGATTCTGCGGCGAGACCCGCACGAGGTTGCCGAGCAGTTGCGTCGGACCGTTGGCCGAACCCGAGACGGGCGTGCGCAACAACTCATCGATCGACGAGATCTGATACTGCGGCGTTTGCACCGCGACGCTGTATTCGACACCGTTCTTGTTGTTGAACCAGAAACCCGGCGAAGTCTGCGAACTGCCCGACAAGGAAATCAGTACATTTTGCGCCACATTGCTCGCGCTCAGATTGAGTTGTTGCAGGCGCGTGCGATCCATCTGAAGATTGATCGCCGGCTCGTCCAGTTTCTGCTGAATGTGGGTGTCGACGGTGCCGGGAATCATCCGCACCTGTTTCAGCAGCTTGCGCGCAACGTCGAAGTTGCCCTGCTGATCCGTGCCGGAAATCTGCACGTCCACAGCGGCGGGCAAGCCGAAGTTGAGAATCTGCGTAACGATGTCGGCCGGCTGAAAGAAGAACTCGACGCCCGGAAAACGCTGCGGCAGGATCGCGCGCAGTTTGTCCATGTAGATTTGCGTCGGGTGGTGGTCTTGATTCAGGGCCACCTGAATTTCGCCGTCGAGCGTGCCGATCGTGCCCGCGTTGCTATACGAAAGATTGATACCGCTATACGGCAAACCGAGGTTGTCGAGGATCGTGCCGAGTTCGTCGGCCGGCACGACCTCACGGATCACCTTCTCGACCTCGTCCGCGAGACGCGCGGTTTCCTCGATGCGCGTACCGGTCGGCGCACGCATGTGGAGACGAATGTCGCCGGCGTCGACGCTCGGAAAGAAGTCTTCACCGAGCACGAAAACCAGACCCATCGACACCACGCAGAAACCGAGGAACAGGCTGCCGAACATGCCGCGCCGCACCAGCACACTGCTGAGTATCACGATGTAGGTGGACCGCATGCGCTCGAAGCCGTGATCGAAACGCAGGTAGATGCGCCGGAACAGACTCGGCCCGGCATCGGCCTTGGGCTTGTGCGCATGGCCCATCAGCAGCATGGCCAGCGTCGGCACCAGCGTACGCGACAGGACGTACGAGGCGAGCATCGCGAACACCACCGCTTCGGCAAGCGGCACGAACAGATAACGCGCGACGCCGGTCAGGAAGAACATCGGCACGAACACGATACAGATACACAGCGTCGAGACGAGCGCCGGGATCGCGATTTCGCCGGCGCCGTCGAGAATCGCGTCGTGCAGATTCGTGCCCATATGCAGGTGCCGTTCGATGTTCTCGATCGTCACCGTCGCATCGTCGACCAGAATCCCGACCGCGAGTGCAAGGCCACCCAGCGTCATGATGTTGATGGTTTGCCCGAGCGCGTGCAGGGCGATCAGCGAGGACAGAATCGATAGCGGAATCGAGATCGCGATGATGCAGGTGCTGCGCCAATTGCCGAGGAACAGCAGGATCATCGCGGCGGTCAATGCCGCGGCGACCAGCGCTTCACGCACCACGCCCTGCACCGCAGCCTTCACAAACACGGACTGATCGAACAAGGCCGTGATGCTCAGGTCCGGCGGCAACGCGGCGCGCGCGGCCGGCAGAATGCCTTGCAGTGTATTGACGATCGAAAGCGTCGACGCGCTGCCGTTCTTCAGCACCGACATCAGCACGCCGCGGTGTCCGTCCTGCCGCACCATATTGGTCTGCGGCGAGAAGCCGTCGCGCACGTGAGCGACTTCACGCAGGTACGTCGTCGCGCCGTTGAGCGTGCGCACCGGAATGTCGTTGAGCCCTTCCACCGTGGCGGGCGAGCCGTTCATATTGATCGTGTATTCCTTCGGCCCGATCTTGGCCGTCCCGGTCGGCAGAATCAGGTTTTGCGCGTTGAACGCGCTGACCACATCCGAAGGCGTCAGGCCCTTTGCGAGCAATGCGCGCGTGTCGAGGTCGACCGAGATCAACCGCGATTTGCCGCCGTACGGGTACGGTACGGCCGCGCCGGGAATCGTCACCAGTTGCGGGCGCAGGAAGTTCAGTGCCGTATCGTTGAGTGCCTGCTCGGAGAGCTTCGGGCTCGACAAGCCGAGCTGGATCACCGGAATGCTGGAGGCCGAGTAGCTGATCACCAGAGGCGGCGTCGCGCCTGGCGGCATCTGCTTGAGCTGCGCCTGTTCAACGGCTACGGTTTGCGCGATCGCGGTCTGGATGTTTGCGTTCGGCTGCAGGAACACCTTGAGAATCGTGATGCCCGCGAGCGACTGCGATTCAATGTGCTCGATGTCGTTGACCGTGGTGGTCAGACTGCGCTCGTTGACGGACGTGATGCGGTTGGCCATGTCTTCGGCCGACAAGCCCGTGTAATTCCAGATGATACTGACCACCGGAATGTTGATTTCCGGCAGCACGTCGACCGGCGTGGTCAACAGCACGAATGGCGTCGCCAGCAAGATCAGAATGGCCATCACGATGAACGTGTATGGCCGCTTAAGCGCAACGTTGACGATCCACATGAAACGCGCCCGAGAGAATGCAGGTAAGGGATGGGTGAATCCGTACCTATGCTAGATCGATAGCACCAACGCCTGCATGGCGCCAAAATGGCTAAATTGTCAGGAAGGCTAATGTAAGGATAGGTAGCGCTTCAAACGCCCGCAACATCATGATGCGCAAACGTTTGATGAGCGGTAGATAAGCTCTTTTAAGGGTATTGCTAAATGCATGTCTCGCCGAACTGCCGTGAGACATGCCTTCAGAATAAATTGCGCAAAGCAAATACGCTACGCTCAGGCGGCGATTCTGGGGTTCATTCCGGCGCGGCGGGTGAATTGCCGAGCTTTGGCGCCAGGCAAAAAAAGGCCGGTCAACACGATTGTTGACCGGCCTTTTCGTTTCGAAGCGCCGGCGTGTGCCGCCGGCGCCCTCACACCTACATCACTTCACTTCGCAAACAACGACGACATATCGGCAAACGCCTTGAACTCCAACGCGTTGCCCGACGGATCGAGGAAGAACATCGTCGCCTGTTCGCCGACCTCGCCCTTGAAGCGCACATGCGGCTCGATGATGAAGTCGATGCCGGCCTTTTGCAGCTTGTCCGCGGCGGCCTGCCATTGCGCCATCGAGAGCACCGCGCCAAAGTGGCGCACCGGCACCGCGTCGCCGTCGACCTTGCTGGTCTGACGGTGGCCGATTTCCTCGGGTGCGAGGTGCGCGACGATCTGATGGCCATAGAAGTTGAAGTCGACCCAATCCGGAGAGCTACGCCCTTCCGGACAGCCGAGCAGCTCGCCATAGAACTCGCGGGCCGCGGCGAGGCTATGCACGGGAAACGCCAGATGGAACGGCGGCAAAACGGTGTCGGCAACGCTCATGGTTGGAAAACTCGCAGAAAGTAAAGGGGGCTCGTGTGTCGGTCAATGAAGCGGCCCGAAAAGGCGCACGCGTGAGGCAAATTTTAACCATGACTAAAAATGGTTAAAAACGATATATATTTGATCTGACCAACACCAAAATCGATCAATCAACGATGCTCAGCGAACTCAGAACATTTATAGCCGTCAGCCAATACGGCACGTTTTCCGCTGCCGGCGCGCGCATCGGCCTGACGCAATCCGCCGTGAGCGCGCAAATGCAGCGGCTCGAACAGGAACTCGGTTTCGCGCTGTTCGACCGCACGGGCCGCTCCGCCACGCTCAACGACGCCGGCCGCGAAACGCTCGCGCTCGCCGAAGAAATGATGACGCTCTATGCACGGCTCTCGGAACGCGGCGCGGGTGCCGCCGAAAGCGGGATGCTGCGGGTCGGCGCGATCGCGTCCGCGCAGGTGTCGTTTCTCGCCGACGCGCTGGCCCGCTTTCGCGACGACCGTCCCGGCTGGCGGATTCGCGTGGTGCCCGGCGTGTCGCTGGGACTGCTCGGGCAGGTGGACTCGGGTGAGCTCGATCTCGCCGTTATCATCAAACCGCCGTTCGCGCTGCCGTCCGAACTCGAATGGCGCACGCTCGTCACCGAACCGTTCGTGCTCCTGGTGCCCAAGGCGCTCGCGCGTGGCACGCCGTCCTGGCGCGAGCTGCTCAGGAGCGAACCGTTCATCCGCTACGACCGCGGATCGTTCGGCGGCAGGCTGGTGGACCGCTTTCTGCGGCGCGCGCGGCTGAACGTGCACGACGTGATTGAGCTCGACGAGTTGCAGGGTATCGCGCAACTCGTCGCGCGCGGCATCGGCGTGGCACTGATTCCGAATACGGCGGGATTGGGCAAGTGGCCCGCCAATGTCACCGCGCTCGAACTCGGCGACGCGACGTTTCACCGTGAAATCGGGCTCGTGCAGCGTCCACGGCATAGCCGGCAGGCGGTGGCGGGGGCTCTGGCGGATTGCATCGAAACGGCGGCGGAGTCGTGAGCTGGCTGAGTTGGCTGCGGCGGCTCACTGCCCGCCGGAGTTGCCCCACAAACACCCGATTGTGCCGCCGCACAGGCCATCAACTGTATCTGTGAGATTCGCGCGCGGGCGAGCAGAATCGTTGTTCGCGCATCGATCCATGCGATTCCCCCGTGCCGCAACGAGCGGCGCAGTTTGCCCGCCGCCGAGGTTCACACGCCCATGACCGCCAGTTCCTTCCTCACCGCCGATGTCCTGATCGCTTACAGCGCCTACTTCGTCGGCACGGCGAGTCCGGGGCCGAGCAATCTCGCGATCATGTCGCTGGCGATGAGCGCCGGCAGAAAATCCGCGCTCACCTTCGCGCTCGGCGTGGTGTCCGGTTCGTTCTTCTGGGCGTTGCTGGCGTCGCTGGGTTTGTCGGCGGTACTCGCCACTTACTCCGAATGTCTGGTGGCGATCAAGATTGCCGGCGGACTCTATCTGCTGTGGCTCGGCTTCAAATCCGCGCGCTCGGCATTCAGCGCGGAAGAGCTGCCGACGAATACCGCACGCGAAGGCGAACCGCTCAAACGGCTCTATCTGCGCGGCCTGCTGCTGCATCTCACCAATCCGAAAGCGATTCTGGTGTGGCTCTCGATCGTTTCGCTGGCTATGTCGCCCGCAGGCGGCACGTCGCACACCGCGCCGGTGGTGCTCGGCTGCATGGTTATCGGCGTATCCGTGTTCAGCAGCTACGCGGTGCTGTTTTCAACCGTGTCCGCACGGCGCATTTACGTCGCGATCCGTCGCTGGCTGGACGGGTCGCTCGCGATCATGTTCAGCATTGCCGGGATCAAGCTGCTGACGTCGAAAAGCTAGCCGCGCCTTCGGGGTGCGCCCGCTCTGCGATACTGTCACCCTGATGACACGAGCGGACACACGAACACGATGAGCGGTGGCAATGACCTGAATCCGGCAGCAAAGCGCTCGTCCTTGCAAAAACGGCTTTATCTGGCGGGCGCCGTCGTGCTGCTCGCCGGTTTGATCGCCGCGGCGATCATCTATGCCATGGCGCCAGCGCCAGACAGCGCCGTCTCGATGTACAGCATCGCAGACCCGCGCTATCAGATCGAATTGCAGCGCATTGGCGGCAACGCGGCGGTGGTGATGGCGCAGCTTCATCAGTGGTTCGACAGTCTTTGGCACGGTACCGCGCTCGCCTACACGGTGGCCGTACTCGGCGCCCTGCTCGCGGGCGCGTGCTTTTTTATCGGCTACTTCTTTGCCGATGAAGAGCCGCAGGTCTGAAGCAATCCACCACGTCTGGCCAAACAGACCAAACAGACCCAAATGACGACTACGACGCGGCTTTGACCTGCGTACCGGGCTGCTCCACGCCTGCCAGGCGCAGCGCGTCATGCAAGGTGCTGAAAATGCAGTTTGCGCCGACGATCGGCGTGATGCCATGCCGGTCCATATCCGAGCGCAGATACTGATTCACGCGCGCAAAAATCACTTCGACGCCGCTACGCTTGAGCATCTCGCACAACTCGCCGACCGAACGCGCCGCCGAGTAGTCGAGGTCGGTGATCGCGCCGGAATCGATCACGAACCAGCGCACCGCGCTCGGCGCATGATCGATCAGGCTGCGGGCATCGTCGACGAAAAAGTGGTCGTTCGCGTAGAACAGATCGGCGCCGAAGCGATAGACGATCAGTCCCGGCCCGGTCTGGATTCCGGGCGCGGCCGGCACCGGCACCCAGATGCCGCCTTCGCCGGGCACGAGGACCATGGTGTGCGGCCGGTAACTATGCCGCACATGCCGCAGCAGCGATAACGCCACCGCCACCAGAATGCCGTGCTCGACACCGATCAGCACCACCGCCGCTGCGGTAAACACGGCCAGCGTGAATTCACCGGGACTTTCGTGGCGGATCGAAAACAACGTCTTCAGATTGATCAGGCCGATGGCGATCGTAAACACAATGCTGGCCAGAATGCAGTGCGGCAGGTACTGCAAATAACCACTGAAAAACAGCAGCACCACGACCACCACCACCGCGAAAACGACCTGCGCGAACTGGCTGCGTGTGCCGGCGCGATCGGCCATGGCGGTTTGCGTCGGACTGCCGTTCACCACGAAGGCGCCGGAAAATGCCGCCGCGGCGTTGGCGGCGGCGATACCCAGCAGGTCGGCATTGGTATCGACCGTCTCGTGATAGCGCTCGGCAAATACGCGGCTCGCGGCGGCGCTTTGCGCGACGATCATCACGAAGCACGAGGCGGAGACCGGCAGCAGTTCGAGTAATTGCTGCCACGTGACCGACGGCATACGGAGCGGCGGCAGTCCCCCTGCGACCGGCCCCAACACAGAAATGCCGTGGGCAGCGAAACCGTAAATATCGCTTGCGGCAATACCCGCCACCACCGCGATCAACGGCACCGGCAGGCGTGGCGAAAAACGCTTGAAAACCAGAATGGAGATCACCACCAGCGCAGAAATAGCGAGCGTCGGCAGATTGATCTGCGCCGACTCGCGCACCACGAGCGCGAGTTGATCGATGCTGCGTGCGGCATGTCCGGGGACGCCGAACATGTCGCCCAGCATGGCGATGCCGACCTGCACGCCGACACCGGCGAGGAAGCCGACCAGCACCGTGCGCGAGAGAAAGTCAGCGAGAAAACCGAGCTTGAAGATCCGCGCGATAAGCAGAAGCGCGGCAGTGAGCAAGGCGACCATCCCGGCGAGCGCCGCATATTCCGCGCTCGACGCCGGCGCCATGGTCGAGAGGCGGCTCGCAAAAATGGTTGCGGTGGCGGAGTCGGCTGCCACGACGAGGTGCCGCGAGGCGCCGAAGAACGCAAACGCGATAAGCGGCAGAAAGACAGTGTAAAGACCGGTAACGGCCGGCATGCCGGCAATGCGCGCATAGCCGAGCACTTGCGGAATATCCATCGACGCAAGCTGCACGCCGGCCAGCGCATCGCGCGCCGCCGCGGCACGGCTCAAAGGAAGCACGCCCTTCAAAACGCCAAGGCGCGTCGTGATGTTTGTCAGAAAATCTCGCATACGCGATAGTGCCCCAAACTTAGGTTATCGCGCATCGTGCCGTGACTCGGCATGCCAAGGCAAGGGTTGAGGCTTTGATCGGCGAAAGAGAATGGTTAAAACCAGCAATGCCTTGAACACCCCTGCCGAAACTGCCCCATTTTGGGTCTAACGCCTGAACTGCCCTGTCAGCGGATCCACGTGCCGCGCGAAACCGAACAGCGCGGCGATGCAGATCGGACAGGCGATGATGAACACGGCCAACATCTCGCACCCCGTAACAAATTGTTACTGCCAAGTTTAAGCGATTGCCGTGCGAAATGAATGAGGGAAAACGCAAAACACTGTTGCGGACTATTACAACACCGTTACTGCCGGGCGGTAGGTGGCGCGTGAAAAAACCCCTGAAAACGCGGCAAATAATGTGAAAAAATACGCGCTTGATACCGTGCGCTATGATGCGCAAACGTTCGCCCACCTACAAACCGATTACGCCATGTACACGTCAACTTTCATCTTCGCGACGAGACAATTAGACGAACGCTTCTACCGGCTCGACGAGACCATTGCCACCGCCGCCAAGGCCATTCCCGGTTATCTCGGCGAAGAGGCGTGGGAAAACGCGTCGACTGGACTGACGTCGAACGTGTACTACTGGGCCTCGCTCGACGCATTGCAGGCGTTGATGCAGCACCCCGCACATCTGGAAGCGAAAGCGGCGCAGGCGAACTGGCTCGATGGGTATCAGGTGATCATCTCCGAGGTGCTGCGCACTTACGGCGATGCAGGGTTTGCGCATCCTGCAGCGGCCCATCAGGTCCAAGATGGACCGCTTGCCCAAGCCACATCGCCCGCACCATGAAAGTGCAGCCCTATTTCGCTTCCTTGAACAGCACCACGCCGGCGAAACTCACCAGTCCGCACGCCAGTACGTACCATGCCGGCGCGTAAAAACTACCGGACATGCGCCACAACGCGCTGACGATCAACTGTGCGAAGCCGCCGAAAATCGTCACGCCCAACGCGTAGATGATGCCGAGCGAGGTCGCCCGCACGTCCGGTTTGAATGCTTCGAGAATCAGCACGAAACCCGCTGGACTCGAAAGCGTCATCAAACCGATCAGCACGAACACGACCAGTACCACCGTGTAGATCGACGGCCAGGTTTTGATCGCGTAAAACGCCGGCAGCAGCACCATCAGCGACACCGCCGACACCGCGTACAGCAAAGTCTTGCGACGCGGCATGCGGTCGGCGAGACGGCCGGCGAACGGCGAGCCGATCAGCAACACGAGGCCCGCCGTGCAACCGGCCAGTAGCGAAACAGCGGCCGGCATGCCGGTCGTCATCGTCAGGAACGACGGCAGGAAAAACACGATCACGTACATCGACGAAGTGCCGCCGATCACCAGCATCGTACCTGCCACGATCTGCCGCCATTCGATGCGAGCCTTCGGCCGGGCCGCGTCAGGCCGGGCCGTTTTCGCTGATTGCGCGGCAGGCAAGGTCTCGTCCAGATGTTTGCGCAGATAGAAACCGACCGGACCGATCAAAAGCCCGATCAGAAACGGCACACGCCATCCCCAGGCAAGCAATGCCTCGTGCGAGAGGCTGCGCGAGAGCGTCGCCGCCACCAGCGCGCCGGCAAGCGCCGCGCCGCCCTGCGAGGCCATCTGCCAGCTCACCAGCGAACCTCGCTGCCCCGCGCTGCCCGACTCCATCAGCAAGGTGGTCGCCGCGCCCACTTCTCCGCCCGCCGAAAAGCCTTGCAGCAAACGGCCCAGCACGATGATCGCCGGCGCCGCCAGACCGATCGTCGCGTAAGTCGGCGCAAGGCCGATCATGCCCGTGCCGAGCGCCATCAGCGAAACGGTGAGCACGAGGGCCTGCTTGCGGCCCGCGCGGTCGGCATACGCGCCGATCACAATGCTGCCGAGCGGCCGCACGACGAAGCCGACGCCGAAGGTTGCGAGCGACATCATCAGCGCGTCCACCTCGCCGCCGGCCGGAAAGAACAGCTTGCCGATCAGCGCGGCGAAGAAGCTATAGACCGTGAAGTCGAAGAACTCCAGGCCGTTGCCGAGCGCCGCGGCGAAGACAGTCCGGCGCGACGCGTGCCGCTCTTTCACGTCGGTCGCCTCGGTCGCGACAGCACTAGCGGTGTGTTGGATTGCATTCATCGGGAGACTCACGCCTAGAAGTTGTGATACATGCCCAGCGACACGGTGACCGGCGTCGTGCCGAGTTCCGGTGCGGTGCTACCGGTTTGCGTCGGCAGCGGATTATTGTTCAGCAGTACGGTGGAAATACCGTAGTTACGGATGAAGCCGGCGCGCGCGTAGAGCCCTGTGCGTTTGGAAAGGGTGTAGTCGTACCCGAGCATTACGCCGAATGCCGAATCTTTCGCGGGATTATTTGCCGGGTCATGCACGCCGGACGTATCGCGATACACCACCGAAGCGCGGAACGCATTGCGCCCGACCGGCCAGATCGTGCCGAGCGTATAGACGCGCGCGATGCCGTCGTTGGCGAGCTTCGGCGCGTACTGGTTGAACGCGCCGGACAGCACGATCTTGCCGGTGTCATACACCACGCCAAAACCGTACAGATCGTTACGCACGGTGCTCGTGCCGCCTGTTCCGGTCGCGCCCCACACCTGGTTGTAGGTGCCCGTCACGTAAGTCGTGCCGTCATACCACTGCAGCAGCGCGCCCTGCGCCGCCGCTGTCGGCGACTGCCCGGCCACATTGCTCGGCGCGTACATCAGTTCCGTGCTGAAGCCCGCAAAACTCGGCGACAGGTACGTGATCGCGTTATTCACCCGCGCGGGCAGTTGCGTCGCGCCGGCGCCGAGGTCGCTGTTGTAACCGAAACCCTTCGACGTTTGCACGACAGCGGTGCCGAGCCACGTGTAGGCCGAATTGGTGCCCACCGTGCCGAACACGTCGACGAAGAGCGGCAAGCCCGTGCCGATCTGTTTGCCGAAACGCACTCGCCCATAAGTCGACGAGTTCAGCCCCACCCATGCCTGGCGATTGAGGAACGAGGTGTTGTCCTGCATGGCGCCGCTATTGGCGAGAAAGCCGCTTTCCAGATTGAATTCGGCACGCAGGCCTCCGCCCAGATCTTCCCGTCCGAAGAGGCCGAATTTCGACGTCCATTCGCCACCGCTCTGGGTCTGCACCAGCGACTTGCCGCCCACGGTCTGATAGTTGATGCCCATATCGACCGACCCATACAGCGCCACGCCTTCGCGCAGGCTGCTGTTGAACTCAGGCAGTGCGCTCAGCAAAGTCATCTGATACGGCTCGGCGTCCGCTGTCCCCGTTCCGAGCGTCAGCAGTGCCGCGCTCATTGCGATGCATTTTTTCATGGGTCTCCCTACTCCTCGCGTGCAAATGATGTCTAGAAATGAAGTGCAAGACGGAACTGAAGATTCCAGCGCACTGGACGCCGGATCGAAACCCGGCGAGTGGACCGTGCTCAGGCAGCGCTCAGAGCATGCTCAAACAGCGCTCGGCAAGTCCGACGAAGTAAGCGGCCCCCCAACTGATCGCCGCGTCGTTGAAGTCGTATGCCGGGTTGTGGACCGCGCAGCCGCCCTTCGAGTCGACGCCGTTGCCGAGCACCACGTAACAGCCCGGCACCATTTCGGTCATCCACGAAAAGTCTTCGCTGCCCATTACCGCATCGGGCATGAGCGTGTAGCCCGCCGGGCCGGCCAGGGCCTCGATGGTTTCGATCGCGAGGTCGGCCGCGCCGCGATGATTGACGAGCGGGCGGGAGATCTGCTGGTAGTCGACTTCAGCCGTGGCGCCGTAGGTTTGCGCCTGTAACTGCGCGATGCTGCGGATCCGCGCTTCGACCAGGTCGCGCGTTTGCGAATCGAGCGCGCGCACCGAGAGTTTCAGCGTCGCCGTTTCGGGGATCACGTTGGGTGCGCTGCCGGCGTGGATCGCACCGACCGTCACCACGGCCGCACGGGTCGGCTCGATGTTGCGCGCGACGATCGATTGCAAGGCCAGCACGATGCTGGCCGCCGCGACGATCGGATCGCAGCCCAACTGAGGCATCGCGCCGTGCGTACCTTTGCCGGTCACGGTGATCGTCACCGAATCGGACGACGCCATCATGCAGCCGTGGCGCAGTGCGAAATGGCCGACCGGCAGGCCGGGCGCGTTGTGCAGCGCGAACACCTGGTCGCAGGGAAAGCGCGCGAAAAGACCGTCCTCGATCATCTTCGAGGCGCCGCCCAGGCCCTCTTCCGCGGGCTGGAAGATCACGTTCAGCGTGCCGTCGATTTCGCCCCGGCTAGCGACGCGGTGCGCGGCGGCCAGCAGGATCGCGGTGTGGCCGTCGTGGCCGCACGCATGCATGGTCTGCGCGACGGTGCTCGCGTACGGCAGGCCGGTGGCTTCCTGGATCGGCAGCGCGTCCATGTCGGCGCGCAGTCCGAGCGTTCGGCTCGACGTGCCGCGCCGCAGTTGGCCGACCACGCCCGTGCCGCCGACACCCGTTGTCACTTCATAGCCCCACTCCGCGAGCTTGCGTGCGACCAGTTCGGCGGTGCGCGTTTCAGCAAAGCCGAGTTCAGGAAGCGCATGGATGTCGCGGCGAATCGCAATGAATTCGTGTTCGGTCTCGCGCAGTTCGGCGAGAAGCTGGGGAAAAGATTGCGTCATTCGTTGTGCTCCGATTAAGCCGGCTGTCGTTTCGCAACCGTCGAAGCAAAGCGTAAAGATCCGGCCCGAAAACAAATAAGCACAAATTTTGATGCGCATAACTGCCAGTGCTATATTCCGCATCATGAAAATCCATCATCTGCGAGCACTGGTTGCGATTGCCTCGACCGGCAGCATCAACGGCGCGGCCAAAGCGCTGTTCGTGACGCAACCGGCCATCACGAAGGCGGTGCGGGAACTGGAAACGGAATTCGGCGTGCGGCTGCTGGAGCGCAACCCGTGGGGCGTCGTGCCCACGGCCGAAGGCGCGGCGCTGGTGAGCCGGGCGCGCACCGTGGTGCGCGAGATGGAGCGCGCCGAGGAGGATATGGCGCATCTGAAGGGGCTGCGCGACGGCAGCCTGGTGATCGGCATCACGCCGATTGTCGGCACCACGGGACTTGCCGAGGCCTTCGTCGAATTTCGCAAACGCTGGCCGATGGTGACGCTGGAGTTTCGCGAGCTGGGTTTCAACCAGTTGCATGAGCAACTCCGCAATCGCACGCTGGATCTGGCGTTCGCCGCGTTCGCGCGACCGGTGAGTGATCTGGGCAGCGTAAAGCGGATGGTCTCGTTCGAAACCGTATTCGTGACGCGCGCGCAGAGTCCCTATGCGGACGCGGCGTCGCTCGAGGCGGTACAGGAAGCCGAGTGGATTCACACTGACGTGACGGACAAGTACCCGGGCTTTATCCGCGCGATGTTCGAATGCGCCGGGCTCACGCCACCCCGGCGAATCACGCGCTGCACGTCGTACGCGCTGTTTTACAGCCTGACCATCAGCACCGACGCAATCTTCGCGTGGACCACGCATTCGCTCGAAGAAACCGCGCTCGGGCAGAGCTTCGTGCGTCTCGCGCTGCCGGTCGCGCCGCCGCCGTTGCAGTTGTATCTGCTGTCGCCGCAGGAGTCCCAACTGACGCGGCCGGCGGAATATTTCGTCCACTGCATCGAGCAGGCGATCGAGCCGTTGTTGAAGAGGCCAGTGGCGTAGGGAGCGGGTTTGGAGCGGTTGCACCGACCATTGACCGCCCTATTTTGTACGATACTTCAGGCTAAATTACATTAACTGCCTAAAGTATCGTACGAATCTCAGAAATTTTGGACCAGATCAATACACCTAGCCTCCTGATTCAGCAAATTTGTCCGATACTTTTGACATACTCTTCATATTTGCCTAATCTATCGGACATGCCCCGTACCTTTCAACGTCCCTTTCCGTCGGTCGAGAAGCAGATGCGTGCGCTCGGCGAACGGCTGAAACTCGCCCGCCTGCGGCGTGAACTCACGACCGTTCTGTTCGCTGAAAGGCTGGGCATTTCGCGCGACACGCTGAGCCGCCTGGAGAAAGGCGATCCGAATATTGCGCTCGGCACCTATATGCGGGCGCTTCGCGTGTTGGGTCTCGACAAGGACATGGACGCCATCGCCCGCGACGACGAACTCGGTCGCAAGCTGCAGGATCTCAAGTTGCCGGGTCAGCGCAAACCGCGCACGAACACGCCCGGTGCCGCTCCTGTCAAAACCGGGCAACCGGCAAAAAACCCCCCGAAGAAATCTGATGGTCAGCAATAAACCTCGTGATGCGTTCAAGGTATTCCTCGACGCAACCGAACTGAGCAACCAGCAGCAGGTCGGCACCTCGTATCGCCAGACTGCACGCACTGACTTGCCGGCATCCTTTGCCTATGCGAAGAGCTGGGTAGATGGGCGTAACGCATTCATGCTCGACCCGCGCCTCGAGTTATGGACCGACGAGCAATATCCGCCCGCGAAGTCCGCCGCATTCGGCGTCTTCATGGACTCGGCGCCGGATCGCTGGGGCCGCGTGCTGATGGAGCGCCGCGAGGCCGCGGCGGCAGATCGCGAAGACCGGCCCATGCGTAATTTGCAGGAGATCGATTTCCTGCTGGGTGTGCACGATCTGACACGAGTCGGCGCGCTGCGGTTTCAGAACGTGGACGGACATTTTCTCGACAACAGCGCGAATGCCGCGCCGCCAGTCACCGACCTCGCGACCCTGGCCTATATCAGCCTGCGCATTGAAGAGGCAGATATCGAAAAACTGCCCGAGTACGAGCAGTGGCTCGCGATGCTGATCGCCCCTGGCACCTCGCTCGGCGGCGCTCGCCCGAAAGCCAACTTCACCAGTCTGGGCAATGATCTCAGGATCGCCAAATTCCCCGCGAAAGACGACCGTTATGACATCGGCGCGTGGGAAACCGGGACGATCACCTGCGCAATCATGGCTTCATTCGCGAGCCTTCGGGCTGGCGGCTCTCGCCGGCGTTCGATATGAATCCAAACCCGGGCAAGCGGGAACACGCGCTCACGCTGGACGGCATGAGCGCCCTGCCGGATCTTGAAACCGCGCTTGACACCGCTGAGTTTTATCGACTCGACGACGCAGACGCGCGCCGCATCGTTGCGGAAGTTCAAGACACCGTCAATACATGGCGGGAAGAAGCCACCGCGCTGAATCTGTCCCGGCCCGAAATACAGCGAATGGAGTCTGTATTTCAGGCGTGATGTCTTCGCATAGCGGCCACACGTTCGAGCCGTGCCAGTCACATCCGGCACCTGGACGCTCGTGTTCCGGCACATGTCTCCATACCCTTTATAATCCGGCATGATCCGAATCCCGCACCTCCCCTCGCAATCGGCCGCACATGGCCGATCAGCCCCCCACCGCGCTCCGGTGGCCGCATGAAAACACCCAAACGTCTGCTCCCGCTGGTCGAAGAGGGCCTGATCGACGAAGTCATCTCGCAGTTGATGAGCGGCAAGGAAGCCACCGTCTACGTGGTCCGCAGCGGCGAGTCCACGCGCTGCGCGAAGGTCTATAAGGACGCCAAACAGCGCAGTTTCCGCCAGGCCGCGTCCTATCAGCAGGGCCGCAAGGTCAAGAACAGCCGCCAGCAGCGCGCCATGGAAAAGGGCAGCCGCTATGGCCGCGAAGTGCAGGAACAGGCGTGGCAGAACGCGGAAGTCGATGCGCTGTTCCAGCTCGCCAACGCCGGCGTGCGCGTGCCGCAGCCCTTTATCTGCACCGACGGCGTGTTGCTGATGGAATTGGTGACCGATGCGGACGGCAACGTCGCGCCGCGTCTGAACGATGTCGAGATGACCGAAGCACGCGCGTTCGAACTGCACGCGCTGCTGCTCAACCAGGTGGTGCGCATGCTGTGCGCCGGCATGATTCACGGCGACCTGTCCGAATACAACATCCTGCTCGCGGCAGACGGCCCGGTGATCATCGACCTGCCGCAAGCCGTGGATGCCGCCGGCAATCTGGAAGCGCCGGCCATGCTCGAGCGCGACGTGAATAACCTCGCCACGTATTTTGGCCAGTTCGCGCCCGCATTGCTCGATACGAGCTACGGCAAGGAAATCTGGTCGCTGTACGAAGCAGGCGCCTTGCACGTGGATGCCAAATTGACCGGCCGTGTCGAACTCGACACCACGCCGATCGATCTCGAAGCCGTACTACAGGAACTCGAAGACACGCGCCTCGACGAAGAAGCGCGCCTGCGCTACGAACAGTCGCTGCGCAGCGGGACGTAAGCGGGGCCAAAGCAACCCCTACGCAACACGTAAGCGACCAATAAGCGGCACCTGCGTGCCGCTTCGCGAAGAGGCTACGACGCGATGCGGCAGTTGGCCGCCTTGATCCTGGTCGACGAAGCCCCCGGTGCCGGCCCCACCGATTCCCGCATCGTCACGCTCACCGGAAACTCACGGATGATCTCCCACGAGGTCCGGTAGCACTGATTGACCAGCCAGCGCACGGCGTTCTGCGTCAACTCCGCTGTCGGGATATGCACCGAGGTGAGCCCAGGCGCAGCATACGCGGCCGAATAATCATCGTCGTAGCCGATCACCGAGACTTCGTCGGGTACGGCAATGCCCGCCTGGTGGAAACGCGCCAGCGCGCTCACCGCCATTGTGTCGTTCGCGCAAAAGAGGCCGGTGAAGCGCCGCTTCGAATCGAGCAGCTTCTGCGCGGCAACGTAACCGCCTTCCGGCGAGAAGTCCGATTCGATCAGCGTGACGTCTTCACGCGCAATGCCCTCACGCGACAATTCGGCAAAGAAGCCTTCGAGCCGGGTGTGATTGTCCGAGGCACTGAACGGTCCGGAAATCACCGCAATGTGCCGATGCCCATAATCGAGCAGCGTGCGTGCCGCCAGTTCACCGCCGCGCCGATGATCCGCGCAAAACGACGCTTCCGGCAACTGATCGAACGCGCGATTCAGAAACACCATCTTTGGATGCATCCGATGCAGCATGTCCAGATCTTCGTCGTGCAGATCGTGGCTGATCACCACCACGCCATCGCAATCACGGCCGATCAGAAAACGCACCGCCTCGATGGCCTGCTCGCGCGGCGACACTTCCCCGCAACCCGTCGCCACTACCACGTGGCGGCGCACCGCGCGCAGTTCGGTGTCGGTCTGCTTGAGAATCGTGCCGTAGTAGGAGCCGAAAAAAGTCGGCACGAAAATGCCGATCATGCCGAGCGATTGCGTCGCCATCGCCCGGCCGATGGACGACGGCCGGAAATTCAGCGCTTCGATGGCGGCCTTCACACGCGCGGCGGCATCGGCTGAAATAGGTCCCTTACCGGAAATGGCTCGCGACGCAGTCGACATGCCGACGCCGGCCAGTGCCGCGACATCTTTGAGTGTTGCCACGCGGTTCTCCGTCAAGCATGTGGTATTCAACGACGCTGCATCCCGTCACTATAGACGCGCGCCGCCTTCTTCCTCGAACAGCGAAATATGTGCGCCATCGAACGAAAACGCCGCGGCATCCCCTATCGCCACCGGTGTCTTCGTCTGGTCGATCGACGCGATTTGCACTCCATGATAGTCGAGCCAGATGACACGGTGGTTGCCCATCGGCTCGACCAGTGAAATGTTCGCGCGCTCGCTCATTTTTGTGTTTGAACCGCTTGAACCGCTTGAACCTTCCTCCACGTGCACGTCTTCGGCCCGTACGCCGAGTACGCAAGACAGACGATCCGTCGGCAGGTTCTTGAAAGGATAGTGCGACACATCGAGCCGCAAATGCGCTGTACAAAAGTGTAGCGCGCCGTCGCGCGGCTCAAGTGTGCCCTTGAGCACATTCATTGCGGGCGAGCCCAAAAACGTCGCGACAAACAGATTGTTCGGCCGCGCATAGACTTCGGCGGGCGTGCCGAACTGCTGGATCACGCCGCCGCGCATCACCGCCATACGCGTGGCAAGCGTCATCGCTTCGACCTGATCATGGGTCACGTAGATCATCGTCGCGCCCAGACGCTGGTGCAGTTGCTTGAGTTCGCGACGCAATTCGGTGCGCAATTTGGCGTCGAGATTCGAGAGCGGCTCGTCGAACAGGAACACATCGGCCTCGCGCACGATCGCACGGCCGATCGCCACCCGCTGCCGCTGCCCGCCGGAGAGTTGCGCGGGCTTGCGCTTGAGCAAAGGACCGAGTTGCAGCATGTCGGACGCCCGCGCCACACGCCGCTCGATTTCCGCCTTCGGCGTGCCGTTGATACGTAACGCAAACGACAGATTGCGCTCGACACTCATGGTCGGATACAACGCATACGACTGGAACACCAAGGCGATACGGCGATCTTTCGGGTCGGCCCAGGTCATGTCAACGCCCGCAATTTCGATGCTGCCGTCGGTCACGTCGATCAGACCAGCGACGCTGTGTAGCAAGGTGGATTTGCCGCAGCCCGATGGGCCAAGCAGCACGACGAACTCACCCGCTCGCACATCGAGATCGAGATTCTCGATCACCGTATTCGCGCCGAGCCGGATCTTCAGATTGCGCACCGATACGTTGGCCGGATTCGACAGACCCGCGGTGTCCGCCACGTGGCCGACATTCGCCGCATCTGCCGGGGTAGCCAAGTCTGCCGCATTTACCGCCGCACCTACCGCCACATTTGCCATCGCGTTTTCCACATTCGCCAGGTTTGCCATGCTTTATCGCCCTATCCCTTGACGGCGCCGGACGCAATGCCGCGTACAAACCAGCGGCCCGAAATGAAGTAGACCGCAAGCGGCACCATGGAGGTCAGAATGGTCGCCGCCATATTGACGTTATAGAGCCGCTCGCCAGTCGTCGTATTGATGATGTTGTTCAATTGCACCGTCATCGGCAGGTTTTTCGTGCCGGCGAACACGAGGCCGAGAATGAAGTCGTTCCAGATGCCCGTCACCTGCATGATGACCGCGACGACGATGATCGGCGTGGACATCGGCAGCATCAGTTGCAAAAAGATGCGCCAGAAACCACCGCCGTCGATGCGCGCCGCCTTGAACAGCTCCTGCGGAATCGACGCGTAATAGTTGCGAAACAGCAGCGTCATCACCGGCATGCCGAAGATGGTGTGAATCACCACAATGCCCGGCAGCGAACTGAACAGATGCACACTCGCGAGCACGCGCACGAGCGGATAGACCATCACCTGCACGGGAATGAAGGCGCCCATCAGCAGCACGCCGAACAGCAGCCCTGCCCCGCGCGGCCGCCAGAACGACAGCGCATAGCCGTTCACCGCGCCGATCATGATCGACAACACCGTGCTGGGCACGACGATACGCACCGAATTCCAGAAGCCGACCTGGATGCCGTTGCAATCGAGCCCCGTACAGGCGGATTGCCACGCGGCGCTCCATGCATCGAGCGTGAAATGCGCGGGGAAAGCGAGCAGATTGCCGAGGCGAATCTCGCTCATCGGCTTCACCGATGTGACGAGCATCACGTACAGCGGCAACAGGAAGAACAACGCCGCTGTGAGCAGAAACGCGTAGACGCCGAGGCGTGCGGGAGTAAACGCACGGCGGCGCCGGCGTGTGCGGCTCGGCGTGCCGCCTTTGAGTGGCGGACTGAGCGTGTTCATCACACCTCCTTGCGCAACGCAGCGCGGCTGCGGGCATAGAAGAACGGCGCGAGAATCGCCAGCACCGTGGCCAGCAGCACGATCGACGCAGCCGACGCGAGGCCGATATTGGCCCGACCGAACAGGTAGTCCATGATGAACTTCGCCGGCACTTCGCTCGCGGTGCCGGGGCCGCCTTGCGTCATCGCGACCACGGCGTCGTAAAGCTTCACGACCATCACGAAGAGCAGCACGAAGGCGGTGGACAGGGAAGGCCCGAGCATCGGCACGACGATGCTCGCGTACACGCGCCAACGTGGAATCCCGTCGATACGCGCGGCTTTCCACAGTTCGTCGTCGATGCCGCGCAAGCCGGCCAGCAGCAGCGCCATCACGAGACCGGACGCCTGCCACACCGTCGCGATGACGATGGTGTAGATCACCCAGTCCTGATCGACGATCCAGTCGAAGCGCGCGTGCGCGAAACCGAGCTTGTGCAACACGGCCTGCGCGCCCAACTCAGGATTCAGAATCCACTGCCAGACCAGACCGGTTGCGACAAACGACATCGCATACGGATAGAGAAACACCGTGCGCAACGCGCCTTCGGCCACGACGCGTTGGTCGATGAAGATCGCCAGCAGCAAGCCGATCACCATGCACGCAACAATAAAGCACGCACCGTAGATCACGATGTTTTGCAGCGACAGCAACCAACGGTCGTTATTGAAGAGCCGCGTGTACTGCGTGAGGCCCGCGAAGTCGCCGGAAGGAAACGTACGCGAGTTGCTGAGGGACACGCGCGCGGTCCAGACCATCGTGCCGAGATACGCGAACACGACGGTCAGAACCATCGGCAACAAGGCTAGCCATGCCGCTATCGGCAAGCGCTTTTTTAGCGGCTTTTTCAGCGGCCCTTTGCGAGGCTTGGAGCCGGCGGCTGGCAGCTTGGGCGCGTGCATGGCGAGCGCCTAGCTCTTCAATGCACTGGCAAACGCCTTCTGCGCGTCGTCGACCGACTGATTCTTGTTCCAGAAGTTCGTGATGACGTCGATCAACGCGCCCTGCGTGTCAGGCGAGAGCAGCATCTCCGGATTCGGCAACTGACGCGACTTGTCCTTCATGATCGCCATGCCCTCCTTCGCGCAGATGTCGAGACTGCTCGCGTCCACATCGGGGCGAATCGGAATCGAGCCTTTCTTCGCGCTGAATGCGACTTGTGCGGCCGGCGAGGTCATCACCGTGGCAAGCAGATTCTGCGCCTTGATTGCGTTGGCGTTGTCGGTTTTCGGGAATACGAACACGTCGCCCGCGACCAGATACGGCGAATGCGGACCGAAACCCGGGAAGCAGCCGAAGTCCTTGCCGGCCGTCTGGTTGGCCGCCGAGAATTCACCCTTGGCCCAGTCGCCCATGATCTGCACACCCGCCTTGCCGGAAATCACCAGCGCGGTGGCATCGTTCCAGTTGCGCCCAGGCGAGCCCGCATCGACGAAATCATGCAGGCGCTTGAACGATGCGAGCACTTTCTTGAACGCATCCGACTTGACCGCGTTCATGTCGCGATCGCGGTACACCTTCAGATAAAGATCGGGACCGCCGACGTCGGCGAATACCGCGTCGAACGTGATCTTTTCCTGCCACGGCTGACCACCGAGCGCGAGCGGAATCACGCCTGCCGCTTTCAGCTTGCCGAGATCGGCGAGGAATTCGTCATAGCTCTTCGGCTCGGCGGCAATGCCGGCCTTCTGGAACACCGGCTTCGAGTAGAAGAACCAGGCCGGCATGTGAATATCGACTGGCGCGGCGTAGTAGTGACCCTTCACCCGGATGCTGTCGATGATCGATTGCGGGAACACGCCGTTCCAGTTTTCTTTCGCGGCGACGTCATCGACATTGTTCAGCAGGCCCTGGTCGATCAGGTCGTGAAACTGCTTGGAGGTATTGAACTGTGCGGCGGTGGGTGGATCGCCGCCGACGATCCGGTTGATCGCGGTGGAGCGCGCCTGATCGGCGCCGGCCACCGCGTTGTCGACCCACTGGCCACCGGCCTTGTTGTACGCATCGGCGAACTGGCGGATCGCGGCGGATTCGCCGCCCGAGGTCCACCAGTGGATCACGTTGGCTTTCAGCGGTTCAGCCGCATGCGCGACGACGCCGTATAACACCAGTGCCGCAACCACGCCTCGCAAGACCATTTTTCTGCTGTGCATTCCGTCTCCCCCGGGCTTTGCGCCCGTGCTCCAAGTCGACATACCAACCAGCTTCACCTGCCGTTAAGCCCTTGCTTTACGCTCCTTCAGGAATTTCGCCACTAGCTCCGCGCTGCGTTTGATCGTGCGCTTCTGCGTACTGTAGTCGACATGTACGACACCAAAGCGACGCTCATACCCAAACGCCCACTCGAAGTTATCCATCAGCGACCACAGAAAATAACCGCGAATATCCACACCGGCCTTGATCGCCTGATCGACCGCTGCGAGATGGCGCTTGAGGAACGAGATGCGCTGCGTATCCTCCACATGACCGTCGGTCACTTGATCATCCGAGGCCATGCCGTTTTCGGTGATGTAGATCGGCGGCAGGTTGTGATAAGTCTTCTTGAAACCGGTCAGCAGATCGCGCAAGCCATCGGGATACACCTCCCAGCCCATCTGCGTGCGCTCGACGCCTTCGAGCGGCACGTCCCGGAATCCATGCGCACCGTCGCTCGCGACGTTGGTGCGGAAGTAATAGTTGATGCCGAGGAAATCGAGCGGCGCGGAAATGGTCTGCATGTCGCCGTCGAGCACCAGCGGCTCGGTGCCCGGCCACAGTTCGAACAGGTCTTGCGGATACGAACCCTTGAGCAACGGATCGAGAATCCACGCATTGTGCTGGACTTCGAACAGATGCGCCGCGCGCTGATCCGCCGCGCTGTCGCTATTGGGCGTGCCGCGGCCGATGTTGGCGACGATACCTTTCTGCGAAGCCGGATCGTTGGCGCGCAATACCGGCACCGCGAGGCCGTGTGCGAGCAATAGGTGATGCATCGCCTGCGTCGCGAAGCGGTGGTCGGCGAGGCCCGGCGCGTGGTGGCCGTTGCCGTAGCCGAGATACGCCGAGCACCACGGCTCGTTGAGCGTCGCCCATGCGTCGACCGTGCCGGCCAGTTCGCGGCTCATCAGGTCGGCGTAGTCAGCGAAACGGTAAGCGGTTTCGCGATTGAGCCAGCCGCCGCGATCTTCCAGATGCTGCGGAAGGTCCCAGTGATAGAGCGTCGCGAAAGTTGTGATGCCCTTCTCTTTCAGACGGTTCAGGAGGCGCTTGTAGAAGTCGAGCCCTTTGCGATTGGGCACGCCTGCCGCGTCCATCACGCGTGGCCACGCAATCGAGAGCCGATAGCCTTCGAGACCGAGCGAGACCAACATCTCGACGTCCGCTTCCCAGCGATGATAGTGATCGCAGGCGACGGCGCCGTTGTCGCCGGCCAGCACCTTGCCGGGCGTCGCCGAGAAGGTGTCCCAGATCGACGGCAGGCGGCCGCCTTCATTCACCGCGCCTTCGATCTGATACGAAGCGGTGGCGGCGCCAAGCAGGAAGTTCTTGCGCCACAGCGTAGAGTCCGCCGGTGGGGTGAAGAGATCGGCGAGCGAGCCCTTGGAAACTGCTGGGGATAGGGTGTCGGATACAACGGATGCGTCGTTTGCCACGGATTCTCTCCTGCGCTGAGGTCATTGAACCGGGTACGGCAAAACTCGATGTGAATGCTGCCTGGCAGCTAAAGTGGAAGCGCTTCCACAAAGACCAGCGAACGATAGCAGTGGCGGATTGAACGCAGCAATCAGGGTTTGTCTGGAGGACTTGCTGGCATGCGCGGCGCCACGATGCACCGCGCATACGGGTATTGCGTGAACCTAAATCAACAGGCTGTTGGTGCTGCCCAGCGATTTAAAGTGAATTGTGCTGCGACAGTCAGGTGTTACGCTGACTGGTCACATGACGGGGCAAGTTACGAACCCGATCCGCCATATAGATGGCACAAATCTGCCCACCGACCCTCTTGTTTCGCTCGACAATCATTAACCCGTCGCCTGCCTCAGGATAGTTAACAATCGGTTCTCCATCGAGGCGATCAATGTTGAATGAGTGCAAAACGAAACCTGCCTGGGTGTTATGGACGATTGCGTAAATAAGCACCGGCACTCCCTCGTCGACGGCTATCAATTCATGTGCCAGCGTCTTGGAGTTTTCCCAACCCCCATAGCTTTTCTCGTCGTGACTGATCGACAGGCAATACTGAACGTTGACTTCGCGAACCGTACAGGTTCGAATCTGCTCCATCCAGCGAGCTACGTCGGTCCTGTAGAGCGGCGCATTGACGGATATAAGAAACTCAAGCAGTTGGCGTTCTTGAGGTTTAAGAGTTCGTCGCATCAATATTCCCTGCGATCTCAGGGAAGCTTAAAGCGCGGTGGCAGATCCGACTCCTTGTACACATGTCGCAAATCTGCCCAACCCATGCGTTTACCGGCTTCCATGATCATGAGGCCATCGCCTGGGTCGGGATAAGCCACAAGAGGCTCCCCATCGAGACGATCGATGTCGAAAGAGTTGAGGACATAACCTGACTGCGTCTCCACCGCGCAAGCATAAATCAGCACTGGTACGCCCTCGTCAACGCAAACCAGCTCGCGCGCGAGCGTAATGAAGCCGCCTCCTGAAAGTCTGATTTCATCGTGGCTGATGGCCAGACAGTAGGGCACATTGACCTCATGGACCGTGCACCGTTCAACCTGATTTTTCCACCTTAGAGACGGTTTCAAAAAGGCTCCTGCATAGATCGCTGGAGGGTATTCCAAC
>NZ_JALOCP010000043.1:0-70369 GCF_030511745.1 Paraburkholderia sp. SECH4
GACTTGCCCCGGCGCGTGCCATCCCCTCCAGCCTCGCTGCCTGCAGCAGCTCGGTAAGCGCGCTCGCCGCGCGAGGCGTTTCGCTTCGCCGCGGCTCTTCGTACCGAATTCCTGTCCCCCTGGTTCGCCGTCCTCTATCGCGATCGTAGCCGCAGCCTGCGCTGCGTCAAGGCGCGCGGGGCCGTGTCAGTCGCTCTCGCTCCATCCCGCCCCACACCCCGCGCTTCATCCCTTGACCCAGCTCCGGCCGCGTCTCCTTTGATCGCGGGACGACGAACTCAGGGGAACGGCGGCAACGACGAGAAGCACCGCCGACTCAGCACAAACCGGCATGGCCGGGACTTCTGAATCTAGGGGCCCGGTCAGCCTCGGAATACGCAATCAAACCCGGCAACCCGGGAGGAGGTAGAGCGATGGCAACAGCACGGCAATTCAGCATCAAGGTGTTTGTGGGTGGCGAAGAGCAGAAGCAGATCAACGGGATGGGCAAGGCGAACAAGGAAAAAGAGTTGCGCCGCGTGGTGACCGAAACGCTCGAATCGACAGGCGGAGAGGTTTGGGTGACAGAGGCCAACGCCAAAGCCTGGCAGGTGTGGGACTGCCTGAAAGGCGCACGTTGGGGCACGCGCGGACGGGTCGTCTACAAGGGCGCTGCATAACAGACGGACAGGAGGCAATCATGATCAAGGAGGGTCGGTCGATTGCACAGGCGATCGCAGCGGGAAACCTCTACCAGATCACCGTGTACTGCAATACCGATTGCGGCACCCGCCGCGTGGTACGCGCTTACGATCCGCCCGCGTGCGAATCGCTTGATGAAGTGATCGAGTGTTATCGGCAGGTGTTTGGTTTGCTCGGCGACGGCTTTACCGCAGAGGGTTGCCGCGTCACAGGCGGGCGAATCGGAGGGCGGTTCATCGCGGAGATTTGCGACGTGACCGAGCGCCTTCAGTAAGGGGCAGGGAAACGTTGGCAACGGCGAGAATTGCTGCCGACACATCAGTAACCACCATGGCTGGGACTCAGAATCTAGGGGACCGGTCGGATCGAACCTTCAGGAGACAACTAGTGCTGACTACGCACCGACTGATCCAGATCCACGCCCTCGCGGACGCGCTTGCGAGTCACGCGCGTGTTTCTCGTCGTGCAGCTGACAAGGCGGCTTCGATCAACAATCGCAAGGCCAACGCCTATTTCCTGCAACGTGCCACGCGCATGGAGCGAATCGTTGCGCGCTGTGTCGCGCGCCTGGAGAACGCGTGACGCTCGCCAGAACCATAAACGCCTATGACGTCTATCGTAGCCTCGACTTCGAGGGCGCAGATTGGGTGTATATGGGCACAGTGTCCGCTCGCAACGAGGTGCACGCCATCCTTGATGGACGGGAGAAATCAGGTTTCGACGCGACGGACCGAGGCGTTTGGGAAGCGCGACTCGCATAACCCGCTCCCGATGTTCATTGCAGCCATCATCTAAAAACCCACTCACCCAAAACAACTGAGAAACCCATGAAGTCCATCCTTGCATTCTTCAACGGCATACGCGAGTTCCGCGCGGCTCTTACCACACACTACGCCGAACGCGATCTCCTGTTCGCATATGAATCGGGGCGCGACCTTGCGCATCGACTAACTTTTAGACGGTATGAGGAGTAGCACAGGAAGTGATGGCTGACGCTGCTGCGCGCGCGGCCATCACGCAAATGCCGGTGCCAACGAGCGCCGACAGTTCCACGCAATCGAACTGTTCACGATACCGCCCAGCATCCCCACCGCAGATACCCGATTCGCCGCTTACTAATTCAGGGGCAACCATGCAACTCGACAGCAGACGCGTCCAGTCACGTAACGCCTGCGGCGTGCTAGTCGTTTCCTATGACGTCCTGTGCGACGGCTTGATAGTCGATAACGTGCCGACCCAATCGGTCGCGTTCCAACGCATGGATGCGCTTTGGGCCACGCGTCCAGAATCCGACAGAGTTGCAGAGCAGCTCTATACCGGGGACTAGCCGGATCGAGTGCGCGTTCACGCGCACCGACTCCGCAATCCAGCCTGCGCGCGGCACCTTGCGCTCCTGTCTCACGCCAGGCACGCAAGCCGCCAACCTCCGCGCCCAGGATTCCAGAGACGCCCGCTCTTGGGGCTACGCTGCTCCGCAGCGCGCCCCGGCGCGTGCCATCCCCTCCAGCTTCGCCGCCGGCAGCGGCTCAGACAGCGCGCTCGCCGCGCGCGGCGTTTTCCCTCGCGACATCCGTCCCTGCCGAAATCCCCGTCCCCTGCGTTCCCGTCCTTTTCGCGACAGTAGCTGCTCGCACTTGCCGGTCAAGGCGGTCGTGACCGGGTTGGCGCTGCGCGCCTGCCCGCACCGACTCACGCCCTCTAATCCTTGACCGTCGCGCGCTTCGCGCTCCTTTTGTCGCGGGACGATGAACTCAGGGGAACGGCGGCAGCTTCGGTAGGAGGCCGTCGACTCCGGAAAACAACTCACGCCGGGACTTCTGAATCTAGAGGCCCGGCGGTCCCGCTACACCTGAACCCATTCTTGAAAGGAATCGCTATGGAAACCGTGAGGCAAAACGACGCTGTCCAGAACGCACAAGCCAACGAGTCGCAGGGTCACCCCCAACGCCTCATTACGGATGAGGCAGACTTCACGCTGATCCCTCTGAATCGCCTGGTCAAGTCCCCCTTTAACCAGCGCAAGAAGGAACGGCCACAAGCAGACGTAGTTTCGCTCGCGGTCAACATCAGGGGGTTGAAGCGCCTTCTGCAGAACCTCGTGGTTCATCCGATGAAGAAGGTAGCCAAGAAAGCTCAAACCTATGGTGTCGACGCCGGAGAAACGCGACGCCTGGCGCTGAACTGGCTCGCGGAGCAGGGGGATATTCCGGACGACTATCCCGTGCGTTGCCAGATCATTTCGGTTGCCGATGCGATTCTTGCCAGCGCGTCCGAAAATGACGTGCGCAATCCTGCACACCCGGCTGACCAATGCCACGCTTACCTCGCACTGGTCGAGGAAGGCCGCAGTGCAGAACACATCGCGGAGATTTTCAATATCAATCCCAAGACCGTCGCACGTCGCCTCAAACTGGCGAATGTATCGCCCAGGCTCTGCGAGCTTTGGCGTAACGACGAAATGGAACTGTCGCAGATTCAGGCGCTGGCCTTGAGCGACGACCATGAAGCGCAGGAGCGCGTTTGGTTCAGCGCTCAGGCCCAGTGGCAACGGCAACCGCACGAATTGCGCAAGGTCATCACGCAGGACGAAATTAACGCGTCCAACAGCCCGATTGCCCGATTTGTCGGCCTCGAAATGTTCGAAAAGGCCGGAGGCAAGGTGCGCCGCGATCTGTTCGCAAACGAAAGCGAGGGATGGTTCACGGACATGGCACTCATGAGCAGCCTCGCTCTCCAGAAACTGGAGGAAGAAGCTGCGCCGATCCGCGCTGAAGGCTGGAAGTGGGTCGAGGTGCGCACCGACTTCCCTCACGAGGCACGGTCGGAATTCAGCCAGATTAGCCCCGCATCGCTCCCTTTCAGCGACGAGCAGCAGGCCGAGTTCCAGACGCTCGAAGCCCATATGGATGAGATCGAAAAACTTCAGGCAGCGGACAACGTAACTGATGAGGAATTCAACAAGCTGGAGGAGGAACTTGAGCAGCTTCAGACGCGCTACTCGCAGATCGAGGACGCGGGTATGGGCTACGCACCGGAGGTCAAGGCACATGCGGGCGTAGTGGTGTTTCTCACCCGTAATGGCGTTGGGGTAACGGTTGGTCTGGTCCGCGCGGATGACGAACCCGCGTTGCGCACCGTCATCGAGGAATCGGGTCACTCCGAAGAAGCGGAACACCTGACGCGTACAGCCTCCGCCGGTATCTCGCATTCGCAACCGGCAAAGGAAAAATCTGCTCACTCGGAGAAGCTGCTGCTCAACCTCACCGCACATCGGACTGCCGCAGTGCAGTGCGAACTCGCGATGAACCCTCACGTAGCGCTGGCAACCATCGTGCACAAACTCGCACTCGACTTCGTCTATAGAACCCATGAGGAAGCGATCAGCGCAGTGCAGGTGAGTTGCCGTGATGCAACGCATGAAATCGAGCGTTCGGCACCGGGTATCAAGAAAGAAGCCCGCTACGAGACGTTGCGGCTTACTTTTATCGCTAGTCGTATCGCCATGCCGAAAGATCCGAATGCGCTGTTCGGATGGTTGCTTGAACAGTCTCAGGCCGCTTTGCTGAATATCCTCGCCGTCTGCACAGCAATCAGCCTAAATGGCGTTAGCAAAACCGAAGGACCGAACGCAATCAATGCCATCGCGGCTGCGCTCGACGTCAACATGTCGGCGTACTGGCAACCGACACGCGAGAGCTACCTCGACCATATTTCGAAGGACCGCATTGTCGCCATCGTCGGCGAGGCTGTGTCGCCGGACGAAGGCAAGCGTCTTGCGAAGATGAAGAAGGGCGAGGCAGCAGAAACTGCCGAGAAGCTACTCGAAGGGAAGAACTGGTTGCCGGATTTCATGGTCGCCGCCGAAGCAAAACAGATCAGGTACTACGCCACGCGTGACGATGATACCGACGAGGACGACCAAACGCCGGATGACGAAGGTTCCGGGGTCGTCAGCGATGAAGCGAGTACGCCGGAAACCCCCGACCAGGGTGGTGCTGTTGAAGTGCAGGCAACCGCCGAACTCGGCGCGTGGCACTTCCCGAAAGCCTCCGATTTCGCATGCGAAACCGCTGAGGCGGAAACGCAGTCGGCCAGCGTCGCGCAGCCCGTCAATGCCGTGAACGCTCCGCTGTCACCCGCTTCGGCATGGCCTTTCCCGGCACCTAACCCGGCAGCTTTCATCTCATTGCCGAAGGCAGCCTGATACCAGTTTCTCTCCTCGGGTCTTCGGACCTTTTCTGCCCCGCCTCGTTGCGGGGTTTTTTTGTGGCCGAATCTCCGCCGGATAAGCGGTTCGCTCCGCCCAGAGTGCGTCGCGGCTCTCCTCCGGGGCGCGCCATCCGGCGCTCCAACCCGTCGGAGAGCCGCGACGAGAAACAGTATCGGCTTCGCCGACACAAGGGGGAACCCCGTTCCGGTTCCCCCTTGGAACCTCCTCCCCCGGAGCTCCACGCAAACCGCGTCGGAATTGTAGTCAGTGTTGCAAGTGAGTAGAATAAATACATGCGTTCCTTGCGGAACGAAACTATCGAGTCAAATATAAAGTGTGATGTTGGAAAAACCCGAGAAAAACATATTCGTAACCACGCACGCTACGCTCGCCGCTTGCGCGGCGACTCGCGCGCGTCGCTACGACCATCGGTCCAGCTTATTCAATGCCAATGACCTGTCACTCGGGCGAATCAACGCCACTGCGCACCCGCGGCTCGCAAAGGCACCCGCCACAGAGATTGGTTTCGACAAATTGACTCGTGGTGGAAGGCACATCGAACTTCAAAATCTCCTGCATACACGTCGGACCACTCTCCAGAGTCCGAACGATTCGAGCTACGCCACGCTCGGCACAAATCGTTCGGCGACGGTGGTGCATTAATCAATGCAGATGCTCAGTTCGCTGGTCTTCGCTCTCATTGCCGGGCGTCTGTTTTTGCCAACTGAGCAACCCGTAAATTCCATTCAATCTATCGGTAGGTTTTCCCGGCGGTTGACGTTGGTCGAACTGGCTCTGTGCTCTCTTTTAGTCCTTTCCGCCGCCGCAGTTATCTGGATCATCGGTCCGTTGGTCGTCCACTTTGTGCACTTTTGCAACCCAAATCTCGCGTCTTATTTGAACCTCGAGTCGCCCACGCTTGCCTCCGCGGCAGAACGGGACTGGCTTCTCGTCAAGAGGGTGATGCTTGGCTATTTTTCGCTGTGCATTGTCTGCCTGCTCGCATTCGCATGCTGGACCGTCGCAGAGCTTCGTTTCGCCGCACGCTCGAAGCCGGAAAGCATTCGCTGGACGATCCTGCTCGTGGAGTCGGACCATGAATAAACCTTCAATCCCTAGGGGCGTCTTTGCTTTGCAAAGACCGGCTATGTTGCGCTACGCCCGCAAAGACTGCGGGCTAGGCGTCGAGCCTCCTGCGGAGTCTCGCCCCTCTCCCTGCGGTCGGGGCGGCCAGCGCCTCGCCGATCGCTCGCTTCGCTCCCGAAAACTCTCACCGTTCAAGCGCTTCTCCACCGAATTGCTGTAGTGGTCCCTCGATCGCAGCAAGTTTGCCCCGCTCACGCGGGGTTTTTTTTCGCTGCGCTCCTCGTTCTCACGAACGCGCTTTCGCGTCGTGCCTTCGGCACGAAAAGGCGCTCGCCGCGCGGCGTTCTGCCTCGAATGGTCTTACTGCCGAAACCCCGTCCCCTGTGTTCCCGTCCTTCTCCGCGACAGTAGCCCTACGCGTTGTTCGCACAAGGGTTCGCTTCGCCATGTCCTCACCCGTTCGGTGCTCGCCTTCGGCTGCGCTCCGCAGTGCGGCCTCCGGGCATGCCCTTGCACGCCCATCTCTACAGGCTTCTTTTGTCGCGGGACGATGAACTCAGGGGAACGGCGGCAGCTTCGTAAGAAACACATTTCTCAGCAGAACAGATCTACGCCGGGACTTCCGAATCTAGGGGCCCGGTCAGCTTTAAAAACGACGCGTTTTCAACTCACGAGGAACAGAAAATGACCACACGCAACACACTGATCGCAATCGCTGCCACTCTGCTTTGCAGCGCAGCACACGCTGACGAAGCCATTACGGCCGCAAACAACGAAGTCTCCATCTCGTTCGGTGCTAACGACCTGCTCTATCACGAACTCGATAATGCGCACGTTACTGGCGGAAAATACGCCGACTCGGAGCAAGGCTCCCAACCGGCTGTTCAGGTCGCAGCGGTCCGGCAGGGCTCAATATTCGGACTCGAAGGCATCTATACCTCCGCCGCAGTAACGGTCGCCTCCGGACATACGAATTACACCGGGTATCAGATTTCCCTGACTTCGCCGAGCGGCATTGGTGCGCCTGTGCAGACGACCACGTCAATGACGGAGGCGGACGTTGCTCTCAAACTGGGGCGCGCATTCATGCCGCTCGCCAGCCGACGTCTCCAGGTTACGCCGTACCTAACGTACGAGTTTCACGTTTGGGAACGCGGCACCAACGAAAGATACTCGAACAGCATGGCGGGAATCGGTCTTATGGCGCAGTACTCCATCACGCACCGAGTCGTACTGTCTGCAGATGTAACTTACGGGAAGACCTTCGGCGTCCTGCTTCAGTCCATGCACGGCCTCGACGAACGTCTTGGCTCGCGCCCGAGTCGCAGCGCGAGCCTCGGTGTCGACTATGCGGTAACGCCCCGAACACATATCAAGGCCAGCTATCAGGTGACGAGCTTCGGCTACGGCCAGTCCAACTATGAGAAAGGCGTCTTCGCCGGAATGCAGGGAACGTGGTACGAACCAACGTCCCGGACCATCCAGCAGCGCGTGCTAGTCGGGATCGCTCACTCATTTTGAGGAGCCTCCGTGGTCGGAAGGGGAGTCGGTGCTGGACATAAAGAAACCGGTCCCCATCGACTTCCGCAATGCGCCGTTTCGACAGAATGACCCGGGTGTGGAACCATCCATTATTGTTAGCTATGCTGAACACGGTCCGGATACCTGCGGTGCTAACTGCGATCTGTGACGACGGGGGAAACATGACAACGATCGAGAGACTTCCTGAACTCGATATGACCAACGCTCAGGCGAGCACGTTCTTCGGGTGCGAATGGATCGACCGGTACGGACAGGCGATCTGCAAGGTATTGCCTCACCAGCCGATGCGCGAGACCTATGCGCGGGGCTGCATGGCGGCAGGCGCCGTCAGGGTGGTGACCTATGACATCACCGCGCCCGCGGGAACGGACCTGGACGCTGCCTTCAACTTTGCGCGCAACAACATGCGCCTCAAATCCTGACGGTACTGACATGCACACGAGCTCGCGCCTTCTTTGTCGCCTGGCGTTCCTCGGTACGCCGTGGACTGTCGACGGGCCGGCGCCCACGAAGCTGCCGGGATGCCGCAACCGTGTCTATCACCTCGGTCTGGCATTTGGCTGGATGTCGGTCGCCGGCGTGCATGACCGTCGCAAGTTCATGCAACGCACCGTCAAGAACAGCATGGCCCGTGTGTATCTCCGCTACGCGTTCACTGGCAGCTTCTACGCCGCGCCGCGTATCCCGCCCAGCCGCACCGGAGTCTGATCGCCGTGAACGTCACCATGACCAAATCATCGAGTAGCGGCGAGCGCCGCATCCCCCGCACATACGCCCTTGGCGAGCGGGTATTTCTGGCTGTGCCGAGCCACGAGGTTCGTGAGGCGCTGAAGATGGGCGCACAGTGGGACCGCGCGGGCCGGGTCTGCTACATCCACGTGAATGCCGATCGTGCTCCGTTCGCACGTTGGATCGTCGACGACGCGGCACTGAGCGCTGCAGGTTTGAATAGGGCAGACGTAATCGCCGACTTTCGGGACGCGATGCAGAGCTACGGGCTTGTGCCGGTTGAGCCGGTACCAGATGGCCAGTGGCATTGCGCGCCGTTGACTACCGACAAGGGCAGCAAGATCCACCAGACGCACGGCGGCTACCGGTTAAGCCTTGACGGCGTTCCGCATGGCGTCATTCGCAATTTCAAAGGCCGGACCGGCTCATGGCGATATCAAGGCGCGCGCCTCTCGAGAGTCCAGCTCGCCGCGATCGACGCACAGAACAAGGAGCGCGAAGCTCTACGGCAACAGCAGGTTGAAGCTGAGCAAAAGGCAGTCGCTGACAGGATCCTGCAGATCCTCGTGCCACTTGAACAAGCCTCCGGCCATGTACATGGTTACCTCGAAAAGAAGGGCGTGCGCGCGCACGGCCTGCGCATCGCGGATGGCGGGACCGACGACATGGCCGGTCTGCTTAACATGCCCAAATTCAAGCCCGGCAATGCGAAATGGCTCGTTATTCCGGGGCGCGACGTCTACGACAATCTACTCACAGCCCAGGCCATCGATCCCAGAGGTAACAAGGTCTTCGCCAGTGGCGCGCGAAAAAAGGGTGCCTTCCACGTGATTGGCGTGCGTCGTGCACGCGAGCTCGCGCTCGCGCCGGCCGTCCTCTTCTGTGAGGGCTACGCGACAGGTGCGAGCCTTCATGAATCAACAGGCCTGCCGGTTGTGGTTGCATTCGATTCAGGCAACCTGGTCGAAGTGGCACGGCAGTTCGCTCCGGTCCTGCCGGCCGATCAACCGAAACTGGTTTGCGGTGACAACGACCAGTTTTTCCTCGAAAAGTCGATCGACAAAGTCCTGGCCGTGGGCCTGAACCCAGCGGCCAAGCCCGAGACGCTAGGCGTTCTGGCCGGCGTGAATGACGCCACACGGGAAATCACCTTGACTGGGCTGCTGGCCGATGGCCAGTGGCACGAAGGGCACCACGGCAAATATCGGATCGCGCTTCACGTCGAGCGCCACATCGTTAGCGGGGTCACAGTCGACGTCGTGCAAAAAGGAAAGGGCCACGTTCGCCAGACCGTGCGCAACGCCGGCATCGAGGCCGCGCAGGAAGCCGCACGAATCCTCAATGGGAAGGCCATCGCTCCGTTCTTCGCTTCGCTCGACGGCCGCCCCACGGACTTCAACGATCTGGAGGACCGCGAAGGTAGCTCGCGCGTGGTCGAAATCATTCAGGCGGAACTCACGTTCAGCCTGCCTTTACATCTCGCAGCATAACTGGCAGGAACCGTCATGGACACCAACGATAAACAGACGCCGCAGGACGCTATCCGCGCCGAAATCGACTCGCTCGAGGCGCATCTCTTCGCACGAGGCTTTCGCATCGAGTCCGTTCCAGGCTCCATGCCGGGCGAGCCGGCGCGCGTTATCCAGATCCGGGACGATGAAGCGGTGCCGCCTGGAAAATCCAAAGTGCTCGACGCAAGCGCGTTGCTATGGTCCCTGCTGATCGACCTTGCCGAAGGCTCCATCACGCTCGACCAGTTTCAGTCTTTCGGCGGCGACGAATGCCGGAACGAGCTTTTCGAGTGAACGGTGCCGCGCTCTCGCGGCCGCACGCGCCACACCCCGGCGCGTGCGGTTCAACGTCAAACCTCCACAACCCATCAGGTAGTGATGCTCCCTGCGGTCGCATAAAGGCGCTCGCCGCGCGGCGTTTTTTCCCTCGCGGCAGTCACGGCTACCTGAGCCGCCACCCTGACTTCGCCGCCCGAAACGCGACAGTAGCCCTCCAGCGCCTCCCGTCAAGGGTTTGCTTCGCCATGTCCTCACCCGTTCGGTGCTCGCCTTCGGCTGCGCTCCGCGATGCGGCCTCCGGGCATGCCCTTGCCAGTCCCCGCCTACGTGCTTCCTTGTCGCCGGGACGACGAACTCAGGGGAACGGCGGCAGCACCGAAACAACTGCCGGTCGGGCCAAAACAAACCCTACGCGGGACTCAGAATCTTGGGGCCCGGTCAGCTTTACAACCCTTCAATACATGGAGTCTTCAACATGAACGCAAACGAACAGATGATTCGGGACGCTCTCTTGCCCCAACAGATCTCCACCGATGTCCTGCTGGAGAAATACGCAAAGGGCGACGAGCAGAGCATTGCCGATGTCAGCGCACGAGTCGCTAACGCGCTGGCTTCTGTAGAGAAACCGGAATTGCGCGACAGCCTTGCCACGCAGTTTGCCAAGACGCTAAAGGACGGATTCATTCCTGCGGGTCGTATCTGGTCAGCGGCAGGAACCGGCATCCAGGCCACGCTCATCAACTGTTTCGTCCAGCCGGTTGGCGATTCGATGGACGACACGACGCCAGGCAATCCCGGCATCTACATCGCGCTGAACGAAGCTGCAGCCACAATGCGCAGGGGTGGTGGTGTTGGTTACGACTTTTCTCGCATCCGTCCGTACGGAGCCTACGTGAAAGGCACTCACTCCCGCGCATCCGGCCCGGTCTCGTTCATGGACGTATTCGACGCATCGTGCGCGACGGTTGAATCCGCCGGCGCGCGGCGCGGTGCACAGATGGGTGTCCTGCGCTGCGATCACCCGGACATTGAGCGTTTTATCCACGCCAAGGATCACAAGGGCAAGCTTAACAATTTCAACATCTCAATTGGCGTGACGGACGCATTTATGCGAGCCGTGGAGGATGACACCGATGTCGAACTGTGTCACGAGGCGCAGCCCCATCCTGACGTCATCGATTCCACATATCAGCGCGATGACGGCAAGTGGGTATACCGGAAGGTCCGTGCAAACGACCTCTGGAACCAGATCATGCAGTCGACCTACCACCACGCGGAGCCCGGTATCCTGTTCATCGACCGGATGAACGAGGAAAACAACCTGCATTATGTTGAGCGGATCGATGCGACGAACCCTTGCGGCGAACAACCCCTGCCGAGCTACGGGTGTTGCGATCTTGGCTCGATCAACCTGACGCGATTCGTGCGAAATGCCTTCTCCATGGGTAGTGACGGGCGTTCGCCGCATTTCGATTACAACGCCCTTGGCGAACTGGTTCGCTGGAGCGTTCGCATGCTGGATAACGTTCTCGATGTGACTTTCTGGCCCCTCCCGCAGCAGAAGGAAGAAGCCATGTCGAAACGGCGCATCGGTCTAGGCTTTCTCGGGCTGGGTGATGCACTGGTCATGATGGGTATTCCGTATGATAGCGACGAAGGGCGCGCTACGGCTGCGGCCATTTCGCAAACGATGCGCAACTATGCCTATCTTGCGTCGATTGATCTGGCCAAAGAGAAGGGCGCTTTTCCACTGTTCGACGCGGAGCAATATCTAACGAGCGGTTTTGCGAAGCGACTTCCGCTAGAGATCCGCGAGAAGATCCGCGAACACGGCATCCGGAACTCGCACCTCCTTTCGATCGCTCCGACCGGCACTATCACGCTCGCATTTGCCGATAACGCTTCCAACGGTATCGAACCGGCCTTCTCCTGGGCCTACACCCGCAAGAAGCGCATGCCCGATGATACCTATCAGGAGTATCTGGTGTACGACCACGCTTTCCGCCTGTTCGCGGAGCAGGGCGGTGACCATGTGCTGGAACCCGGCGAGCACGGGTCGGTGACCATCAAATTCCTGCCGGATTACTTCGTTAGCGCACTGCAAATGAAGGCGAGCGATCACATGAAGATGCTCGAGGCAGTACAGCCCTTCATCGACACCGCGATCAGCAAGACCGTCAATGTCCCCGGCGATTACCCGTACGAGGACTTCAAAGGGCTCTATTCCGACGCGTGGCGCGCCAACCTCAAAGGCCTTGCCACCTATCGCCCGAACGACACACTCGGTTCAGTGCTTTCCGTTGGCGGACAACAAGCCGTCACCAGCGCGAGTCCGGACCTCGACCCACTCGTGCAACGTATCCCGAGCCGTCCGGACGGTGACCTCCCCGGTGTATTTTCGAAAATGGAGTACCACAACCACGAGGGCAAGCAGTCTGTCTATCTAGGCGTGAGCTTCATGCGCGTCGCCGGCATCCTCGACGGCAAGCCCGTCGAGATCGAGCGGCCCGTCGAGTTCTTCGTCCCGGCCGGTCAGCGGAATGATGGTCAGCAGTGGATCACGTCGAATATGCGCCAGCTCTCCATGGTTGCCCGCTCAGGCCTTTCCGTTGCCAAAGCTCTCGCCAATATGCGCGATGTCGTGTGGGACAAGGGGCCGGTGCGCCACGGTTCATTCGAGCGCCAGGACGGTACGAGCGTGCCGCGGTACCACGACTCAGAAGTAGCTGCAATTGGGTACGCTTTCCAGCAGATCCTGATCAAACAGGGGTTTCTGGATTCGGAAGGCAATCAGGTTCCGGTGCGCGAGCTCGCGTTGAAGCTCGTCCAACAGACGGCCGCAGCGACAAAGCCGGTTGATGACGGCAACTACCTGCGGCCGATGCTGGGCAACGGGAAGAAATGCAACGACTGCGGCGCGCAGGCTGTTCATCGCGTCGACGGCTGCGACAAGTGCACAAATTGCGGAACGGTAGGCACCTGCGGCTAATCCACGGGACGCGACCCGCGGGTTGCGTAGTCAACCGCCATCCACGAAAGGACACGACCATGGAACTCGTACTCACGATCATTCAGGCTCTCCTGAACGTTCTCCACTAACTCAGGCCTCCAACATGAACAGACGCTACCTCCACACGATCGCTGCAGGCCTGCTTGCTGGCCTCTCGATTTCCAGCGCGAACGCCGAGCAGGCATACTGGGTACCGCTTATCCAGAAGTCCGAGTCGACCCACACGGCCAGTGCACCTGCTGGACGAGAGAACTGGTACGGCTTCTCGCCTGACGGTCTCGGCATGCCGCTCGTACTGTACGGCATCTACTCGTCCCGGCAATCGATTCACGTACTGGCATACATCCTGACCAACCGCCAGATCATCGAAGCGCTCGCCCGGAAAGCACAGGACGGTGTCACCGTCACCGTTGTGGTCGACTACGGCGAGAGCATCCAGAACGACCGCGACGGATATATCCGCCGCGGTCTGCTGTATCTGGCCCACAGCGGCGCGCAGGTTTGTTCGACTGCCGCTTTTCTCAGGATGCACGACAAGTCCATGGTGATCGACGGTCGCAGCGTGCAGGACGGCAGCATCAACTACACCGGCGCCGGCGAGCACTCGAACAGCGAGGACGCCGTTCTCGAATGGAACGACGTCGACACAGCGGTTGGTTTCGAACAGCACTTCCAGTCACGGTTGGCCACGTGCCGTCCGCTGTAGGAGAGAGAACGGCCATGCGAAAAGCCAAAAGCGATGCTCCCAGCTCGAGCGCCACCGCCGCCTTTGATATGTTGCCGATTCTCTGCGGCGCCGTCCTTGTCACCCAGGTGCTTTCAGCTCGCGTCCTGAACGGACTGGAGATCCGCGCCACGCAGTGGGAGACGCTCACCCAACGTCTTGCACAGTGGAATGCGTGGCTCGCCTGCGCTGAATCCCATGCGGACAATCGCACGCGCTGTCACCTGAGCGCGCTCACGAAGCTGCTCGGCGCGGTCCTCGCCCAGCATCGCGAAGGCGACGATGCGGCCGTTGATGACTGGAAGGCACTACAGCCTTTTCTTCAGGCGGCAGACGGGTACTTGCAGATGTTCCCGGCCCGGCGACGGAAGGCCTCCACGCGATACCCGACCGTGCCGGCCGGCTCACAGCATCCGCACCCTTGATATCGGAGACCCACATGACCGACCCCAAAACGGATCAGCTAGGTGCCTGGATCGACAGCCACTACCCAGCAGAGCCCACCATCGACAACGGTGACGGAACTCTCCGGGTTGCTGTGACGTGTGTCGACAAGGACAGGCGATCTTTCATCGAGCGATCGAACATTCCGGCAACACTGAGCGCTGCGCGCGACTGGTTGGGCTACTAACCCTGGCCGCGCTCACAGGAAAAGTAGTGAGCACGTTGAACAAGACCTGTCCGGTGTCGATCGCAGCAGCGACTGCGACACCCGCTGAAACACCATCCATCCGAACCGAACGAGACTAGGGGCATTTCCGGGCTGCGCCCGGAAACCGCTATGGCGTGCTTCGCTCGCGTTGCGAGCTGCGCATCGAGCCCCTGCGGGTCTCGACCCTTCGGGCTTTCAGCGCTTGCCTTTCGGCTGACGCCGACCAAAAGGGACTACGCCCCTTCTGGACTTCCAACCCCCTGAAGTGATGCGAACTGCGTTCGCATGAAGGCGCTCGCCGCGCGGCGTTCTTTACCTCCCGCGTTACCTGGCCACCTGGTGCCATTCCCCTGAATTCGTTGCCCGAAACGCGACCGTAGGCCACCGCGCTACGTCGTCAAGGCCCGTTCGGGACCGAGTCCTCGCCCTGCGGGCTGCGGGCCGCACCACTCCCTCTCTTTACGCCTTGACGCCTTCGCACGGCGACCTCCTTTGTCGCCGGGACAACGAACTCAGGGGAACGGCGGCAGCACGGTAGCAGCTGCCGGCTCGGCAAAAACAAAACCTACGCCGGGACTCGAATCTAGGGGCCCGGTCAGCTCTGAAACCGAAACGCAAGGAACGCATATGAAAACGAATCTTCTCCGCCGTGTCGCTGCTCACTTCCTGGGCTGCACCGCCAACGCGGAAATCCATGTGATGCACCGCTGGACCCGCCCGGAAGACGACGTGCGCGCCGTGCGACTCGAAACGCTGGTTGATGGTGAAAGGAAACGCGTGACCCTCTACCGGCACGCCCCCGGCACCTGGTCCCCGATGCCCCTCTAATCAGATTTTTAGGAGGTACAGACATGTCCACTTACAAGATCCTTCGCGCTGACTTCAGCGTATGGAAACACCTGCAATACCTGCCCCTCGCACTTGAGGCCGCTTCGCGTGATATCGACGAAGCAAACCCTGTGTTGTTCGTTGTAGAGGTGAAGTAATGAAACTCATGGCACGCGCAATGGCACTCGATCTGCTGATCGAAAGCAACGAAGTCATTATCACCGCCGAGGCATCGGACGGCATCCACACCGCCCCGTATCGGGGTAAATGCAACCGCAGCGCAATCCTGTCATTCCTCGAATTCGCAGGGAAGAAGGCGCGCGCCATCGTCTACAGCCACGACGCGAAAACCGGCCCGGTCGGCATCGACGTCGCATCGGGCGAAGCGCTCGCCTGGACACCGACTAACGAGTAACGAGGCGAAACCGCCTTTACTGCCTAATTCACTGGAGCATACGAAATGCCGATTCTCTGCAGTGTCATCCGCGAGCAAATCCATTCCGAAGACACGTCCGGACGCCCGTACACGATGGAACTCGTTCATTACACGAACGCGACCACCGGACAGCTTGTCCGGACCAAATGCTACATCCTGCCGTCGAACACCGTGCACGTTGTCGAGGACGTGGCAAACCTCACCGAAGCGCCGGAACGTGGCGTCACCACGCTGGCCGAAATTGGCGAGTGGGCAGCGGAGTCGCTTCGCGCCGTCACCCGTCTGTTCTTCTGATTCAACGAGGTCCATGATGTTTATCCGTTCGCTGGGTTTCGCGCTGGTTGTAACTGCTACTGCACACGCTATCCTCTTGGGTGATGGCCATTTTGTCCTTATTTGTGAGCCGCATATGCAAGCCTTGAAAACTGCACTTCTCGCGCTGCGTCACGACCTTAACTGCGCTCTACTTTCGGCGCGAGACAGCGTGCGCCTGTGGGCATACAAGCACTCCGTCATTCGGCCCGCCTACGCGCTTGATCGCGCGCAAATGTCCGTTTCCTTCGAGATGAACGAGGCGTTTGTCGATAACTGGTTCCAGCCTTTGGGAGGGACCTACTGCAGCAGATCCGGTATCAAGATGATCGCTCAGTCCGTCACAGCCGCTGAGCCGGACATGTTGGTCGGAAATGAGCGAGCCGCTTTCGTACTAAAAGACCTGTGCGGCGCGGTTCTTGTTGTTATTGCACCGAGAGACGCTTGGACACATATGTCACTGCAGGAGCTTGTCGATAGTGCTGAGATCACCGCGCGAGTTGCGCAAAGTGGCGGCGCCGATGCGTACCTTGGTAGCGTCTGGATAGGCGGGACCGAAGTTTAGCGATAAAGGCCCACGCGATGGGTCTTTTACTTTTTGGCTGAAATATTGACGCGCGACCCATCCAGCCCGATGCTTGTGTCCGGCTCGCCGACGGGGCGCCGCCATCCAGATTTTGAGCAATGAATTGCTCAAAATACAATCGTCCGACCTGCCTCCCGGCGCTGCGCGCCACTCGCCAGACCTCCCGCACGCGTATCCGCTCGACGGCGCATTGCTACGCAATGCTCGCCGCTCGCGGTTCGCGCGCTGAATCTGCCACTGTGGACCACCACGGTTCCAACCCCCTGAAGTGATGCGAACTGCGTTCGCATGAAGGCGCTCGCCGCGCGGCGTTCTTTACCTCCCGCGTTACCTGGCCACCTGGTGCCATTCCCCTGAATTCGTTGCCCGAAACGCGACCGTAGGCCACCGCGCTACGTCGTCAAGGCCCGTTCGGGACCGAGTCCTCGCCCTGCGGGCTGCGGGCCGCACCACTCCCTCTCTTTACGCCTTGACGCCTTCGCACGGCGACCTCCTTTGTCGCCGGGACAACGAACTCAGGGGAACGGCGGCAGCGCGGTAGCAGCTGCCGGCTCGGCAAAAACAAAACCTACGCCGGGACTCGAATCTAGGGGCCCGGTCAGCTTTGAAACCAAACCGCAAGGATTTCGCACCATGACATTGAAGGTTAAACGCGGATATAAGGCCCGCCCGGCTCCGATCCATACGCGGATCATCGGCACCACCCGCTATCAACGTCTGCTCGCAGATTGGCCTCAACAGGACGCGAACACCGCACGCATCAATGGCCACCGTAGCGCACCGGCAAATAGCCCTGCCGTCCGCATCGAGTACATGAATGGTCGTCGGGCATTTCGCCGGGTTCGAGACGAAGACCATGCGCGCCGGATCGTGCGCGGCAGCGGGATCGCGCGGACATTGCGCCACCGGCTCCCCGTGAAGATGGTTCGCTCAGTCGCCTGTCTGTAATACCTGCCCGCCTCCACCCGGAGGCGAAATCAGCCACCTTCTGGTCATAGGTGCGTCACATGCAAATCACGTTTAAGCCCGCAATCACCGTGTCTATGAACGCCGAGGAATGGATGTTGTTCGCCGACATGCCTGGAGCCGAGACGGCCGCCGAGGCGTTGAGCAAAGCAGCAGCCGATGCGCTCATGACCGCCTGGGAGCTAATGACCGGTGGCCAGATCCTCAACCCGTTTCAGGCGCAAATGTACGCAATCAGAAAATGGGGAGAGACGGCAAATCGCTACGTCGATATCGGCGCATGCGACACGGAACCTCGCGCGGAAATGCAGTCGTTGGCGTGGACCTTCTTCATGGAGCCTCCCGAAGCGGCGCTCAAATTGTTGCGCGCGGGCCACTAAGGTCCGCTGGTGCCATCTGTCAATTTCAGGAGTCAAGACATGCAAGACACTTTCTCACTCGCGCTCGAAGCGCGCACCACCTGGGCAAACTTCCGTGTTGCGCTGGTCGCCAGCGAAGGCGTGCGGACCGGTGTAGTCAAATCGTTGGCAGATACCGCAGGTGCCACCGCTCGACGGCTTGGGTTTATAACGTATCCCGACGCCACGATGCCTAACCTGATCGCGGACGTACCTGAACTGATCCAGCAGTGGAGCGACGGTTACGCCGAGGGAGCGGATGCTCAAACGCACTATGCCGCGTTCCTCACGGATTGGGCGACCGACCGCAGCGAAGCAGAAGAGGACGCGCAACAGATGCGCGCGGAGGCGGGCGAGAGCGGGGAAGAAATCGACTCACCTGACGGCGCGCATCTCGCCGACGCATTGCCACCGATAGACGCCGCCACGTTTCGCGCGGTCCACAGTCGAATCACCAAAATGGCCAGTGAAGCCAACCGCCGATGCGGCCAGTCGTACGAGTACATGGTGAGTCTGCTGTGCGGGATGGTGGAAGGCATGCTTGACGAATTCGCTCCCGAAGAACGCCCAGCAGTTGTGCTGGTTGCTCGCAGTTTCGGTTACTTGAGCCCCGACGAACTGGCCGCCGCAGAAAAGGAAATGGCTGATGCTGGTTATTGCAGTCACGGTCTGGACTATTGGACTTGCCCATGCGGATGCTTCGAAAACTAGCTCTCTTGACGTGCCGGACAATTGCGCATGCGAAAAAATCGGAGTGAGTCAGAAGTACGATAGTCCGGCCTGAATTACGCCACCTCGGCGCGCGAGTCCGCAGATCGCGTGCCGAGGTTGTCGGCTCGCGCGGACCGGCCCGTGCGGGACGGCTTTTCCGCGGTGCTCCAAAACCGCCCAGCACGGGCCGCTGAAGCTATCGTGATTTTGAGCGAAACCCGCGCTCAAAATGGAATCGTCCGATCCGCTTCCCGGCGCTTTGCGCCGCTCAGCCGATCTCCCGCACGAGTAGCCGCTCGACGGCGCATTGCGATGCAATGCAGGCCGCTCGCGACTCCACGCTCGGGACCGCGCTGCGATCCCTCGCCGAACACGGGCCACGACAGCGCCCGATGCCGTATCGCACCTACCGGCGCGACCCGACACCGAGCGCTGAAAAACGCCCAACAGGGATTCAGCGCTTACGCGCTCGGATCGCTAGTTAATCCGGAAGTCGCTCCGGTGCCGTCGGCACCTGCGCTCCTTCGGTCAACGTAGACGCAATGCGCCGGATCTCGCGTTCCGTGGCTTCGCCACTTCCACTACGACCCGGCGCATCATCCGACCACCATCGCCTTTGCCGAAACACCGCGCATTTCCCACAAGCTCCACCGCGCCCCGCTTCATCGGAGTTACCCACAGCAAAGCCCACTGTGGGTAACTCCCGCGGCGTCCGGTTCCGCGATCCATACGAATCGCGACCGTCCGTACGACGCCGTGGATTTGTGGAAAATGCTACGCGACAGGTTCCGGCTCCGGCTGCGCCTCCGCCTTGCCCGCACCTTTCGAAGGCGGGACCGCCGCTGACGGCTCCGCCTTCGCGTCGCTTGCCGGCACCGCCGGCGGGTCGCTCTCGCTCTCCGCCGCCATCCCGAGCAGCGCCTTCACCTTCGGCAACGCCTTGCGCCACACTTCGACATCCACGGTGTCCAGCCGCTCCGCTTTGAACAGATCGCCAATCGCCTTTCGGTTCTTCCCGAGCGCATTCTTCTCCTCAACGCGTTTCTTCTCTCTCAGCGCCTCCAGCCTTCTTTGCGTTTCGGCGATTTGCTCATCGAGCGACACTCCAGCCCGCCGACCCACACGCTTCGTCTCTTTCCCATTTTCCTGCGACATTACCGTTTCTCCATAGTGACGTTGAAATCGGGAACCCTGCGGTCCCGTGCGCGGATAGATCTTCGCTTCATCACGTGGAAAACTCAATTCCCGCCGGTTCCCGACCCGGGGGTTCGCGAGCCCTTTCTCTGATCTCCACTGCCCTCAGAAAGGTCAAAGCCGCCCCCCCTCCAAGGCACACACATGACGCACGCGCGCGTGCAACGTCAAAACCAGTGGTAAGCCCATGATTTCCCTACCGAATTGGTGTCAGACAAAATTTTTTCGGCACAACGAACAAACCAAACCTAAACTCGCGAAATCCTATTAGTTACAAGGTGTTTGGCGTGTCAGCCATTGGCTGACGCAACTTCAAAAACCCTGTTCAAGCTTGGTGTTTTCGATGACTAAAGAAAGACGTACTGTGAGGCTCGATCCAGAGACGGAAGAGCAGATAGTTGAGTTGGCGAAGCGAATGAAGATTCCGGTGAGTTCGGTAATTCGCATCTTCATCAGCGACGGTCTGTCCAAGTTCGATCGGCGATATGAGTCATTCATCGAGCGACTCGACCGGATCGAGAAAGTGATGCATATGACCCATACGATGGCGGCAGCGGGAGTCGCCGCGGTTCTACTTCCGGACGGTGTCGGTCACCGTCTGAGTAGCTCTGCGGCGGAGCAATTCCGGTCACGCGTGGACAGCTCCGTTTACTTCGGCAGCGGCATTAAATCCGGGCATGACAATGGGGCGTTCACCACGGAGGACGAGGATGTTTCTGCCAATTGATATCGAATCAGTTAACGCCCCAGATCAACTCCCGCCGGGGGAATACGACGCGACCTGCCTGGTGTGGTCGTCGCCCAATGGGCACGATCGGATGATGGAATTCAGGTACACCCGGGTAGGCAAGGAACACCACCAAGCGTGCGATCTGCTTTTCATTGACAGCGCCGGGAATGTGCGCCTTTGCGACTTTATCCGCATGCCGGATGACGCTTGGCGCGACAGTTTCGGTGCACGCGCCGACCAACTGGTTTCACTGCTACCCGACGACGTATCGACCTATCGTCTGGTCGACGAGCAGGATCTTGGTTGCCTCTATCTGCAGGAGGGCGCGTGAACAAACCTGTCATTTCCGACGCCGGCGCCGGTCGGGCACTGTTTCTCACGAGCATGAAGCTCACGGTTCATGCCATGAACATGTCAATGTGGGCTGGTGCATTGCCCGGCCTGCTACTGCCGATAATTCTCTGGCTCGGCTGGCTCAACCCGACCGACAGCGACATTCTGAAACAGACAATCGTCTCGCACATCGTTTCCAAAGATACTCCCCGAAAATGGCCGGTTAGGGACGAACACGGGGCCGACAGCTTTGTGACCGTAGTCAAGGCGGACGGCTCCGAGATACAGATGCTGACCCCCCCACAATTTCTGGTAGTCACCCGTGGGATGTCTCCGGTCACCAGTGCGCTTCCTAAAGTTCTGATCGCTGCGGTCGCAAGTGCGCTCCTCGGTTATATGGGAATCTGGCGGTCACTTCGCCGAGTTGGAAAGAAGGCGCGAGAGAACAAACTCGTCCGTGGCAAGGAAGATGTTGTTCAACCCGCCGTTCTGTCTTCACAGGTTCGCCGCAAGGAACCCGGGCCATACAAGATTCTCGACATCTCCCTTCCAGTTAAGGCGCCAATGCAGGGCATTCTTTTCCTGGGTGCCCAAGGCACAGGGAAGTCGATCGGGCAGCATGACCTGATGCAGCAGGTTTTTGCCCGCAAGAAGAAGTGCGTCATTTATGACCACGCTGGCGAATACTTCCGGGCGTACTACCGTCCCGGAAAGGACTTCTTCTTTAACCCCTCGATGCTCGGGTGCGTCCCGTGGTCGATCTTCGCCGAGTTGGTCAACACCTACGACTCGAATACGTTGTCGCACGCGTTTTTGCCACCGAAAGCTGGCGTTGTTCACGGCGCAAGTGCGTTTTTCGAGGACGCAGCTCGAGCGCTCTTCTCCGTCATGTTATTGCGGCTGGCACAACGCGGAGCGCAGCACACCCGGGTGATCTCCGAGGCAATTCTCGCCATGCCGGAGGATGAGTTGGAACTGCTGGTACGTCAGTCTGTCGCCAGTTCGGCAGTAGGTGGCGATTCGACCGGACAACGCCAGGGTGTTATCAGCTCTATTGCGATCTACCTTGATGGTATCGCCGCAGTTCCGGATGGCGACTGGTCGATGAGGAAATTCTTCGATGCGGACGACGATGCGCGCTTTTTCATCCTCAACACCGAAGACACAATGGCGATGTTTGCACCGCTGTACCGGTTGCTGTTGACCGTCGCATTCGGTGCGATCGCGGCTAAACAGGAAATTGTGCACGAAGACAGATACTGGTTTTTTACCGACGAGTCAGCGCAACTCGGCGACATCCAGATGGACAAGTGGCAGGCCACTCTCCGCAAAAACGGTGTTTGCGTCGTCACCGGTACGCAGGCTGATAAGCAGTATTACACCACGATGGGCCAGGACCGCGCCGAGGCCCTTCTCAACTGTATGCGGACGGTCGCGATGCTTGCCACCCCCGAGCCGAACATGGCAAAACGGATGGCCGAACGCCTGACCAAGCGGGAAATGGACGTGGTTTCTGAAGGCCAGGCACTGGCGGTGAGCGAATGGCGGGATGGCGCGAACCTGAATCAGGGGGAAGGGGAGAAGTGGCTTGTCATGCCCGCCGAAATCGCCTCTCTCGACAACTGCGTGGCCTATATCCAGATGCCGGGAAGCTACCCCGTGTCAAAGGTTGATTACCGACACTGGCTTCCGAAATGGTGGCGGCCGTGGGCGCGAGTCAACCGGTTCAAGGAAGTCAGAAAGAATCCGCCGAATGATCCCCGATTCAAGATTTTGCGGGCCACTGGACAGGACGCGATCGCGAGCGTTCGCGAGGACGCAGAAAGGGAGCGCGCCGCAAGAGCAGCTGCGGAACAGGCGAAAACAACCATTGAGGCAGAAGGCGTCTGGGTCGTCGTCGAGGAAACCGGTGAAATGGTCCGCGTGAAGGATAGCGGCGCAAACGGAGCCAGCGAGCAGCCGCAGCAGGATTCGACACCAGACGAAACGAACGAGGAATCGCATGGGGCAGGGCTCTTCACAGGGCCGGTTGGCGGACGCAGGAATGGCGGCAAGGGGGTTTCGCGATGAAATCGTTCAAGGGCATTTTTGTAACTTGGGTGTTCACGACGCTCGCGTTGCTGGTCGCCGTTTTTTTCTATTTCTGGTCTGAACTGGGCGAGATCGTGTTCGGCACCGGAGAAGCTAACACCGGACTGGTTCAGGCGACGCTTGATGACGCCGATATCGCAACGATCAAGGCAGTACGGCTCGAACGGGATCTCAAGGACTCCGCGCCGGCGGCGTCGACTGCTCCCGCCATTGCGGTTACCGATCTGCGTGTCGTAGCCAAAGTCGGGATGAACGTCACGGTCGGCTTCCGGCTTTCCGCCTCGCCGTCGACCACGCAATACCCGACGCTGCGAATCTTTGTCTTGGCCGGTCGGCAAACCGCACGAACAGTCGATTTGTCGCCGCAACGATACGCGCACGGGGTTCGGCTTTCCAACGAACAGATCCGCGTGCCGCTCACCTTGAATCCGGGCGAAACCGGTTTTACGGCTCAAGCCCTGCCTGGCGAGCAGGGAGGCGCCGTATGATTTCAAAGCAGGAAATCAGTAGCGCCTCCGATGCGGCGGTTTATCACGACAAGTCGTTTAATCAGGAGGCCAGCCAGAAGGCCGACAACTATTACGTCAACGAAAAGGCGACGGCGCATTGGCAAGGGAAGGGCGCGGAGTTTTTGGGGAAGCGCGGTGCGGCTGTGACGCGCGACGATTTCGTTGAACTCCTTGAGGGTAAGCTTCGCAACCCGGAAAGTCAGGAAATTGAAGATCTGGCTGAGAACAGTAAGGGGAAGAACCGGCGTCCGGGAGTTGATTTCACCGTGGCGCCGCCCAAAAGTGTCTCCCTGGCCGCTCTTGTCGGGAAGGACGAGCGGGTCGTCGATGCGCACCTAGCCGCGAACGAACGTGTCATGGCATGGTTTGAAAAACACGCGTCCATAGTTCGCGTAAAGGACGAAAACGGTCAGAATCGGGCGGAACTGGCCGGTAACCTTCTATACGCGACCGTCCTGCACGAAACGAACCGGGAGAACGAGCCGCATCTCCATAGCCACAACGTTATCGTCAACGCGGTCTACGACGAAAAGCGACAGGAGTGGCGCAGCCTGACCAATGACCGCCTCTACAAGCTTCGGGCGCAGGGCGACGTTATCTACAAGGCCGAGCTCGCGCACCGGCTGCAGAAACTTGGTTACGAGATTGAACACGCCTCAAACGGCATCGACTTCGAAATTAAGGGATTCTCAGACGAACAGGTCCAGACCTATAGCAGTCGGCGCGCGCAGATTCGTCACACGCTGGTCGAGCGGGGCATCGACCCGGGGGAGGCGAGCTTCGATGCGCGGCAGACTGCTGCGCTTTCCAGTCGGGCCGGCAAGGAAGAATACCCGCGGGACGTCCTGCAGGATGCCTGGGAAAGAACCGGCCGCGACGCAAACCTCGACGTGGAATCCGTCGTTGCTGCCGCCAGGAATCGGGTTGAACAGTGGGAACAGAGGGCGGCAGCTGGACCTGGTGGCGGGCAGCAGCGCAATGGCGTGGATCCGGAGCGGGCACCAACCCGGGAGGAACGAGAACAGGCGCGCGCTGACCGCGAAGCGCTTAGAGCCGTTTCGTGGGCAATTGAACACCTTTCCGAGCGCGAGCAGTCTTTTAAGCTCACGGACTTGGAAGAGACTGCGCTTGTTTTCAGCCGCGGCGGGATGGACGACATTGACCGGGCAATAGAACAACACGTTGCCGGGCATCGTATGGTCGAGAAGGAATTGGGCGACGACGGCTCGCGGATATTTACGACACTTGCGGCAATCGATAGCGAGATGCGACTGGCCCGGAATATTCGCGAGGGTCGCGGGCAAGGCAATGTCGTATTGACCGACGAGGCGGAATTCATCGCGGCGGTAGATGCGTTCAATGAAAGGAAAACGATCGAGACGGGCAAGGAGTACCGTCTTTCCGGTGAACAGGTCAATGCCGCCCGTAACATTCTCATGCACCCAGATACCTACCAGGGTGTTCAGGGCGAGGCCGGGACCGGAAAAACAGCGGCCAATGCCCTCGTCTACGAAGTGGCGGTCGCCAAGGGTTGGGAAGTCCTCGGCGTCGCGACGTCCGCTGCTGCAGCCACTGAACTTGAAGCTGCCAGCGGCATCCCGAGCAACACAATCGCCGGATACTTTGCTGAACGCGACAAGCGAATCAAGGCTACCGAACTGCGTCTGGATGAACTACGCGCGACTATCAACGCGAATACCCCGCTTCGTCATTCGCCCGACGCGCGCGTTGAGTCGCACAAGCTGCAGGTGCGAAACAGCGAGGTCGACTACGGAAAACACCGATACACCTTTGACCATCAGCGTGGGGAAGTATTCAGGTCGCCCGACGACTTCCGCAATGCGGTTGGTACGTTCCTGACGAACCTTGCCAACAGGAACAGGGACGGCCTTACACGCATCCACCAGAATGCCACCTCGTTCGCCGGTAAGGCTGTTACAGGCCAGTTGGTGAAAGGCGTCGACAAGGCACAGTCGATCGGCAGAAAGTGGACCAGCTTCGAGAAAGTGGGGGTCGCTGAGGCGATTGCCGCGCGCACAACGCTATATCTGAACAACGGCCAGAGTAAAGACGCATTGGCCCATGAATTTGAGGCTACCCAGGCAAAGCTTGCAAACCTTAAACGATTCGGCAACGCAGAGGGGAAGAAGACCCTGCTTGTTATGGATGAGTCGTCACTCACCGGTGCGGGAGATACAGAAAAACTTTCCACGCTCGCCCGTGAATTCGGCGCACGCGTTGTGTTTCAGGGTGACATCAAGCAACACGAGAGCGTCTCGGCCGGCCGGGCGTTTGAACAGGCTCAACAGGCAGGCATCCATTTGTCGGTTCTGGAAGAAACGCGCCGGTTCGATAACGCGACGCCGGCCACGAAACAGGCGATTAAGGAGATCAAGGCCGGGGACTACGCGAAAGCGATCGATCTGCTTGACAAGTTGGAAGTCGACGGCGAAGAACTTGCCGCTACGGTTGCGGACCGCTATCTAATCAATCTCCGGGAGTTGCGCGCGGCAGGCAACGAGAAGCCGTTGGTCGGTGTGGTCGCACTAACAAACGATGATCGAAAGGACATTAACTCGGCTGTTCACTCGCTCCTAATGAAGGAGGGACACCTCTCGGGCCCGGAGTTCGAGAAGAAGCATTTCGACCAGCCCTCTCTCACGGAGGCCGAACAGCGGCACGCAGTGATGCTGGCGAAGGCGGGCGTCGACCATTTGGTATATCGCAAGAACTACAAGGAGATTGGCGTCCAGCAGGGCGACGTTATTCAGATCACGGGGTTCAACGTCCAGTTAAATCGTGTCTTTGGTGTTGATGCGACCGGGAGAAAAGTCGAAATCAATCCGCAGCGTCAGGACTTCTTCAGTCCGGTCAAGCTCGAAAAGCGGAACTACGCCGCCGGCGACCTCGTGGAATCCCGTTCGATCATTGCGTTTGAGGACAAAGAAACGCCCAAGATCAAGAACGGCACACGCGGGATGATCAAGGATGTCGACAATGATGGGGCCACGATCGTATGGAAGCGGGACGGAAGGGAGTCCCGGCTGAATAACGACCAGCTCCGCATGATCGAGCATTCTTACGCGCACACATCGTTTAAGGAGCAGGGCGCTACCAACGATCGCGAAATTATTGCCGTCAGTTGGACCGGGGCGAAGATTATCCACAAGCTCGCCTCCTATGTCGCCGCGTCACGGGCGAAAGGCAACACCGAGATTGTGACCTCGGACCTCGAAGGACTACGCGAAAATGCGGGGGCGGAGAAGGCAAAGACCACCGCCGTCGACATGCAGAAGAAAATGGCACAGGCTCAGCAGGCCCGGCAACAACAGAATCAGGCAAATCTGCAGAACGGAGGTCTCCAGAAGCCCACGCAGGCGGTCGAACAAACGCGGCCAGGCCTGCAGAAGACGCCGGAAAAAACACCGGAAAGGACGCCGGCGAAGGTGCCGGAGCAGGGGCGTATCCTGAAGCTTTAGCATCCGTTATGCGATATCGTCCGGCCGGCGCAGACTGCCACTCCGGGTCCAGCCCATTCCGGCCGCGCGACCGGTGCCGGATCCGGCGCTGCAACTGATCGAGGAGCGCAAGGAACTGTCGACGCGACAGGAATCTGGCCAGCTATCTGCCTCGAGCACAGTGCGCCGACCGAGAAGATGCTTGACGCGATCGCCGGCACACAGTTCGGCCAGATCGAAGAGAGCGGACTGATATTCGGAGGCCATCGCGTCGAGGCGGGTGCAAATATCTTAATGGCACCTTCGGAGCTTCGATGTGGTCACGATGCGTTTCGTGGACCAGAGACCGGGCTCCCACCGTCCGCGCGCTCCTGAAAAAGCTCACCGATGCACGCGTGTTTGCAGGGTATGTGACGACCCACGCATTCCTCGGCCCGCACAATTTTGCGCTGGGCACGCCGCAGGTCGGGCAGGCTACCCCTAGGATATGATTGCGCGTGATCTGATCCGGCAGCAAGCCGGCGGGGCAGGGGATCGTCAATACAACAAGAGTCAACGCGGAAACGGTGCGCTATCTCATGGACGACCTCGCCCGGAACAGGGCGACGTGGGTGACCTTCTAACTCCAGACAACGACCGGCACTGCAGGTGCTCGCGCCTGGAAAGGCTTTCGTTCGGGTCACCAGCGCGCCGATGAAGAATGCCACGATTCAACAATAGGGCCAGGCGAGCCATGGTTAAGCGGACGAGAGATGATGAGGTGAAGTTGGCGGTGCGAGTCTTTGAACCGACGGTGCCGCTCTCGCGTGCACGCGCGCCGGTGCCAGATCACGAGGACGTTGGGCTCACCGCGTACGTCGAGCGTGCGTGGGAAGAGGCGTTCTCGCTCTCGGAGAAGCCCTGTGCCTGTCCGCGCTGCGGTAGCCGCCATACGGTACTGCTTTCGCGCCGCTCCAGCCGGGGGCGGGCGAGTCCCAGCTTTGGCTGCCAGTCGTGCAAGCAGGGCTTCAACCGGCGTACCGGTACGCCGCTTGCGCGCCTACGCAGCCCAGAGAAGCTGCGGTACCTGATTCCGTGGCTCGGACAGCAAACATCGATTGAATCCGTTGCAGATGACCTCGGCGCAGGACGAGGCGCTGTAAGCCGCTGGGTTACAGCGGTCCGGCAGTGGCTGCTGCAACTTGATCCCGATGGTGTCTGGGAGGCGCGCGTGCGGCTGGGGGTCCGGTTTGCGGCGCGCACGACCTGCTACGAGTGCCACTATAGCGGCGCGGTGCTCCATGGGGGCTTCAACATTGATCGCACACGCAAGTTCCTGTGCCCGACGTGCGGCGCGACGTTGCAGCGGCTGAAACTCGAAGCGCTCGGCATCGTGCTGGACATGATCATCATTCAAGATGTCGCGAATACCGTGCTGCGCAATCAGTCGCGGCAGGGCCGCGCCCCGGCGTTCGCGCTGCCGCCGAACACGGAGGTGGCACCGTTGGCCCCGCCCGCGCCGAAGCGCATTCAACCGCGCAAACTTCGCTTGGACATCGGTGCGCTGCCGGCGCGTTCGTCAGTCGTGCGGGCGGATCGGCCTGTGTGGGGGAAGCGCTCGCGTGTAGAACCCGATGCTTTGCCGGACCGGGAGAACAAAGCGCTCACGAACTTCCTGATGGATGCGATCACGCGCGCGTATGCGCCGGACGTCGAGCCGCGCCCGGCGTGTCCGTGGTGTGGCGAATCACACGTCAACCCTGCACACAACAGCCGCGGCGTGCCGCAATACGGCTGCACGCAGTGCGGCAAGGTGTTCTCTCGGCTCACCGGCACGCCGCTCTCGGGCATGCGGCATCGAGACCGGCTCGCGCGGTTCGTGCAATTGCTTTCGCAGCCGCTTTCGTACACACAGGCCGCCGAAGAGCTTGCCGTATCGACGCTGCTGGTTAGCCGCCACTGGGTGCCCAAGTTCCGTCGCTGGCTGCTCGAACTCGATCCGTCCGGAGTCCACGAGCGTCTGGCGCAGCTCGGAGCCAAGCCGCAGGCGCCGCCGATGGTATGCCCTAAGTGCGCGTGGGAGGGCACCATGCAGCTGTACGGCTTCGCGAGCGAAACACACCACCTGCCGGTGGAGCACCGCATCCGTCAGTATCGTTGTCCGGCGTGCAAGCGCACCTTTCGGATTACAGCGCTCGAGCGGCGCGCTGCCTGAAGGGCAATGAGTTACGACGCGTCGGAGTCTTCGGGTCTTTCTGCGCCGCGGTCGCTCAGAATGGATCCGCTCGCAGCGGATGCTGAAGCGCGCCGGCCTAGCTTCGATACTATCTTGGCTAACCGGTTGTCGGCAGATCTGTACGACGCCTGTTTGGGACAGCAGAAGCAGGAGTTCTGCGAAATGCTAACGCTTTATCGACGCGCGGGTCGGGATGGGATCGACACGGCGTGCGTCGATCCCAGCGGCGTCCCAACCGTTACCCGCCGGCAGCGGTGTGCCGTAGGATGATCCGCCCTCTTGCGCGAAGAAGACCGGTTCCCCGTCGCGGCCGCGGCGAATGATAGAGTTCACTTCCTCCACACCGAATGCATCCCGCAGGTCCGACACCCACGCGGTGATTTCGGGCATATCCGACTTTTGTCGATGGGTGGTCATAGGAGGAACCCTCGCGGGGACGGTTAAACCTGAAACGGAGTGCGATCCTTCCCGTCGATCCAGCGCGGGGGCCTACCTCGGCCGGACCACGTTTCGCCGCTGGATGGATCACGGTAGCGGATTTCCGCGCGCCTTCGACTCTTTCGCCGGGCGGCGTTGGCTAGGTCACTGAGACTAATGCTGTAGGCATTCATCTTTTCGAGAATACTTTTCACCACTGCCGACTTCTCGGCGTTCTTTGCTGCCTCGATCTGCTTTTCAAGAGTCGCGCGTTGTGCCAGCAGCGTCTCGTACGTCGAGTCTGTCATCTCTCAAATCTCCCCTTCATCCTTCAAATTGCAACTAGCTGGCCCATGGACAAGGCCGGGCCATTCTTTAGTTATTCCGTTTCGATGCGGGCACCGCTAACCGGGTAGACGGCGTCGCAAGAATATGCCGCCGGACCAGCCACAGCGACTTGCATTCAGGATGAACGCCAAAGGCAGTGCGACTTTTGGCCGACCGGCTGACAAACCCCGTCTTAACCGCCGCATTGAACGCCCGCGACGAAAGGAGCGCAAGCGCCAGATACGCCCCGCCGGCAATACCCATCCACAGCCAATAGTCCCCGCCTTGAAGCACAGCCGCGAGAAAACCAATTGCGGCAAAAAGCAGAATCTCTCTCAATGCATATGCGGTCATCTTCACTCCGCCGTTATGTTCGGTTTGCCAATGAGTTGTTTCCACCGTCGTTCATTGGAACCCTTAAGATGTCCTTGCCACCACATTGCGTCCTTAAACGATTGCCGGTTGTAGGGCGACTCGGGAAAGATGCCCGCGAGGCCACAAGATCGCCCCTCGGCAAATTCCGTTTCGCCTGTGTCCCGTTCGATCGATTCATGTTCCGCAAGAATGTCGAACTGGTGCGGGCTGTACACCTCCAGCAGACCGGCCCAATATTGGATAGAGGGCAGATGTGCGTACCCAGTTCGGACAGCACAGTTAATCCGGTCGACCAGAGTATTACGAAGATGCTCCGCTCGAGCGGCCTCAGGCCAGTCGTTTGTCAGGCGTGTGAAGCAATGCCTCCGATACGCGATTAACTGCGCAACCAGATCCGGGCGATAGTCGCTCAGAAATTGCATGACCTCGCCGTCAGATGCGCTGACCCTTGCGCCTTGCTGTGCGAGCTCCAACAGGACCTGAACGATCGAGCACGGATCAATCAGATCGAGTTCGCTCGTCACGCCATGAATCTCGCGATAGTGATCCGACGCGTTACCAAGACGACCAGAGAGCCACTTAACTGCCGGGAGGAAAGCTTCTTCCTGGCTCATTTCACGCGATGCTGAGTCGCGGATTCGCTGCATGAGTTCTTCACGCGTAGCGCCAGCCATCCACTGTTCCAGCGACTCCGGAGAGTTGATATCCTGGTCAACTTCAATGCTATCAGTGTCGTCGTGGGTGCAACATTCACGCATAGCCAAGATTCGTATAAAAGTTAGTAGTACTTTACATAAGTAAAGTTATCAACAACATTGGTAAGTTTTACGGTGTTGCGTCTTTCGGGCATCCATCGACGGCAGTTCAAGGCCCACGGTCAAATTGCGCGCAACAGAAACAGCGCGCCACGCTGCGCAACAGTCCACTGGTTTTTTCATCACGTTTGCACGTGAAGACCGCGAGCATTTTCAAACCTTACTACTAGATTTCGCAGGTGGAAAAAGCCCATGCCGACTGCGGCCACGATCACGGCCGAAAGCGGTTTGTGAAGCGTAACCAGAACAGCAGCGGGAACGACTGCAATAGCCGAATGGGTGGCAAACATTATTGCGTGCGGGTTCGGAATTTCGTATCCAGCGACAACTAACGAAGCCTTGTGCGATAAACCGGGGTCCATTGGCTCATCGACAAATTTGACGGCGTGGCTGCCGTCAGGTGTGTGCGCATCTTCTGGCGAAGGAGCGAATGTGAAGGAATTGAGAAACTCACTTTCGGCAACGCCAACCGGCGTACGGCTTTGCTCTTCCTCAGCCGTTTCCGGTGCAGACGGTAGGACCAGTACGCCGTTGACGGGGCGAGCAGGCTTGTCCCAGCGCGCGGTTCCCCACGGCTCCCCCGAAAAATGGTGCTTGGAGAACGCCTCTAAAAGCGCCAGGTAGTCTTGCCCGTGCTGGCGTGCAATCCCGTGTATTCGCTCATTGTCTTTGTTGCCCTGCTTATAGACCGACGGATCATCTGAGAACGTAAAGTACCAGTCATGACGATCTAGGTTATGGTAGTACTTCTCAATGTTCATCGATGGATAGACGTCAACCTCGGCGTCAATGTGGTCCTCGGTGGCAATGTGATCAAGATCGCGCAACTCCAGCGATTCGACATTTTCGCCAGAAAGATCGATAACCGCGCCCACTTCCGGTGCGTCGCCGTCAACCACAACAAAGTGGCCTTCGCCAGTCTCTTCGTTGTAGTCGGTCAAGTAAGCATCGACTATCGCCTCGCCCAGCAGTTCGGTCATAGTTTGGCGATCAGGGACCTCGCCCGTCACGACGCGAAACGTTGCACGGTCGCTTCCTGCACCTGGAAGCAGATGGCTTGGCAGATCAGGTGCGGGAGCACTTGTCGCGGCAGTAATAGCAATTTCAAGTTTCATCAAAGGTTGTCCTCGTCATTGAACCTACACTAACGATGCGCAATGTATGCACCGCATGTACCGCGAATCAACGTTGACGACGTCGTCCGCTGGCTAGGCAACACCGCGTGTTCCTTGAAACGCGTCGCCTGAAAGCGACGCGTTTCCATTCATCAATGGCCAGATTGCTGCAAAAATGTCACGACCATTGCGATCGCGATCGCTATAAATGCAAGCCAGGTCCAGAAGCCGTTTTTCTTTGCTACAGACTTGCCAAACCGCTTCAGTGCAGACGGCTTGTCGTCGTTATTCTGCTGAGTCATTCGATGCCTCCTTTTGGCATTTACCGCTGGTTACACAAGCGTCCCAAATGGCGACGCGTTTTTCAAAATCTGCATGGCGGGACTGCTCGACAGCTGCCGGCGTCGTGTCTGCTCCCGTCAGCGTCACAATCGCCCTGACCAGCGCGTCGCGCTCGGCGTCCGCTGTCTTATCGCCACGATAGGCGATGAGGATCTCGCCTTGGATATCCGGTTTGAAGTCGACTCGCCAGACATCAAGCACCGTGTAGGCGCTGAGATCAAGATCTGGCAGCTCCACCGGAGTGAGCGCTGCCCTTTCTGGTCCTGGTAAGTTTTCAATCGCGTCCGGAATTCCTGAATTGAGCATTACTTGCGCACCGTCGCCCACACCCAGCACATGGGCAGGAATCAGCAACGAACCGATGGAGAGAGCGCCCCCGATGAACTTTCGTACGCTAGTGCGGCCTGACAGCGACCGCGGGTCACCCGCACGCATCACATGACGTTGATAGAACTCTGACTGAGCACGGGCGAAGGCGCTGTAGCCTGTAGCGGGAAGCGTAGCGGAGAAGCGAACGTGAAACCAGTACCGATCGTTGCTCACCAATCGCGTATCAGTGCCTTCGAGCGCGGTCTCAACACCCTCGGTGACCGGGTTGTCGCTAACGCCCTGAAATACGTTCGGGCTGCCGCGGTAGCGCTTTCCGTCTAGCGTGATGTCGTATGAAGTTCTGTGATGGGTAAGCGACTCCATCGACGACTCCAGCGCAGAACGGTCGCCAGACCACACATCGAGCGGGCGGACGACGATGACGTGTGCTCTGTCCGTGTCGAACTCGACCGGAGCGGCAATAGCCTGGCACGCTCCGCATAGCAGGACAGCGGAAATCAGCTCGATCAAAGGTAGTCTCATCTTCAAACCCCCGGCTCCTTGATATTCAACGTGCGCTTGAGCGTGTCGCAGGTCGCCGCCTGCATCGCGAACGCGCCAATACTGTCCTTCATTTTCTGATTGTCGGGCTGAAGCCGATCAAGCTGTTGCTGAGCCTCGGCGAGTTTCTGAGCGTTTGTGTCTCCTTCCTTTTTCAACCGACGAAGCTCTGCCTCGTTCTTCGCAAGCTCATCCGACTGGCGCTTGTAATCCTTCTCGAGCGCGTGCTTACCGACATACAGCAGCGATGCGAAGCAAGCTGTACCAATGAAGGCGACCAGACTGACTGACACAAGAGCTTTGGTCAGGATTTCTTTTCCGTTTTTCATGGTTTCTATTGCGAACTGGAAGGATAGGTTGGCAGGACGGAATTCGTGCTCTTCTGTGAGCTACCTTTTCCGGCTCCCTGCATCACCGGTTGGTAGTTCTTGCTCATATCGCCGCTGCTGGGCATGTATTGCTGAGCCTGCTGCACGATCTGTTGTTCAAACGCGCGGAAGTCAATCTTCCTGAAATCGATCTTGGTGATCTGTTGAGGCGTCAGTCCCTTACAGTCCGCGAGAGGTAGACCAAGCTGGGTCTTGCCCTGAATATTGATGGTTTCGGACAACAGTGAATTGAAGGAGCAGAAGTTATCGACGTGCTGTATGCACGAGCCGAGCGCGGTTTTCGAGCATGTTTCGTCGATGAAAGTGCTCAGATTTTCGCCTCTGTGAAGCGCGAGTAACTGTTCTGCCTGCGAGCAGTTCATCAGGTTCTCAATGATCTGGATGGCAACCATCGCGGCGAAGACATATGGGTTGAAGGCAAGATAGCCGTCTGCCCCACTCATCAGTTCGATATTCCCGCCGAGGACCCCTGCGGACATGGTGCCCGTCCCAACCGTGAACCCGTAGGCTCCGACCGACAGACCTCCAGCAGCAAGCGCTGTCCCTCCCGTGCTCGCTGCAGTCGAGGCGATCTGAAATGCACCATCTCCAAACAGGCCCGCCTGGTACATGAAGTCAAACACGTAGGGCGATGCCATATCTATGGCCTTCTCGCCAACGTATTTGACAACAGACATCGTGGCGCCCAGGGCGATGTTCGCGATCACCGAATTCGATTGGGCACCCGGAGAACTTTTGCAGCAATTCTGGATGCCGCCGTAGCCCTTCCGGCACGATTCCGCAACTCCTGAAAATAGTGTCTGGCCGTTCGTGTAGTTCTGCCCCTCGCCGAGTGCTTCAAGGCCGACCGCGGCATAGACGAATGAGTTGTTCTGGTTCGCGGGCGCTGTGAACTGCGATGTATCGAACAGTCCGTTAGAACACTGCATTTGTGACGATACCTGCTGTGCCTGCGTCTGACATTGGTACGTGTACGTCCACTCGTCGCACTCGCCTGTCTCGGCGATCGTGTCGTTGCAAACGCTGGAGAGGACGCCGCATGCCGGGTTGCTCTGATACTGGCCGCACGTGTTCGTTGTTGCCCCTGGGCACGCGTACTGGTAGGTGTACTGCCAGCAGCTATAGGGGACCTGCTGGGCGCCTGTCGGCAGCGATGCGTTATCGAGACATACCTGCACGCCATTGGCCATCGTCTTGCAGGGAGTTGCATCGACGCAGGTTTGCGACCCCGGAATCTGGGTGCAGGCCGCCTGACCATATCCAGTCTCCGCATGGGCGAGAAGAATGGTAAGCGCAACTAGCACTAGGCGGCGAAAATCAAGACGTCTCAACATGGCTGGCTCTCCATCATTGCGATGGCGTCGGCAGCGCTGCACCACCCGTGAGCGGGCCGCAGTTGTCCGTCCAGTTATACGTAAAGGTTTTCGCGACGCAATTGGAGCCGCTCAGAGTTGCACCGGTGGGACAAACATAGCCTTGCCCGGTGCTGTACCACTCGGTTGCGATTCCAGTGTCTGTATAGTGGTTAAAGCCTGCATCGGCGAACGCCTCCTTGAAGCAGTTCAACGGGGTACCCGCCCCGGCACAGTGGGATGGATTGCCGCCGCTATAGGAGTTTACCCAGTCTTGCCACTCGTGGTCATAGCCGTCCCACCCATCCTTTTCCGCGTGGCCATAGGCGTCTACGGAATCCTTCTGGAATATGATCAAACCGTCGTACGTATCACCGGTATGCAAATTCTTACTGTCGGCTGCAACGATCAGGCAACCCATCGTTGTTCCTCCACCGGAATAGAGGGTAATCCACGGCGACACACAACCGACCTGCCCGAGGGTTGCCGGAGTATTCGCGGCACTTGCGTTGACATTCAACTGCTGTGTGCACCCGTCTGATTCCGCGTCCCTTGAGACAATGCAGGTGTTGTTGGCGTACTGGGCAGGCTGTGTCACTACTGCCTGTGACTTGCAGGTTTGCTGCATCACGCCAGAAGCATTCGTCCCGAGGTTGCTGATCGGGTTGAATATGTTGTCGTTCGACGTTTCCTGATCGGCAAACCCGAACTGGGACTGGCCGGCGCCATAGCTACCTGCGCAATTGGATGCCGATCCCTGTGTGGTCCCGGTATTTCCCAGAATTGATTTTTCACCAGTCGTAGGCTGCATGCACTGGTTGTTCAGGAAATTCACGGCCGCGCAGTACTGGTTCTGATACGGGTCAGCGCCCGGCACATAGTTCGCGCAATCGGTCATCGCCTGATTTCCCATCTGGGTGAGACTGCTTGATTTCGCTGTGCTGAGAAGCGTCGAACTCGTGTTGGGCGAAGAAAACCCGCCTAGCCCTGTTGGGACTGAGGTCGGCGTACCCGATTGACTACCCCAAGCCGACGCGTTGACGCCTGACGGATTCACGATCTGCGATGGCGAACTCGGCGCGATCGAATTCGCGAACGACTGACCTGCGGCGACGTTCGCCGCGTTCTGTGCGCAAACTACGTGCGCGAACAACGTCACGATGAGCGGGAGCGCGCGTTTCACTGATGAACTCCCTTCCCTTGCGTGGCAAATGCATCAGAGGCGGGACGCAGAGCCCGCTCACGCGCAGCAAAGGCGTCAGGAGTCAAACTGCCTTGTGCGACCGCCTGCTGAATCGCAGCTGTCACTTCGGGAGTATCGACGGGGCGTGTGCCCCCGGGGCACATCGCATCGACGGGCAGAAGCACGTCCGGTTTTCCCGGGCACATACGCAGCGGCGGACCGCCATCTTCACAGATATTCAGTTGTCCGCCCATGTCTTTCCATGCCTTGTGTGTAGCAGGCTGTCCAATCATGAAGACAACACGGCCACACCGAGGTTGATTCTGGAACCTCGTGATCCGCTCCGCGTAAATCGCGAGTGGAGCATCGCTGCCCGTACGTTGCTGCACGATCCTGATCGCGTTCTGGAAAGTGGGAATGTCTGGTAGCGGAGCACTTGCCGTCCCATCGACAACAGCGTGACTAAAGACATTCAGAAGATCCTCTGCAGACGCAGATGCGATGCCGAAGATTGCGAACAGTCCTGAGAAGACACTGGCCGTGCAAACCTTGATCGCCACAACCCGAACGGGACCTCGCGGTGAACGCCCGTCGTGAGTGTCGCGGATTTGATGGTGGGTTTGCTTTGTTTTATCGTACATGCTGTTGTTCGCACGGGTTTGACCGGTGAATTATAATCAGTTCACGGATGGACTCCAATTATTATTTATTCCATACGCCTATGGATAACGACCGCCGATCCTGCGATGTATTTCCGCTTTGAGACAAGCGGATGAGTCGGCTTGACCATGGTGATAGACCTTTCGAACGACGTCGGCTTATCGCGGTCGATGACTGTCTCCTACCTACAGACGGATGAACCTCATGAGTGCGCAATACGCAGCACACGAAAAGCTGTTCGCATCCCTACCTGGACTCGCGGAAATTGATGCGCAAATTGCCGCGATGACTAACAAGGCTGAGCGCCGCTCGATCATGCTGATCGATGAAGGATCGAGCGACAAGGCCCCAGTAGAACGCCTGATACGAAGTCTTTATACATGGGCCATTGTCTACAGGTGTTCCGACATACATATCTCAGGGCGAGGTTTACGCAATCGTCCTCATATATTTGTGAACATTCGTACGCCGGATGGCTTCAGGAATTTCCGCCTTCGCTATGAGACGGATGACGCTGCTTCACGATGGGAAACCAAGCTGTTCGAACTAGCGGGAACACCACAGGGGGCAACCACCCCTGATATCGAGTCGACGCGATTCGACTTGTCTCTTCCCGATCATTTTTCGGCACTTCATGGTCTGAAGTTGTTCGAAGACGAGATGACGTACAACGTTGATGTCCGCGTTGAATATACGAAGACCTACAACGGCTTCGCTTTCATCACGCGATTGCTCGATGCACAGCGTGCGCCGCAGCTGGACGACATCGGAATCTCATATGTACTGATGAAGGAGATCCTGGTTGCGCTCCATCTGCCGAGCGGCTTGATTCTTACTACGGGGCCGACCGGATCGGGCAAGACGACGCTGCAAAACGCGATGCTTTGTGTACGCAATGACGGAAGTTCAGCGATCCATACGGTCGAGGATCCCGTCGAAATCGCACTGCGGGGCATCGGTCCAATCAAACAGGTTCAGATCGGCGGCAACATCACATACCCCCGGGCGCTCAGGTCTGCGCTTCGCAGCGATCCGGACATCATCCAGATCGGCGAAATACGCGACCTGGAAACTCTCGATATTGCTCTTCAGGCCGCGTCGACGGGACACATTGTTCTCGCCACCCTTCACACCAACAGCGCGGCGGAGGCTGTGACCCGCATGCTCGACATGACACCGCCAGAAGACCGCGCCAACTATGCCTACAAAATCGCCGCAGCGCTCAAGCTTGTACTCGCCCAACGGCTGTTGAGTCGATATGACGGCGAGGTTGAAACGCGGAAGATCACGAGTGGGGAGCGTGACTGGATCAGAACGAACGGAATCGACTTGTGCGGCGAGGTCGCGGAGGTGGTGCCCAACGGAAAGTCTGCGGGCAAGGTTCCGGTCATCGAGGGAATTGTCGTCACCCCGGATATTCAGCGTTTGATCAAGGAGCCGAATGTGGACGTGTCACATATCTACAAAGTGGCGTGCGAGCAATTATCGTTTGAGCCGCTTGCAGTTGGTGGGGTGAGAGCGGTGCAAAGTCACGGTGCAACTTTGCCCGAGACTATGTCGAGAGTAGAGGGAAACCCCGACGCGGAACGGCACCCGGGTCTGCGGGTCAGGCTCGCAAAGGAACATGCGCTCAGCTTCCAGGCAGTGTCGGATGCAATTGATGCACACAGCCGCGCGCGTGACAACGGAGAGAACGTCGAACTGTCATCGTTTATCGAACAGGCAAAGGTTGGCACCCTAATCAAATTCCTTCAAGAGGAGGCCGCTTGAGATGAAACGACGTCATTTGCTGCTCGCCATGCTGACGGTCATTGCACCGCCCACTGCTTTCGCTAAGGTCCCGCAAGGGATGGACGAGCTTAAGCCTTACCTCCAGGTCAAGCCTGTCGCCGGAGATGAGGAAACGGTGCGGGTCTTCTTCTCGCCCGCCTGTCCTTTCTCACGGTCTTACTTTCAGTTCTTCAAAAATCTGGAGGCGACGTTGCCGGCGGGCAAGGCCTTCATTTTCACGCCGTTGGTCAACAAAGGGGACGGCCTTGAATTCGCACTCAGCTTCCTCGCGGTCCAGAAATACTATCCGGCCTACGTGCATAACTTTATGGAAGCATCGTTCATCGGGGTGCAGGATAAAAGCATTGCGACCCGAAACTGGGCGGGTATCGACCGTATAGGACAGGCGGCGCACGTCCCTGTTTCTGTTCCTCTGCTGGTACATCAGCACGCCGATGCACTGCGGGTGAATCTCGAAACGTTGCTTGTCACGCAGAAGGGTCTTGAAGTCACCAACACGCCGGCCGTCACAGTCGCAGGCACGTACATCGTAACGCCCGAATTCACACAGGGAGACGCGCAGATGTTCAGCCAGCTCGTGAACGGCATTATTTCTATGGCACGTTGAACGGCACAATTGCGCGTCTTTGGATGGATGGACATGACGAGTCGGTCATCCAGGACCACTCCTCACCAATTCTTACAAAGCTTTCGTTTGTCGTCGCGCCTATCGGTTAAAATCGGCACTTTCGAACCGAGAGAGCGCGGCGACGAACATTGCTGCATAAGCCGTAGCGGCTTATGCAGCAATGTTGTATTGAACGACTCCCAAGAACACTCAGCCAGGCGCCGCCGCCGACTCAGTCCCTGTTTTTGCAACGCCGGCCTACCGCCCTTATGCGATATCTCGCCCATGCTGACTGACGAACAGAGAAAACTGGCAAAGAAAGGCCTCGACAGAGGACTCATGGACACCGTTATTGCCGAGATGATTGGTGCCAAACATATCGACGTCTACAAGTACCGTCACGAGCTAGGCATCACCAAAGACGACATCCTCAACACCCGATACGACCAGTGGGTTCGACTTCTTACTTCTGGCAGGAGCCTCGAGGCGATCGCCAAGATTTACAACGTCAAGCCAGACACGATCCTGAGCACCCTCTACCGAAAGCGCGCCTTTTCCTATGTTGAGGTCAAAAAGAAGGCCGAGCGGGCTCGTGCCGTGCAGTTCCGCCGCGCAATGGGCATTACCGAGAAGCAGACACGCGAGGAACGGCTCGTTGCCTGGATGAAGTTGACCAAGGAAGGTGTCGACGTCGAAACGATTGCGGCGATGTATAAACTGGCACCAGCCACGGTACGCAATGCGCTAAGGGCTCACATGGATCTGCAGCCCGATCGCGAGGATGGAGGGGTATTTGACTGGTAAGGGTTCCCCGGGACACGTCGGAAAGTAGAAAGGCCGTTTTCGCATGCGAAAACGGCCCTCTACATTGCGCCACGGAAATGTGAACTTAGAATCCCGTGCCGCTCTTCATCCCGAAGCCATTCTTCGGGCCCGGCAGTCCGAGGCCCACCCCGGAACTGGTCGAGATCGCAGAACGGCGTCGCGAACGTACCCTCTTCATCCGCAACTCATCGCCAGCCGGCGAAAGACCAGTTCGTGCCCCTGGCCGCGCTACGCCGAGGAGAGCTTGAAGCGCTTTCATGATCCTCATCGTATCCCCCGAAAGTATCGTTCCTGTTATCCCAACGTACCACAGTTCCCGAATACCGGTCAAACGACAACGCCAGCCTTTGGACAGGCATCCCGTTTGTATCACCTTCGCACGAATTTCGAAGGCGTGGGTTTCGGCGAAGGCGCAGGCTCCTGCCCAGGGAGCGGTTTGTTCGGGTCGCCCATTCCAGTCATCGATGCTGTTCCCGCTTTTCGAGCGAGATCGGCCGCGTTGTTGTTGACCAGATTGACCGTTCTGCGGATTGTCCCCGGCCCCTCCTCCGTCAGACCCGCATACTCCGCGTACCGGTCTGCACCCTTGATCGCGTTGCCCATAGCGGCGCTTCCGTGCGTTAGCCCACCTTCCACCTTGGCCCTGACATCTTCCCCCAGATCCGATTGAGGAGCCGAAACGGGCGTGGCGGCCGGTCCCGGATGCGCGACATTAGGCCTCGCCGGAGGTGCCCCGTCGCCTTGGGGGGCCCGCGATTGCGGCAGTACCCCACCTGGCGTGGCGGCCGGTCCCGGGTGCGCGACATGAGGCCTCGCCGGAGGTACCCCGCCGCCTTGGGGCGCCCGCGATTGCGGCAGTACCCCACCCTGCGGCCCAAATCCAGGCAAGCCGGTAGCATTCGAAGGCGAATCAATATGCATGTTTTTGGGCTGTGGAACATCGCGTTCCACGCCTCCATGGAACATCGCGCTGCCTTCCTTCGCGAGATATTCCAGCCCCTGCTTGCGATCTGCCGCGCTCGCGCCGCTATCGTGTGCCAACAGGTAAGCCGCACGGTGCCGGTTGACCATGTCCTGCGTGGCTGGCGAGGACACAATACTGTCGGTCGCGCCGGATTTCGCCTCCTCTTCTGCAAGGCCGAGATATTTCGAGAACGCTGGATTTTGCTGAGCGAGCCGACCCTCCGTCATCTGGAAGGTCCGGTACTCTCCATTGGTCTGACTCTGCCGGACAATCTGATCCGCGTGAAGGCTTCCCGCCATGTCCACAAACGAATCAGAGTCGCGAACCGCCTGCGCAGCGATATCGCTCGTCGATTGGACCTGGGAAATCGTCTTCTGGTACGACTGCTGACGATCCAGTGCCTTCGTCAGATCGCTGGACGCCTGCGTTCCGTGACTCGTGTTCGCCAGCTGCTGCATGGTCTTCGACAGCACACTCGCCATGGCTTGGGATTCACTCAGTGCCTCGTTCTTTCCGACTGACGTGGTTCGGGTGGCGCTGTCCTGCGTGCCGGCCTCGGTCGAAGTGCTCCCGCCGACACCCCAACCAACCCCGTCGGTGCCGACCCCCGCATGCGCAGTGGCCCCTATCCGCGATGTGTTGGAGTTAGCCCTCGCGTCAGACGTGTTGGCGCCCCGGTGCTCGTCGTTCCCCGCTCGATGTTCATCGGCCCAGTTCCTGGCCAGCGCAGTAGCAACCACACTGTCGTTCGTGAAGCGGGAAAAGTCCCCCGTACTGTTAGCCCGACGAAAATCGCGCAGATCCTGCTCACCCTGGGTTATCGACTGGCTGCGTTGATCCGCCTGACTCAACGTCTGTGACACCTCACGTGCGCTGTTGCCGTAGCTGACGCTCGATGCCGCAGCTTCGATCCCCCCGTTGTACATCAAGCGTCCCATTCCGTCGCCATACTGCGTTCCCATGGCAACCTGACTTTGCTGGAACATCGGCGCTGTGCTTTCCGGTCGCGGCGCCAGGTTCTCGGCAACCTCCGTGCTCTTCGGGGAGATACTCGATCCCACGTTCGTCATTGCGGACGACTCGCCGAGTCCGAAAATAACGCTCATCAGCACTGGAAGGCTCGCCATGATGTGCGAGCCCGTACCGATCTGCAGACTGAGTTCCTTGTACGCTGCAAACGTCACTGCATGGGATAGCCAGCCACCCTGGCGCAACTCGTTCAGAAAATTCGCGTAGCTGATACAGATCATTCCGTTGACCAGTTCCGCACCAACGTTCACGACGAGCAGTGGCCACACGATGATATGTGCCGCATTCTTGATCGTCTTGCCCGCGCCGATTCCTGCGAACATCATGAACATCACGATCACCGGGCCAAGCCCGATGATCAGCGCGATCAGGTAATTACCGAAACTCCCGGCATAGCGCAACATCGGCACCTCGCTCGCAGCCTCCTGAAGGTTGTTACGCTCGACTTCGGATGCCTGCAAAGCCGTCGACTGACACTGGGTCAGCGAGTCGCCACTGGCCCGCAGACAGGAAATGTCGTTCTCGACCATCTCCGAAAACAGCATGTTCATGAACTCAGCTTCACTCTGAGCGGTGCCGCCCGTAAACGTGCTTCCTAGTGTGTTTGCGACGGAAATCGCATTGAATTGACCGGCAACCGTCGAAAAACTGAAATCAGCGTTCGCCAAAGGCTGATCCATACCATTGACGGCGCCCTGCAGTACGCGCGGAAACTCGACAGACGTGAGTGCAGTCGAAATGTCATTCGCCACCTGCTGGGCCGCGTCGGCACAGGTTAGATAGTTATTCGCGCTAAGAGACACGTCATTGACCATGCCACTTGTATTCTGTGCCGCCTGATATAGCAATGCACCGATTGACGTAGGATTGACGCCATTAATCGCGATCGACTTCGCGGCAGTTGCACCCGAGTTGCCCGAGTTCATCACCTGGTTCTGGATGGCCGCGTAATTTACCCCCGCGTCCGGGCCAAGGCATGTCGAGACGACACTTTTGATCTCCGAATCGATGCCACCCAGCCGGTACATCGCTGTACGCGAACTGAGCAGTATCTTCATCGGATTCATGAACCCGTTCGCTGTCGACGAAATAACTGGATATTCCGCGTCAACGTTGCCGAATGCAGTCGAAACATACTGGTTCAGGTTCATCGACAGGACACTGCCAGCAGCAGGAATCGCCGAGATGACGAACGGGACATGGTCAACCTCCGACAGAGCACCGTTGACGGTCGCTTCGATCTGAACGGTTCCCTGCAGGCCCGGGTTCGTCAGGACGAATGCCGCCACAAACGGGACAAAGGCGCTCATGCCCCCGGTGGAAAGCGTCGAGATACCGGCCTGCGCTCCGCCCGAACTCTGGAACACGGCCCCAACGGACGTAGAGAGTAGACGCCACAGGGAAACTGCGAGTGCGAACGCCCAGATAAATACCGTCTGCTGGCAGATCATCGCGACGGCGTTAAGGATCGCGTAGAGCGTCGTCAGGTCGGCACTGGTCGAGTAGTAAGTTAGGGTAGGCATGCCTGTCTCCGCCCAGGATTATCGGTTGCTGGTACTCATGAGCCGCGCGTCGTCGTTCAACTCGCCAACGATCTTGTGCATCGAATCGGCTTCATTGCAGAAGTTCTGGTAGCGGAGATAGTCCGTACGCAATTGCTCGATGTTGTCCTTCTGGTCCTTGTCGAGATCGAAGCCAGTCGACGTCTGAATCAGATTCGCGCCCCTGTACAAAACCTCACCGATCTGCGCGGTGACACATTGCTCAATGAGTGGTTCGAGTCGCTGCGCAATCGCAGTCCGTGTGCCTGGGTTTGAGGTCTTTGACAGAAGCGCCATAAGGGGCGTGCCCATCTGATGAATGAACTGGATCTGTTGCGGCGTAAAACTCGTTGAGGTGCCTCCGTTAAACTCCCCAACGATAGAGCTCGAGGTGGCAATCTGACTCGGATCAGGACTACCAAAGAGCATTGTTCGCACGTATCCCTGGACCCCTTGATAGTTGAAGTCCCTCGTCTGCATGATCGTGCACGGCTGGTTGTCGATCCCACCAAACACACTGCCGCTCGGGTTCTGGCATTGGTAGAGCTGCAGCGCTGCGTTCGGATACGGAGAGCCAATACCACCGCCCTTAAAAATCGAGTCAAGGGTAATGAGCTTCGGCCCCGAACACATGACCTGCCCCACCGAATTGTTCGGTGGCGTGCTGGTGCTTGCCGGCGTTCCGTCCTGGTTCTGGCTGCTACACGGCACTCCGTTGATCTTGTAGCCGAGCAACGCATAGAGAAGCTGATTGTTCAGGCTGTTCGGGTCTGTCGGATTGTCGCTAGTCCCGTCGACATTCGTCAGCCCGGCCATCCCCATGATCGACGAGGCGCCGGAGCTGATGACCGTCTTGACTACCTGATTGCCTTGCTTGGGGCTATTCGACGACACGTTCTTCAGGTAGGAATTCGCCTGGCTAAGGTAACCCGTCAGCGATGCCATGCCATCTGTAAACGCGTTCGACTGCGTGCTCGAAACAGTGCCGTCGCCGTTGACTGCATTGGACAAGGCGTTCTCCGCCGGGTCGACGAGTAGGTGCGCAAGCTGACAGGAGTTCTTCGAGAGATTATTCATGTTCTGCAGCAGCGCCTGAAATTCGCTGAGCAGTGCATCGAGAGAAGGCGAAATCGCCTTGATCGCGGCCTTGAAAGCCAGGCCCGCAGCATTGGCTGCTACGTTCCGGAAGATCTGGATCAGTTGCGCGCCGTTAATGAATGAAAACGATCCACCGTAGAGGTCGATGCCTCCACAACCAGCATCGATGCGCGGCGGGTCGAAGGTGAGCAGGTGAACATTCTGGATCGGCGTGCGCATGGAGAACCCGCCCATGAACATGCCCACCCGATCCTGTGTACTCATGGTACTCGGGGCAGTCGAGTTGCTCATCACCATCGAGCCAAGATCGGCCAGAATGCCCGCAGTCGCGAACACCGGGGCGATCGCCAGAACGGCCGCAGCCAAAAGATGTTTTGCGCGCATCGGCGGTCCTTAATACTGCTTGAGCAGGTACGGTTGAAGTGTTGCCCTGAAGGTTCCGGGCTTGTTCGGATCGAGCTGGAGATGCTGTAGATCCGTGGTGCTGGCCACGCCGCGATCCCATACGTTCAGATCACGCATCGTTGACGCACTCAGCAACTCAGTCTGGTGCCCGGCATAGGCGATCTGCTTTCTCAGTTCGTCGGCTGCGTAGAATCCCTGTGACACGATCAGATAGCGGTTTGGGTCCCGGCCATCCTGATATGAACGAGGTTTTGCCACGTATACGATCGAGGGGGTCAGCTTAAGGCCCAGCTTGCCGTAAAGCCCATTGTCGGCTGTCACCGTGCCCTTGTACCCCTTGGGACGCGTGCCATCGATCGAGATCACCAGATACTCCAGGTTGTCCGTGTGTTTGAGCATGTCGAGCACCGGCAACTGCATCGCACAGAAGCGACAGTTGCCGTCGACGAAGATCAGCAGACCGCCGATCTGTGCGAGTTCCTGAACGGCCTTTTCCTGCGCCTGATAGTCGGCGTTGCGTACAGTCTGGGCACCGGTAGACGCGTATGGGATCCGATTGTTTTCGTCGAGCATCGGGTCCTCGTGCAATACGCGTGTGACCGCCTCGCTAAACCGCTGGCTTTTGTCGAGGATGACCCGCTTTGTGTACATGTAGGCCGACACGTTGTCGTCCGTCGGGTCGTTGATCGCCCGCTCTTCCAGCATCGGGTAGTTCTGCCGCAACCACGCGACGTTTACGCTGGATTCGCTTGAGGGCTTAGCCGGAGCTCCAGTGACGTCCTGGCGCGGTGACTGCTTCGGTGTATCGTCCTTCCTGACGCCCGGGGTTACATACGGCTCGTAGTGCAGAAAGGCGTCGCCGTACTCGTCGCCGCGCGAGGTGACCTGCGCGCTGACGATTCCCGAGGCCGCTACGCCAAGGCACAAGAAGGTCACGAGAGTGACAAGGTGGCGAAGGTGCATATTAGAAAAGACGGTAGGCAAAGCCAGAGACGCGAGTGACATCCAGATAGCCCCAGTAGCGCGAATCGTTGGAAAGCGGATGCGTGCCGATCATGAACAGCTTGCCGGCCGGGATGATCTCGCTTCGATCGAATGCGTTTGCCGGCTTGTGGTAATAGCGGGCCAGGGGAAAACCTTCGACCACCGTGTGGCCGTTGATCATGACCTTGCCGCCGGCTACGGTGACGAGGTCACCTGGGACGCCGGCGACCTCCTTCATGATGTACTGTTCCCTGAAATGCGAAAGCGCGCCTTGTGGCTTCCAGAAAACCAGATCGCCATCCCTTACCTCACGCGGAGCCCGGTGGACCATCAGCGCCGCGTGCAGGTCAGGCAGGCAGCGTTCCTTCTGCGGATCAACGCCAATCGTCAGCAAAGGCTTGAACCAGAACGCGTCCGCAAGCAGGAGGCCGGTCAGAAACAGGGCGACGAAAAACCGCCTGTCAGCGGCCGATTTCCGTTTCGTAAGGACAGTGCCTGCAATATCAGTCATTGCCCGCCCCGCTCGCTGCTTTCGGCACATCCGGCGCGCTTGCCGGCTTGGCATTGATCTGATGAGGCACAGAGGGTGTCGAGGGCGGAAGGTGGACCGCGTGACGCAATTCGTTCGTGATGTCAATCGCATTTGCCGGCACCGCCGCCACCGTCATTTCGCCTGCGTCATTCCTGCTCATGTCGATAACTGCAAAGCCTTGCGTCTGATACTTCCGCATTACGTCCAGGATCGGCGTAACGATGTTGGTTTTCCGCTGGTCTTTCGACATTTCCGGATTCGCCAGCAGGGCTTCAAGTATCACCTCACCCTTGTCCGCAACTGCTATCCCGCATGCCGGTTTCGCCAGACCAGATGAAGTCACCTGGCTCATCTTTCCGCCGAATAAATACGCCGCGAGCACAAGGGCGATCAGCACCGAATACGGCATGTTGCCGCCTAGCAAGAGCTTTTTCATTCGCAGAGTTCCTCCATTTCGGCCAGAATTTCCCTGTCGGTCAGGCCATCGTGTTCACGGTACATCCTGATGACGTTCAGCATCGACTCTCGCAGCCTCGCCTTCTTGTCGCCCATCACCCTGATCGTCGCCTCGATCACGCTCATACCGACGTCTACGAGGCGGAATACCTCGTCCCGGTCATCCTCGGAACTGAAAAGCGTCGCGGTGAACTTATCCACGTAGAGGCGCACCACCTCGTAGGTCTGTTCACCCATGATCAGCGTTTCGCTCCACGCGAACTTTTTCGACTCAACACCGCGCAATAGCTTGGCGAAGTAGGCATCGCCCGAAAAAGCTGTCATCACCTTCTTGTCGATAACCTGGTCGATCTCCTCTGGCTCCTGCGCCATGATCATTTTCCACGCCGACTGCCGCAGGATGACCTCGCCCGCGGCGTAGCGTGAAAGGGCAAGCAGCGATTGAACGATGATCCAGACCGCGAGCTTCTCCTTTCGACCCTTCAAATAGAGGCCTTCCATTGCGGCGCCGGCAGACTCCACCTTGAAGAGGTCAATCGCTTCGTCGACCCAGAAGCGCTTCTTGGCGGATGTTTTGCGCAGGCGGGTCATCAGCACGTTCATTGCGCAGAAAAGAACGCATCGCTTCAGGTGTTCATCGCTGCCGAGGCTCGCGAGCTCGAACACCGTGAGCTGCTTGCTTGCATCCAGCGTGCTGGGCCCGCGGAAGTACACACCCCGAGTTGGGGATTCGATAAAAGACCGGAGGCGGGGAACCACATTTGATGCGGCGATGACCACCTGATTCTGAAAAGTATCCTGTGCGGCCGACTCAACAATCTTGCGCAAGCAGTCGATAACTGTAGAAATCTCCGCCTCGTCGTTCTTCTGTGCCCACGCGGCCTTTACCGCTTCATTCACTGCAATCCGGGCACCCGGATCGACCTTTTCATCGCCGTACGCCATCATGACGACGAGGTCCGTGATCCCCTCCTGCTGCTCCGCAAACTCGTCATCGGTCAGCCCGGTGAACGGATTGAGCGAAGGCCTGAAATCGCCTTCGCCGAACTCGTTGAATTCCCCACCGACAGCCCTGCAGAAGTTCTTCGAGCTGCGCCCGTTGTCGAAGAGAATGACCATACGGCCCATCGCCAGATCGCATTCAATCTGGTACTGCAGGCTGAACGACTTGCCGGCGCCTGACTTCGCACACATCGTCCCGCAGAAGTTCGAGTTGCTTGTGAAGGGGTCGAAATAGTGCGCACGGCCCCGACGCGTAATGAAGGCGGCACCCGTGATGGGAGAATTGGCATTGACGTTTCCAAGGTAGTCGCCGTAGACGGGCAGCAGACACCCCACTTCTGAGGCCGCAGTCGTAGTCTCACCCTGAAGCGCTTCTGCGATTTTTACAGAGAAGTTCAGCGGCAGCATCTGCGCGAACCTCACCAGCATATTCCCGACCACCAGACGAGCGTCGAACTCCAGCCTGTCCAGTGTGCCCTTCAGGGTCGTTGCGGCGACCCGAGCCTCCTTCGGAGTCCGGCCGAACACGAAGGCGGTGGTGGAAACGTGCACGTACCTGTTTCCGTCCCCGGAAACCATCTTTTTCAGCGCCAGCAGGTCGTTGAGCTTCGCATTGCTGTCCTCAACGCCGAGTTTGAGCGGCACATTCTGGACCGTCGTGCGGGACTTGATCGCGCTCTCAACGCGGCGCCATTCCTTGCGCTGGTTACCAACACGCACGGTTGTCGAGAGAATGAATGGTGTGTTGTTCCGCTGGCCGCCGCCTTCCTTTGTCTGCCCCTTGTTAAATGGCGCTCCGCTCACGAGATTCATGATCCCGTGGAACGGATGTTCCGGGTACGACTTGCAGGTGATCACCGCACAATACGTGTCCTCGCCGAAAGCACCAATGCGGCGGTCGCGGCTAAAGTCAAAATCTTCGTCCGGCCCGTAAATCTGTTGCTTCAGATCAAGGAAAGGATCGAGTTGAACTTCCTTCTGGAGTTTCGCGTAGATATTCGCGAATTTCCGGTACACGCCGGCGAGCTGTGCGGCGCTCAATCGCTCAACATCGTAGAAGCCGCAGTTGCGCAGTTCCGCCAGAAAATCGTTTTGAAGATTTTCGCTTTCCTCGAGCGCAGCGCCTTCCACCCGGTTTGTCGGGACAGCCAGAGCGATGATGACTTCGGACACGTTCAGCATCGGCATGTCCTGCAACGCGTCAGTCTTTGTCGCAGAGGCGAAAAGCTTCTTCTGCCGCTCTATCAGATCCTGCACCACGTGCCCGCCGTGTACTTTCCCCTTCGCGAAAGTTTCGGCAGCTTCGTGGTCTGGCGATACAACAAGGCATACCTGGATGACAGAATCCTCAGGCAGGCTCTTGAAAACGTTCTGGACAACCGTGCTGAACTCACCGCCGCCGCCTGCCAGGGGACTCATCCGGTAGACCCCGCCGATGACAGCCTTTTCCGTCGGCGGGCGTGAGATGACCAGCCGGGTGTCGGGTGTGTACGTTTCGAGGTTGACGATCTTGCTCGTCTTCTCAGTCTTGATCTTCGAGGTAGTGACGGCCACGGTTTGTGTCTCTGCGGATCGGGGAGAGACAGCGCAGCAATGTTCGCCGCGCTGTCAGGGACGGAAGGTCTCTCGGGGCTCGACCGGCTACTGCGCGGTTCCGAGATCCATCTGTACGGATACGGCGTCGCCGGGGCCCGTCGCCGTTGCAACCGTGGTCGCAATCGACGGACCGATTAGCCCAACCACCAGAACGCCGAGTACCACTGTCAGGTTGCGGTATCCGCTACCGTGTGCGAGCTGCCATACGGTGATCAGCAGGCCCAGCATGATCAGGAACATGATGAACGTGCTGGACATCACGGTCTGAATCGTGGTGACAAACACGTCCCAGGCGCTCGATCCGAGGGCGGAACCACCGTTGAGCGCGCCGATAGACATCAGCATTGCGGTCATGGCGGCGACCATGACCATGGTGGTACGTGTCGATCTGACCGGTTCCGGCGTTGGCGCCGGAACCATGATCGGTGCGTTGAGGGTATGGGTGTCTTGGTGCATGAGCTCCTCTTCCTTACTGTGGCATGGACATGGCTGTGGGACTGCCTGGGTTTTCAGACGGGGCCGGAGCGGTGCCCGGCTGAATGAAATCGGTTTGCGATGAAAGCGGCCGGGAGAGCGACGGAGGAATCTGCAGTCCGCCCATTGCCGTCTTTGTTTCTTGCACCTTGTGTGGATACATGCCTCGTTCGACACTCTGGGGGTCGCCACCATCAAAGCCGACCCAATGTGTCGGGACGACCTCCTTGTAGACGACCGTGTCGCCTATACGCGCATCGTTGGCGTTGACGAAGTGTTTGATCCAGGTGCGCTGAATGACCGGGCCCGCCCGCACCGGCGTGTCGTCTGCGGGCGGCAGCGAAGGCCCTCCTAGTTGCGCAAGCGGCGACGAGCCCATTGCGATTGACTCGCCGGCCCCTCCTTTGATCACTGCTCCCGTCGATGCGCCGACCGGCGCAATCTCAGTGGCCTTGTCGTACTGACTGAACTTCAGTTCCTGGTCAAAACGGCTGTCAGGTAGTTCCCCGTTCGTCGAAGCCTCGACCGACTTGAAACTGTGGCAATAAATACTGCTCGGATCCTGCTTGCGATTGCAGTCATACGAGTTGGAGCCGATCGGGTTGAAGGCAGTACTGCAGCCAGAAAGCCCGACAAGCAATCCCGCGCCGATCAGACAGGCAATGTTTGTGGACAAGTTTCGATAACTCATGAATTGGCTCCCTTCGATTCGACTCGTTTCTTCAACGTGATGTCTTCTTCAAGAATCCACGTGACACGGGTACCGGCCGTTACTTCCACCACAGGAAACGTCTCCTTCGCGAAGTTGAGATAGAACTGCGAGAGCTCGGTCGCCGCATGGTTAACACCCTGCCCGACAGCGGTCCCCGCGAGATAACCAGGCGACGGCACGGTAAAGCTTTGTTGCGAGCCGCTGCCGGCGTTCGAGTTGTATGAGGGCACTGCAGTCGGTGCAAGAGCCGAGCCGAGGCCTGCGGCCATCCCTGTCAGCGCGGCTTGCATCAGCATCGCGCCCTGCTTGTTCACTACCTTTCCCGCGATACCGAGGGTGCCGTCGACGTCCAGGGCGTAGGCTTTGATCGGTGCCTCGTAGACGTCTCCATTCTTGAAAATGCAGCTGATGTGGTCCGCAATTCCGTACGCCCGCTCGGCGCTGAGCACGGCGGTCGCTGAACCACCGATGAAGCAGTTTTCGAGATCGGACGTCTTCCACGAGTTCGGCATGATCGCTACACCTTTGACGCGCGAGACGAACGGCGCACCAACATTCAAGGCGGCAGTTACACTGCCGGCCGCCCCACCGCTGGAACCATTGTTCGAGCCGCTCGGGCGGGCGTTGACCCCCGATAGCATCACCGCCTCGAGGCCGGTGTAGATCGGCAGCACCAGATCTGGACGGGAACCGCTGCCGTCGTCCTGTGCGTTCTTATCAATAGGATCGGAAACCATCAGCGGCCGGCTCGGTACGGGTGCCGCCGCCATCGAATCGGACGGCGCATCCGCTCCATCGGCAGATTTCCCATTGCCACGGCCAGCCGGTTGCTTCCCCGGCTGATCAAAACTGACAGACTCGGGGAGATCCTTACCCAATCCGTTTCCTGTAGTCGCAACAGCGGTGCCGCTAGCGGCATCCGCGGGCGATCCGGGTGGCAGTGGCGAATGGCCAAACTGTGCACCCACCGTCGGCAATCTGACGGGCTGACCTGAGTTCGCGCCTACCTGGCCCTTCAGTTTCTGCACGTCCGCTGAAAGCGCGTCCATCTTGGCCAGCACCGTTTCCAGCCCCTGGTTGCGCGGCGAGTCGGGAAGAATCCGCTGTCCACCCCAGCCGTCAGTAGCCCCGCCTGTCGTCGGCAAGGCTGCACCCTGCGCATTAGCTTGCCCAGGCGCGCTGCCAGGACCGGCTGTCTTCATGGACTGCATAATCGACTTCGCCGGCGGCTGACGAAAGTGCGCAGCAATGATTAGCGGCACGAACACCGCCACGATTGCGAGCATAAGGTAGCGAAAGACCGCATCAAGTTCTTTCCATTCCTTGTACTTGTCCGCACCCCACGCCTTGATAGATTCCCACATGCTTACTGTTCCTCCCGTTTGCGGGCCAGAACAATGACCCTGGTCTGTTCGCCCGGAAGAAGCACTGGTTTCGGGAAAATTGAGACAGCCAGCACATTCGCGCCGTCAAACTCCTGCTCGTTAAGTACCGCGCGCGACTGGCTGGGATTGCGCACACCGTAGACGTAAAGGTCGCCTTCCCTGCTGCTGTAGCGCTTCGCGACCATCACCGCGAGTCCATCCATGACAATCGGTGGCAGCGCAATGTCGACGCTTGCATAGCCATCCGGCGCGTGGCCGAGCGCCACCGACTCCATGAGATCCTGGACGTGCCCGATATAGTCGTCACTACGATTCTTCGACTTCTCCTTCCCTGCGACGATTCCGCTGTCGTCGGTGACGATATATGTCTGGGCCGGAACCTCTTTCGGCTTGATATCGAGTCCAAGCACTGGACCACCACCAGGCGGCTCGATATACAACGTCTCTTCAGTCGCCGGCAGGGACTTCCAGTACACGTAGATATTCTGACCAGTGCTCTTGTCGACCTGCAGCGTATCGCGGTGAATTGTGTGCGGGTTCTTGAACGGCAGCTCGATACGGTTCGGTGCGTTGACGCTCATGTAAATCGTGACCACACCGCCATCCGTCATTGGTATGGGGTGCGCACGAGTCGGATCCAGCGCGCCCACCGACTGACCTTCCACTTTCATCACGCCTGGCAGGTCGATCTCTTTCGCGGGGGTATCCTTCACCGCAATGGTCGGATTGAGTGCGAGTGGATCATAGGGCTTGGCGCCAGCCGAACGGTGAACCACCTCGGACTTTGCCCGTGCGGTTTGATGACCACTCGTCGAGGACGTGCCAGCCGACTCACCAGTTCCGAACGACACTGCAGCGGGCGCTACTGTTTGCATTGACGCTGACGTCTGGGCGGGCGCAGAGGGTGAGGCGGCGATTCCGACTGCTGCCACCGGCGATAACACGCCAACGACGAGGGCGCGAAGATAGTTCAGAGATGTTCGTTTCATTTCTTGTTCTGCGCCTCAATCCAGTCCGAGTTATGGATCTTGTCGCCCACATAGGCCGTCACTCCGTCGAACCACATCCGGTAGTTCGCAAAACGCACCGGAAATTCAAACACCCAGGGCTCTGACGTGTCTCGCGCGGCATTCACCGTGTGCAGCTCACCCGACACAAAAACTCTTCCCAGCTTGTCGTCGTGATAGAACGGGCGAGCGCCAAGAACGAGGTAATAGCTGCCCAGCTCGTGTTGCTGTGCAAGTTGCGCAGCCTTGTTGTCGATCGCCTTGCTCACCACCGTATAAGCGTCCGGTGACAGGAACGGCTGAACGAACTTCTTCACGCTTTCGGCGTTACTGGGATTCACGGAGGCAAGCGCATTGGCCACCGCGAACGCCTGCGCTTCCACAGCGCCTTCGTCCATGCCATTCCTCCAGATCTTTGCGCCGTCGGGCATGCCTGGCACCTGATTCACGACAATCTCTGACATGAACGTTACCTTGGCGGCAAGAAGCAGAAACCCGACGCAGGCACAGGTCACTGCGACGGTAAGCAGCCGATTATTACTGCGGTATTCACCCACCGCCTTATCACGGTTCCCCACATTCATAACCCGATCACTCCTTCTTGTCTGATTCGAGCAGCACGCGCTTGTTACCTGGTGTGATTGCGCGATCGTCACCGATGAACACGACTTTTTGCGACCTGAACGCCTTTGAATACCCCCACAGACCAATTTCAAAGAGAAAGGTCCGAAAGAAGCCTGGCAGGCTGCGCGATTTCCATTCCAGGTATTGCTTGTTGACGTGATATCCCACGAACGGAATCCCAAGATAGAACATCGCACCGAAGAGCCGGCCGACACCGATGCCGACGAAGATGCTGACAATCAGGATGTAGGTGTCCTTGAACTCAACTCCCAGTAGTGAGGGGCCTGCCCCACCATGCCGCGGAATATGAAATTGGTTATTCGACACGTTGGGTCCCCACGTTCCAGCAAACAAGATGGCTCTTCCAGTCAACGTCACTGGCGTGACCAGAAGACGGTACACATGTCCGGTCACCCTCAACGATTACCTGCGGCCAGTTCAATTTCGGCTTAACCCGGTGCTTTACGTGGCGTTGGTGGAGCCGGTCATAAGTCGCCTGAATCTCTCCCAGCTGCTCAGCGCGGAGCTTTGCAAGTGCAGCCTCTTCTTCGCCACTGAACATTTCGACATCCTGACGTTGCGGCTTGCCGAGTAGAAATCGCATGTGTACACGCCGGTCGCTCTCAGGCTTCGAAGAAAATACATACTCGCCTCCGTTCTGCGGCGCAAGTTCCACCGCACCGAGCATATGTGGCCCGCGACGGGCGAAAGTGACTCCGTCATCAGTTGCTGCCGCAGACGAGGTCGCCGACACAGAAAACACGCAGATGAGCATCAGGCTTTTAAATTTCATGAGGATATTCTACCCAGTCAATGTACTGACTACCATTACTCACTATTTCCGAACGCAGAAGAATAGGTCTGCGTTGCATACTCTCGCGCGGCCTGATGTCGCGAACCCTGCGCGAAGAACTTCAGTGCCTGCGACAGGCTCATGTCGCCTGCAACCGCCGAGTACTCCCCCGCGTTCTCGCTTTCGCCGTGCGCAACCACGAATGTTGGCGCTGACTTGACCCGATACCGCTGGGCTATGACGGGATCGATGATCCAGTGTGCCGGCCGCTTGCCGCAGCACAGCGCATTGATCTGGGTCGCATAGCGCTCGGTCGACATAAGCGTGTCGTCCGATCCACCGAACCCGTTCAGCACGATAGTGGCCTTTGCTGCACTCGCCTCGCGAGCCAGCGCAACTACGTCTCGTTGCGGCATGCGCGTCGAGACGAAAATGTAGGTGTTCCATTTCGCAGTCATCGTGCCAAGCAACGATTCATCGGCGTGGCCAATCGATGGAATCAGAAGGACGGAAAGTAGTGCCGCGATTGTTCGCATTTAAGTCTCCTAGTCGCCCGCAGAATTGGCACCCACAAGTGGAGTGCAGCAATCCTTCCGCTGAAAGATGAAGTACCCATAGTCTTTGTCTTGCGGACGGGCTGCACCGATCTCCTGGAAAGCCAGCGGGCGGCCGATGGGGGTGCACAGGTTGTCGGGAAAGGGGAAGGTGCGGTTTGTCTTGTACTGCCGCTTGTCCATGACGATCTGCGGCACGCCAAGTGCGCCACAGGAGTTAAGCGCGTCCTGTCCCGCAGACGTCTGCTGCGTTCCGGCCGCGTGCAGTTTTGCCAAAAGGCGGGCGATCATCAGGTGGGACATCTGCTCCGGTGTGTTTGCTACGGCCACATTGCCGTCGAGTGGATACATCGGCCCCCACGCACCAGCGACCCAGAAAAGTGTCTCGAGCGGAAAGCCGACGGTCGCAGCGATTGCATCGGGCATTTCGGCAGCGACGCTCAGCACGCTGGCGAACGGGTACGCGTAGGGAGTCAGAATCAATGAAAGCGCGTCGTCGCCCCATGTCGGATCGGCCCAACTCAGGAACGGGGCGTCGAAGGAACGGTTATCCAGGCAAGGATTCGCCACAACGGCACCAATCGCGGACATGACCGGATTGATGTATTCATTGGCCTGCATGAAGGCCGCCTTGCGTGTGCCCCTCAGATGCTGGTTGGTACGGACCTCACCACCGTATTCGTCCGAGTTGTATGGCGTGTTGATATCGATCCCTCCAAGCAACGGCATGCACCCCGGCTTGTTGGTCGTATCGACCATGTAGCGTGGCTCCCAGAACGACACCGGCGTTCCGATGGAAAGACTCTGTTCGCAGAGGCACACGGGTGATGAACTGACACCCGTGTCGTAGTCTTCGCCGTCGATACCGAAATTCAGTGACGCTCCCATGATCGACATCGGGAAGACGCAGTCGTAGCAGACGTCGGTGATGAGGTTCGGAAATGCACCGTTGCATGCCTGCTGCGCCTGTGCGGCAGTGGGTATCGCAACAGCCGACAGCAGCATCGCGAATGCAATCCAGAAGTTGAGCAGTGTCTTTCTCAATTGCCCGCTCCCATGCCGAACTGAAGGGCGAGCTGGTCGCCTTTCTGGTAAAGCGCCACCGGCACACTGCTGATACCGATGCCGTACAGTTTCCGCAGCGTGTTGATGATGATTTTTCGCTGATCGAGGTAGAACGGCACGCCTGCCACTCCGTGCCAGTCCACGTTCCTGTACTTGATACGCATCAGATACGCGGACCCAGCGGTCAGGACAATCTTTAAGGGTTCCGCACGACTACGCTCGACTGCCCAATCAACCTGACGTGGGTCGTTTCCATCGATGAACAACAGCCCCATCGTGAGGGGAAGTGCTTTCAGGGGATCAACCACTGTGCCTTTTCTGACGACGACCTTGCCGTTCTGGTCGCGGTAGTCCTGCGGCATTACGAACCGCAGATCGTGCAACTCTGTACGCGTCCCGTAGTCCGTGCGGATGCCCAGCGACGGCGGACTCTTGATGGAATCCAGCACCCGGTTCCGGTAGTTCTTCCAGAACTGGTCAAGCTCGCCAGTCGCCTGCTTGTGACGCATCACACTGCGAATTTCTTCGCGCGCATCCGGATCGAGGGCATAGGTCTGCGCTTTCGTGCCAAGATCCTCACCCTGAGCGACACCAGCTCCCATCATCACACCGAAGACAATGCCAAACGACAGCAGCCCCGCTCTGCGCAACGAGTTCGTTTTCATCAATCCACCACCATCATTGGTCGCCCACCCAGACGCGCACGCTGATTCACGGCTGGCGTGGGTGATTTGGTTGAGTCTGTCGCGCGCCCGCGCGGCTCGCGTGTAATGCGGAGATACTCGGCCTGGACCAGCTGCGCGTACCCGTTGCGTGCCGTCTCCTTGTCTCGAGCATTGCCGGCCCCGTAAGCGCCGACTGCGCGCCATGTATTCCCGTACATGCGGATGAAGTCGGAAAGGAGGAATGCTCCGACGTTGATATTCGTGCACTCGTCATACAGGTCGCGTTCGGATATCCCGTATTTCGACAGCCACTTCAGGTGTGACGGGTGAATTTGCATTTCGCCCATCGCCCCCGTCTTGTCGTTCGTTGCGGCAGGATTGAAGCGCGATTCGACATGGGCCATCGCGTACAGGAGATTGACGTTCACATGCCGGCGCGCGGCGGCATTTTCAAAGCACTGATCGGCCGCGGCCCGAACTGCGCCACATTGCGTCGTCAGAACTGCGGCAAGAATGAGGGAACTCACGCGCATGCCGCCCCCTATCGATCCAACGGACCTGTGACGACTCCCGAACCCAGCACCCTGCGAGCGAGATTGCGGAGCACGGCAGAGCCAAGAAGGACCATTTCAGCCAGCACTGCTGCGATCATTACGTAGCAGGAAATGGCAATCACGATTGCACCCATCACACCCCACGCACTAGCGGTACGCAGCATGAGCGCCGCCGTAAGGATCAGGGCGATGACCACGGCGTGGAATACCGGGTGTCGGCCCCGACGCGTGAGGCGCGAAGCAATTCTATTTACTAGATAGGTCATTTCCCTGCTCCAGCTAGCGCCATCGCAACCTTTCGAAACTGGGCCTCAATCCGCTCTGCCGACACCGCGCCAGGGATAAGCGAGCCGTCCGCGAAAATTAGCGCTGGGGTGCCGAAGATGTTCAGCTTCTGTCCGAGGGCAAGATTGCGGTCAATCGGGTTGTCGCAGGTTGGCTGGTCTGGCTGGCGATGGGCGTGCAGATAGGCCAGCCACGCATTCTTTAGACGCAGCCTAGCCTGCGCTTCCAGTTCGTTGGGATCAGTCGCGGTCGCAGCGCCGAGCGCAGTCACGGCGGTCGACGTATCGCGAGCCATCCGTTGGTAGTCACTCCACGCCTGCGCACGATCACGCTGACACCAGATTGCCTCTGCGACATTTGCCGCGTTGGGATGCAGCGAGGTGAGTGGGAACGGGAACACGTAGATCGTTGCGTCATGCAGTCTCGACAGATCACCATCGAGGTGCCGACAGTAAGGACAGTCTGGATCGTCGAACACATAGAGTCGATGAGATCCGTTACCGAACTTGATCGCGTCGCGAACGTCAAGTGTTGTCACATCGATCTTCGGGCGGCCCGCTTCCTTGATGTCAGTTGCCAACGAGTGTCGCGTTTTAAGGTTGATCACGTCGCCCGGTATCAGGATTGACAGATCGTCGTTGACGAAGAAAACTTCGCCCCCTTTCAGGACCGACCAGAAACCAGGAAACGCAGGAGCCACTTTTGCTCCTTCCGTCGCCGGGAAGCGCTTAACCAGATCAGCCTGAAAATCCGCATGCGCAACAAGTGCGTAGACGGCACACATACATGCAACGATGGATTTCAACCAGTAACGCATGATTCCTCGTCATTAATTGTCCGGCGCGTGGACTGGTGTCCGGCCAGGTTGTGAAGGAGAGTCAGAGGTATAGAGCCGGGGCATCGCCGGACGGAACTCACACCACGTAGTTATTGAACACCGCCAGACCGTAGGCGATAGCCAATATCGAAAGACAGGCTCCGTACTCCAGTTCGTAGAGCCCCTTGTGTCGTCGCCAGTACAGGTATCCGAGCAACAGGACGGCGAGAAATACAAGCTTCACGCAAGACAGCACCACCGCGAAGCGTGCCCACTGTCCCAACCAGTTCAATACCGAATTGGTTTCGCCCCGCTTCGTGTGAGCAACGAGTGTGCTATGCCAGTCAAGGATCTGAAGCAATGCGACTGTGCCAAGCAGTAGAGGCGTTCGGACGTAAGAAACCTTCCTGGCCAAATCGTGATTAACAATCCGCATATCTACTCCGCTATCCGTCGTGAATTCTGATACGTGTATGTACTGAGTATAATTTATTAGGCTTGTAAGTGCACAGTCCCGCCTCGATTCCTAATTTCGATATCGAGTCAGGTCGTTCGAATCAGGTGACTCGCACGTTGTTTTAATCGTCACCCATTTCATCCTGCCCTCGGAGTACCTGTGGAACTAGAGAACATCCGCTACGTCAATTACGAACAGCCTGACCGGCAACGAGTCCAGGACAATGCAATCAGGGCGGTAAAGGAGGACCCGGGGAGACTGATCGAAGCCTACCGGCACGACGCGCGATCTTTCGACGGTCGATACGTTGCCGCTGATCTGTTCAAGGAAACATTTCCGGAATTCAGCGCATCGAAGGAGGCTCGAAATCGCTACAACAATCCGGTGCACAACGCGGCTGCGGTGCTGTCATCGGCCCTCTTTTCGGAGAATCTGAAAGAGCCCCGCGAATCGGGCCGGGAGACTGTGTACTTCCTTACCGGCGTTCCGGGGGCTGGAAAGACTTCCCTCATCCTCGGTGAAGGACGCCTGCCGCGCGACGCGCACATGGTCTTTGAGGGTCAGATGTCCGACTACGCCACGAGCGAAGCTAAGATCAGCCAGGTGATCGCTGCCGGGTTCCGGCCTCACATCATGGTCGTCCACGTCCGATCCGAGTACGCGCTGGACAAGACTATCCAGCGCTTCTATGAAGAAGGGCGCGGCTCAAGCATCGCAACGATTGCAAAGATTCAGGGTGGGCTTCCGGAGTCTCTCGCGCGACTTGGCGCATACTTTGGAAATGACCTGCTTCTGGACATTGTCGACGTCCGGGATCGCGCGAACCCCGTCCGGCTTAGCGGACACGAAAACATCCATATCCTTAAATCAGAAGGTAGCCATGAACACATCCAGCAAAGACTCGAAGCCCGACTCCAACAACACCGGCAAGACGGACGAATCAACGACGATGCCTACCGGCAAGCAGCCGGACTCGCCCCCGGATCCGGCCACGGAGTGGATCGAGAGCGCAATGGAAACCTCAAAGAGAATGAGTCAGGACGAGGTGTTCCGCAAAGAGATCGCGTCCCGTCTGTTCTAACTCATGCACCAGGCGGTGACTCGCCGTCGACGTCGCAAGCCGCTCAGCACACTCCCCTCCGAATTACGGATGCCCACAACCTGCCGCCAGAAATCAGGAAGGCAGGTATTCGTGGGCACGTCATAGAAGCCAACGACAAGACCGTTCTGGTTCGCACCGGCAAGACAGACGCCGTTCGATTTTCCCGCTCCGAGATCAGCGGCAAGGTAGAACCCGGGAAGCGAATCGAGATGACTTTCAAGCCTCTTGAGCAAGAGCAGGGGCAGAGTCCGAAGATCGAACAGAAACGCGGGCTGAACAACTGAGCTCGGGGAACGACATGCACTACTACCTTATCGACGGCAGGAAGTTCAGCGATGCCGATCACGGCCTGCAGGCAGCGCTCGCGCGCGTGCATCACTCAGCCCAACGCCCTTTGTGTCTGTGCACGCATCCGGGCGTGCCAATGTACGTCGCAAAGGTCGACGGACATTTCCAGATCAAGCGAATGCCTGACTCCGGGGCACGTCACGCGGCGGAGTGCGAGTCCTTCGAACCACCCGCTGCGCTCAGTGGTCTCGGGGAAGTCCTCGGGCATGCGATCAAGGAGGACGTTAACGATGGTCTGACGACGCTACGACTCGACTTCGCGCTGAACAAGATTGCTGGCCGGGCACCGCCGGCGCCCTCGGGGGCCGAACCGGGCAGCATCAAGGCGGAAAGCGCGAAGCTCACGATTCGCTCTCTGCTGCACTACCTATGGGATTCCGCGCATCTCACGCACTGGAATCCTCGCATGGCCGGCAAGCGCAGCTGGGCGACGGTTCACAAATACCTGCTGCGTGCTTCGGAGGGCAACGTCACAAAGGGTATGCAGCTCGCCAGCACCCTCTACGTGCCGGAGCCCTTCTACCTCGATCGCAAGGCAGAAATCGTCCAGCGACGTGCTGCACTGATTTCCGCGGCCGATAAATCCAACCGTCCCGGGCAAAAACTCTTCATCGTGATTGGCGACCTCAAGGAGATCACGGAAGCGCGCTATGGCTGGAAGATGACCCTGAAACAGGTACCCGATTTTCCTTTCATGATCAGTACGGATCTGAACAACAAGCTGAAGGTGTTCCGGCCGGAGCTCGACTTGTGGAATGCCTACGGGTCCGAGGCTCACTTCATCGTCATCGCTACTTTTGGTGTCGGCAGCACGGGGGTCGCGCAGATAGAGGAAATGTCCGTCATGGTGACGAACGAGCAGTGGATTCCATTTTCCAACGTTCACGAAAAAGAACTGATCGACTCGCTTATCGCGGGAGGTCGACGTTTCGTGAAAGGACTCGCCTATAACCTGCCGAAGTCGAGGCCGCTTGCATGCGCTGTCCTCACGGACACGCAGCCCACCGATACTGCTATTCACCTGGTCCCAGCGAATGCTCCGGAGAGCTATCAAACCGCACTCGCCGACCTCATCGAAAGCAGCCGTGACCTCGCCCACATTCAATGGATTTCAGGCGAAGTACTACCGGCGATTCCCCCTGCGGTCATTCCCGACAAACACGATAACTAATCCCAGCGCAATCCGACGCCCACACTTTCGCATGCGAAAATTTACGTTGATTCTGATCTCACGGTTTCGACACCATGTCCACTTCCGTTCCTGCGATCGCGGTTTATCTTGTGCCGGCTATCGCCGGCGCGATCGGCCTGTCTGCGTGTTTTCGAGCCAACGTGGTGTTCGCGTTGCTCGCACTTCCGGGCACAGTCGCACACGAGTTGCTGCACTGGATTGCGGGACTGGTTTCGTTTGCTCGGCCCGAAGGTTTGAGCGTTATTCCGAGGCGGCTTCCTGATGGTCGGTATCAGCTCGGCTCGGCGACATTCGCGAATGTGCGCTGGTGGAACGCGGCCATTGTTTCGCTTGCGCCGCTCGCCGGGTACCCCCTTGCCTGCGCTGTCGCCGCGATCCGTCTGCGAAATGGCTGGGCATTCCACCCTTATGATCTTGTCATCTGGTTTTCACTCGCCCAATTGACATTTGCCTCGTGGCCGTCCCTTACCGACTGGCATCTTGCCTTGCGGTCGTGGCCGATGCTCGCGCTCGGCGGATTGCTGGCGTGGTGGGGAGACTGGCATACCCTATTCGGGGCAGCCTTGCATCCGTATCTTCAATAGGAAGATGGGTACACGAGCGTGTCTCGAACTATCGCAACCCAGGAGTGTCGGGGGCGCGCGGAGACTGAGCCGAGGTAGCCTTGTGCTGCGTCGCGCGGGGGGCTTTCCTGTCAATGGATGCGTCTGTTGCCATCACCGGGAGATCGCGCTTTAGAACCTGACGAAAGGCTGGCTTTGCGACTCGGTCCGAGGTAATCAGGACCGATAGTTTGCGGCAGGATTCGATGTGCTCGAACGCGAATTCTGCAGCACCGTGGAGTGTGCGATGCCAACGGACGCGGACCCGTGAATCATCTAACTCTACGTCAGCCAGCATCAGCACGCGGACGCGCCCTGCGGCATTGCTGACATATTCGCACGGCATCAGCACGCCAGCGACTACGACGTTCTCTGCTTTTATCCTTCCTGCCGGTTCGCCCTTCGCGTGCGTAGCCGATCGCATAAAACACCCTCGTTAGCGCTGACTGGTTGCGGCCAGGTCGCTCATCTTCACGCATCTGTGCAAAAAGAATACCGATCTGGGCGCTGCTGCCGTGAATTGTAGTATCCATCAGGGGTGACTACAATTCATTACATCGAAATTCAGCAAGTTCAACGACTTCCTTCTTGGCACCCATGCGCATGCCTACCATTCGCGACATTGCTATCGCTATCCCACTGCTATTGGCAGCGCAAGGCCATGCGCAGCAAGCGCCATTCGCTCCGGACGCCGTCAAGGGAATCGCCGACTCGACTTTCGACTCTCCTGTCTTCAAGACAATGGTCCAGCGGCTGCAGCAGCAGAGTGCGAGTGCGATTCAAAGCATTGGAGGAGCGGAACTTGCCCGTGTGAAGGCATCGCTGCCGAAGGGTGCTGATCTTGGGCACCTACGCTACGGCACTCACAACGTCGTGAGCAACGACGGCGATGCCGTCGTGACCCTAATCATTCAGGCAGCACACGAGACGCCCACGGATCGCGCTCCCATTCTCGCGCGGCTCGCGGACCTGGCCGGGCAGCGTATTCCGGAAGCGCTCAATGTTGAGGGTTTTCTGTCCGAATATGGCATATGGGGAACGCCGCAGAGCATGCCTCGTGCGCTGCAGATGTATCGCTCAGCTGCTTCGTTGAATTACCAGCCGGCCGTCTACAACCTCGCGCTTGCCGCGGCGTATGGCAAAGGCTCGCAGGCAGACGTCAACAATGCTACTGCCCTGATCAGCGAAGCGTACTCAATCGCTCCGGATCCGTCTGGCCGGGTCTGCGGGTTTGGAGCATTCCTAAGCTACCGTCAGGGTGATCGCGAGGAGTCGCTGAGGTACGCGTCGAAAGGTTGCATGTCGGACCTTGCCAGCATTCCAAAAGCGCTGTACGACGATCAGGTTGTTCCTGCCCAACGCATCATGCTGCTGCGCGCCTCGATCGCGACGGGCGTCGACGATGGATACGGCCTGCTCGAGCGCACGACTCGTGCGATGAAACCCGACTCGCAGTATCTGTGGTGCAAATATGCGCTTGTCAACAAGTATCGGCGTTCGCTGGTCGGAAACAGACTGATGGACGATGCACTGTCTTGCTACCACGACCTGCAGCCGGCCGGAGCTGATCCCCGGCAGGAATTGATTCGGCGCGAGACGACCATTCCCGGCATTGTTGGTTTTGTGCCCATCGAGATCCGCGCGCTCCAGAAGCTGCGTGAATCGAACCATTTCCATTACGCGTGGAGCGTTCCTTATCTGCCCTTCCGGCAGGACGATGCTGACCTGTTCGAACCGTTTGTTAAGCATGCCAAATCGTAGTGACGAAGATATTCCGTCACTACCCTTCTGGGGTTATTTCTATCTGAAGTGTGTACGACGCATTCCGGCAATGAGTGAGTCTCGCTTTCAAAAAATTCGTCCGCTTGATGACCACAGCAGTCCGGTTCGTTTGGCGGTCTCTTCTGTTTTCTGACTTCCATACCTCAAAACTATGACCGCCGCACTCAATACCCAAACTCCCGCAGATCTGGAGCGCTCAGTCATTCAGGAGCCGCGCCTCTCTTCCGTCCCCGTCCAGCCCGTACAGGTGATCAAGCGGGCCTTTCTTGCACCTGCAGAGGTCAACACGCAACAAGGCCCGGACGGTATCCGTTATGACTTCAATGACGGGTGTCGGGTCTCAGTCCCCGAGGGAAATTGGCGAGTGGAGATGCGGGATAGCAGTTCGGATTACGTTCTGTACAGGATGCCGCTGAACAACAGTGGCGTATCCACGAACAAGAAATTCTTTGTCCCTTTTGGCATCCGTGTATGGAAAGACGATGCACTGGTTTTTGAGCACAACCTTAGTCTCAAGGGTAAGAAGGTGCTCATCCAGTTTCCGGTCGGGACGCTTGGCGACCTGATCGCATGGTTCCCCTACGCCGTCAGGTTCGAGCAGATTCACGGATGCAAGCTGACGTGCTCGATGGGCGCGCCCATCATCGCCCTCTTCAAGGGTACGTACCCTTCGATCGAGTTCCGGACTCCGGAGGAAGTCAATACTGCCGAGTTCTACGCGACCTACAACATTGGGCTCTTTTTCAATGACGTCGAGAACCGGTTGCAGCCGATCGATTTTCGTCACGCAGGTCTGCATCGAACTGCCGCCTACATCCTCGGCGTCGACACGGCGGAGGAGCCACCGAAGCTCGACCTCCCCGACGCCCACCGGCCGATCCCTGAGAAGTATGTCTGCATTGCGGTCAATGCTTCCACACAGTGCAAGTACTGGAACTATCCCGGCGGCTGGCTGGAAATCGTCCGTTTCCTGAAGGAAAACGGCTACCGCGTGATCTGCATTGACAAGGCACCGACACACGACGTCGGATTGATGCGCAATCAGATTCCGCATGGCTGCGAGGACGAGACAGGCGATCGCCCCTTGATCGAACGAGCCCACTGGCTCAAACACGCGGAGTTTTTCATCGGCCTGAGCAGCGGCCTCGCGTGGCTTGCATGGGCCGCTGGTACGCCTGTCGTGATGATCAGCGGCTTTACCCTTCCCAGCAATGAATTCTGGACTCCGTATCGCGTGATCAATTACCACGTATGCAACGGATGCTGGAACGACGCTGCCCTGATGTTCAAGCACGACGATTTTATGTGGTGCCCTCGTAAGGCAGGCACCCCACAACAGTTCGAATGCACAACCCAGATAACGCCTGAGCAGGTCCGTCAGGTTATCCGGACGATTCCGAATTTTGGTAGTTGATTGAAGTAGTCATGCCGCTTTTCAGCCCATTGCGCCGGCGCGTCGTTCCCAGGAAGCCGCCATTAGACGACTGAGCGTCTGTCGTAATTTTCGCATCCAGTCGTCTGGTCGTCAGAGATCCGGCTTAGCGCGTCACCTTTAGATCAACACCAGGAAACAACATGAATCGATTGACGTTTCGGCGCAAGTACGGAACCCGGCGTTTTGGCGTGAAAAGGGTTCGGCTGGCTTCACTGCTTTGTGGCCTGCTCGCCGTTGTCGCGGCGCAACTCCCATCGTCGACAGCTCGTGCATATATGTTGACGCCGTACGAAATCACGTCTGGGCAGGTAGTTTCAGGTTGGACCTGGGACGGCCTAACTTCGGAACTTATCGTCGATTCCGGCGCCGTACTGGAGTACACCAATCCAGGCGTTGCGATTCAGCTTAATGGCGGCACAGGTCTCTCCAATACAGTTGCAGCGGGGAAGATCGAATTCGTGTACGCGGGAGGGGTGGACCAGGCGAGTTTTGTTGCTGGTAGCGCAGTGATATCTAGCGGCGGACTGGTGCTTGGCGATACCGTCGCGCCGGGTGGGATCATGGCCGTCAGCAGTGGCGGCGTCGTTTCGGGGGTGCTCGTAAGTGGGGGCACTCTGAATATCAGCCTCGGCGGCATCGGGAACAACACGAATGTCGTCGGTGGAGGGAGTGAGAACGTCTCCAGCGGTGGCGGAGGTAACGGGTCCGTTGTGAATGGCGGGTCGGAAACGGTGTATGCCGGTGGAACGGAGACCAACGGCACGCTACTGGGCGGTACCCTGAACGACTACGGCCTCGTCGTTAATGAAACGGTTGCGGGCGGAACAGCGAATGTTTTCAGTGGCGGCACCGCTAGCGGTGGGTTGGTGAAAGCTGGTGGCACCCAGAATGTCGCCGTGGGTGGAACAACCAGCAATGTGGTTGTGAGTGGCGGCACCCAAAACGACGCAGGTACGGCGACAGGCACGCTCATAGAAGGCGCTGGTAATCAGAGCGTAACTGGTAGCGCAAACAACACGACTGTCAACGGTGGCGTTCAGACCGTTCAGGTTGGCGGCACGGCCAATACGACCACGGTTACGAACGGCTCGCAGACCGTTTCGGGTACCGCGAACGGCACAACGATTAGTGCTGGTGGCGCGCAAAACGTCTGGGGCACGGCGGGCGGCACGACGATCAGCAGTGGCGGCACTGAGACCGTTGAGAACGGTGGCGTGGCGAGTGGTGGCTCGATCGGTGCAGGCGGCCTCCAAACCGTGCTGAACGGCGGCTCGGCTGCATCCGTCAGCGTCAGCGGTGGCACGCAGACCATCGCCGCGGGCGCTACCGCGACGTCGACTACGGTCAGCAATGGCACCCAGGCGGTCAGCGGCACCGCGAACAACACCATCGTCACTGGCGGTGGCGTTGAAAACGTCTACGGCACAGCGAACTCAAGCACGGTCAGCGGTGGCGGCACGGAGACGGTTGAGAACGGTGGCCGCGCCAGCGGTGGCTCGATCGGCGCGGGCGGCCTGCAAGCCATATTGAACGGGGGCTCGGCCGCATTTGTCAACGTCAACGGCGGCACGCAGACTATCGCCGCCGGCGCCACCGCCACGGCGACCACGCTCGCCAGCGGGACGCAGACGGTCAGCGGCACGGCGAATAGCACCATCGTGACTGGCAGCGGCATCGAGAATGTCTACGGCACGGCGAACTCGACCACGGTGAGCAGCGGCGGCAACGAGACCGTCGAAGGCGGCGGTCTGGCCAGTGGAGGCTCTATCGGTGCCGGCGGCCTGCAAACGGTAGCGAGCGGCGGCTCGGCCACCGCCGCCGTCGTCAACGGTGGCTCGCAGACTGTCGCCGCGGGTGGCACCGCGACGTCGACCACGATCAGCAGCGGCACTCAGACGGTAAGCGGCGCGGCCAACAACACCGTCGTCAACGGGGGCACGCAGACTGTCGCCGCAGGCGGCACCGCAACGTCGACCACGGTCAGCAGCGGTACCCAGACCGTCAGCGGCACGGCGAATAGCACCATCGTGACTGGCAGTGGCATCGAGAACGTCTACGGCACGGCAAACTCGACGGCAGTGAGCAGCGGCGGCACCGAGACCGTCGAGGGCGGCGGTCTGGCCAGCGGAGGTACCATCGGCGCCGGCGGCCTGCAAACGGTAGCAGGGGGCGGCTCGGCCACAGCCGTCGCCGTCAACGGTGGCTCGCAGACTGTCGCCGCTGGCGGCACCGCGACGTCGACCACGCTGACCGGTGGTACCCAGACCGTCAGCGGCACGGCGAATAGCACCATCGTGACCGGCAGTGGCATCGAGTACGTCTACGGCACGGCAAACTCAACCACGGTCAGCAGCGGGGGCACCGAGACCGTCGAAGGCGGCGGCCTGGCCAGCGGGGGCATCATCAGCGCGGGCGGCCTGCAAACGGTAACGAGCGGCGGCTCGGCCACAGCCGTCGTCGGCAACGGCGGCTCGCAGACTGTCGCCGCTGGCGGCACCGCAACGTCGACCACGGTGACCGGTGGTGCCCAGACTGTCAGCGGCACGGCGAACAATACCGTCGTCACCGGCAGCGGTGTCGAAAACGTCTACGGCACGGCGAACTCAAGCACAGTCAGCAGCGGTGGCACCGAGACCGTCAAGGGCGGCGGTCTGGCCAGCGGAGGCACCATCCGTGCCGGCGGCCTGCAATCGGTAGCGAGCGGCGGTTCGGCCACAGCCGTCGTCGTCAACGGCGGCTTGCAGACTGTTGCCGCTGGCGGCACCGCGACGTCGACTGCGCTCAGCAGCGGTACACAGACTGTTAGCGGCACCGCCAACAACACCATCGTCGGCAACGGTGGCGTCGAAAACGTCTACGGCACAGCAAACTCGACCACAGTCAGTAGCGGCGGCGTCGAGACAGTCGGGAGCGGTGGCCTGGCCAGCGGGGGCACAATCAGCGCGGGCGGCACCCAAACTGTATCGAGCGGTGGTTCTGCCGTGTCGATCGGTGTCGCCGGTGGCAACGAGGTCATCCAGAGCGGCGGCACGGTCACGTCAGCCACGATAGGGAGTGGCGGCACGCAATCTGTTCTGGGCGGTGGCGCCGCGTACGCTACCACCGTGAATGGCGGGGGCCTGCAGTATGTGGATGGTGTGGTGGAGGGCTACGCCTATTCCAGTGTGATCAATAGTGGCGGTACGCAGGAAGTTGTATCCGGGGGCTCGGCCGTGGATACAACCGTGAATAGCGGAGGCCTCCAGGAGGTGACATCCGGTGGCTCGGCCACCGGTACCACGGCAGACAGCGGCGGTACGCTTAACGTCCAGGCGGGTGGCACGGCAACCGGCGTCACGCAGAACAGCGGCGCAGCGCTCGAAACAAACACGTCGGCGACACTCTCGGGTACGTATGTTTCCAACGGTACGTCCAGCACCTTTTCGATTGCCGGGAACAACGCCAGCGGCGTCGTGCTTGAGAATGGCGGCTCGCTAACCGATCTGGCCAACGGCACCGCCCTCAATACCACGGTGAACAGCGGCGGCTCGGAATACGTCTCGTCGGGCGGTGTATCGTCGGACACAACCGTGAACAGTGGTGGCACACAGTACGTACTGTCGTCCGGTTCCGCCGTCGGTGTGTCCATCAACAACGGTGGCAACCAGACCGTCTCCAGTGGAGGCGCCGCGATCAACACCGCCGTCAGCAGTGGCGGCACACAGACGATTTCAAGCGGCGGAAACGCAGTCGGCACGACGCTCGGTAGCAGTGGCACGGGAGTCGTCCTGGCCGGCGGCAGCGCCACCAGCCTGACGCAGGAAAGCGGCGCGGCGTTAGTAACGAATACATTGGCGACGGTCTCCGGCACTTACGTCTCAGGCGGCTCGTCAAGCACCTTCGCCATTGCCAGCAACCACGCCAGCGGCATCGTTGTTGAAGACGGCGGTTCACTAACCGAGCTCGCCGGTGGCACCGCGATTGATACGACCATCAACAGTGGCGGCACGGAAACCATTTCCTCAGGAAGCGTCGCGACCAGTACGACCATCAACAACAGTGGTGAACAGTACGTGCTGTCAGCGGGTTCGGCAGTCAACGCCACCGTCAATGATGGTGGTGAGCAGATCGTTTCCAGTGGCGGCGTCGTCATCACCACGCACGTGAACAGCGGCGGGACAGATGTGATCCTGGGTGGCGCCACGGCGACTGGTACGACTGTCACAAGCGGCGGCAACGAAGTCATCTCGTCAGGCGGCACGGCGACCGGTACGACGGTCGACAACGGCGGCACCCAGACAATTTCGGGCGGCGGCTCGTCGGTCGATACGACCGTCAGCAGCGGCGGCAACCAAGTGGTTTCATCCGGGGGCGCCGCGGCCAGCACGACGGTCGGCAACGGTGGCACCCAGACAATTTCGAGCGGTGGCTCGTCGGTGGATACGACCGTCAGCAGCGGCGGCAACGAAGTGGTTTCGTCCGGGGGCACCGCGACCAGTACGACGGTTGGAAACGGTGGCGCCCAGACGATTTCGAGCGGTGGCTCGTCGGTTGATACCGCCGTCAACAGCGGCGGCACAGAGCTCATTTCGTCCGGTGGTGTCGCCCGCAACACCACCGTGAATAGCGGAGGCCTCCAGGAGGTGACATCCGGTGGCTCGGCCACCGGTA
>NZ_JALOCP010000044.1:0-69853 GCF_030511745.1 Paraburkholderia sp. SECH4
TCGTATCTCTGATTGACGCCGCCGTTTAGTGTCGGCTTCTCACAGCCGTTCACAGCTGACAAGCAGTACGCGGCAATCGCAATGGAGAACAGAGGTCGCTTTACGGAGGCTTTTTCGAGAGAAAGGCTGGAGCTTGTCTTCGGCAAGGACCGGGTCTTTGGCAACGTCGACGTCTACGAGTCCAAGGGGAAGCGGGTCGGGGAAATCGATGTACTGGTCCTGTTTGCGAACCGTGCAATTGTCCTTCAGGCGAAGTCGAAGAAGCTGACCTTGGAGGCGCGTAAAGGAAATGACCTTCAAATCAAGGACGACTTCAAGAAGAGCGTTCAGGATGCGTACGACCAGGGCCTTACGTGTGCGTCGCTTCTATCCGACGAGGGCTACAGATTTGTGGTCGGAGCAACAGGAAAGGAAATCGCTCCGGGGAAGCTGAAGGAGGTGTTTCTTTTCTGTGTTGTCTCCGACCACTATCCTGCGCTCAGCTTCCAGGCTCGGCAGTTCCTCGCGCTGCAGAGTTCGGATGCAATTACAGCACCCTTTGTCATGGACGTTTTTACTCTGGATGCCATGACTGAGATGCTCCAATCTCCGTTGCGCTTCCTCGCCTACGTGAAGCAACGAACGTACTACGCCGACAGGATACTTGCCACCCACGAGCTCACTGTTCTGTCATACCACCTTAAGCACAATTTGTGGCTTGAGCAGGGTACCGACATGTTCATGCTGCATGACGATATCTCGGCCGACCTTGACGTTGCGATGGCTGCCAGACGGGGCGGCGTGCCAGGCAAAACTACGCCAGCCGGAATCCTGACAAGATTGCGGAATACGCCTGTGGGCACTCTCCTAGAAGACATAGAACGCGTGGCGGACCCGGGAACGATTGACTTGGGATTTATGCTACTTACTCTCAGTGAGGACACAGTTATTCGCATTGGCGACGCGATAAAGAAAATCGCTGCAGCAACCCGGCGAGACAGGAAGTCGCATGACTTGACGGTCCCTATGAGGGACGAAGGAACGGGCCTGACGATTCACTGCAATGACAACCCGTTTCCGCGGGCGGGTGCGTCACTCCAGCGACACTGTGAACGTCGCAAGTACACGGAGCATGTCGACAGCTGGTTTGGGCTTTGCATTCGACCAGCCGACATGCGGATGCGCTTCGGTTTGGAACTCGAGTACCGCTGGGAGCAAAGCGACCGCATGGATGGGCTGACGAGCAACATGGCGGAGCCGGTAAGCTGGGAAAAAGCAATGAATAGGGTTGGGCGAACCCCAAAGATTGGTCGAAACGACAAGTGCCTATGCGGGAGCGGCCGGAAGTACAAGGTTTGTTGCATGCCGTGACGCCGCGTCTGTCTTGAACGAGAAGATAGGCGGCGCCCAGGCCTATCGCTTTGTCCGCAGCTTCACGCAAGTCGGCGACATGGCGGCAGTGGTCTTTTCCGCGGATTAGCCGTGGGGACATGGCTTGCAGACTAAAACCGCCGCGTTGGTGAGTCGCCGATGGCACGACGTCGTTCGGGCACGTGGAATCGTCGTCGCGGCAACTTGGTCGGGGTCGTACGGTCCAAGAATCGTGGCCCGTTGGTCGCTCCCCGAGCGGCGATTTCTTGCCACTGCTATGCCAATCGGCTTCATAGGAGGACTGGTGCGTCTGAAGCATTACTTTGCATTGCTGCTGGCACTGACAGCTTTAGGTTCAACCGGAGCATGGGCGAACGATATTCGATGTGCGACCACGCGACAACCGGCAGAGCGCGTGATATGCGACCACGCCATCCTGAACAACGAATACGACGATGTCTTCGCGCAGCAGCAGGCTCTGCTGAGCAGTGGAAAGCTGTCACCCGAACAACTTGCTCAGTGGCGGCAATCGCGCAACGGCTGCAGGGACGTCCACTGCATCGACGGCGTATTTGCTCGGTGGGCGGCGATGGCCAAGTCTGTCGAAACCAATTCCCGCGCTGCAGTGGCTCCGGTTATAGCCTCGACTAATGCCATGGCCCCTGTCGGACCTGCTTCGGAACCAATCGTACTCCCCGCGCCCCAGGCCTTGCCGACATCGGAAGCATCTCTTGTGCGTCAAGGGAGTGCCGCCGGGGTGGCGCTTCCGAAACCCGTGGAGACACAGGGCTCTTCGCCTACAGCCGCGTCTGCTCCTTCTAGCGCAAGTGAATCTCGTAGTACGACCGGCATGAGCACCGTCCTGTTAACGGCATTGCTTGTCGCCGTTGGATTCGGCGCTCTCTTCCGACGCCGAAGGAGGGGCGGTGGAAGTACCGGGGAACCACCAGGTAATGTTCGTGGCAAGGACAAGCCTTGAGCGGACCGCATTGAAGGGCATGGAGCTCGGCGACACAGTGTTGTGATTTTTGGTGATACGCCGCTTTAGTCAATGCACTAGCCTTTTCTCGCGCGACCGTGGCATATTGCGACCACATTTACGAGGAGGCCACTTGAGGGCAACGACTTTGGAAGCAATGCAGGCGAAGATTAAAAAATTGCAGGCCCAAGCGGATGCGCTGATTGCAAAGCAATCGTCGGGCGTCATCGAAAAGATTCGCGAGTTGATGGCGAAGCACGGCCTAACCACCGCTGACATTGACGCGCACCTTGGCGGCAAGCAGCGCGCCACGAAGGCAGTTGCTAAGACCATGAGCAAAGGCAGCGCTGCTGCGGTCAAGTATCGCGACCCGAAGAGTGGTGCAACCTGGACCGGACACGGCCGGGCACCAAGTTGGATTGCCGCCGCGAAGAACCGAGACAAATTCCTGGTTGATGGAAGTACGGCGACAACGAAACTGGCTTCTGTTGGCAAAGCGAAGGCTGCTGGCAACTATGTCCGTGGGCCGCAGCCGGCGATGTACCAGGACCCAAAGTCGGGCGCGACGTGGAGTGGACGCGGCCGCGCGCCGGCGTGGATTGCCGAAGCCAAAGACAGGAGTAAGTTCCTGATTGCAGGTGTTGTTGAAGCAACTGTTGCGACGAACGCAGCTGTTGTGAGCAAGACGAAGGCTGCGGTGAAGAAGGCCTCGAAGGCAGTTGGTGCGACCTCTACCAAGGGTCAGCCAAAAGGTCCGCAGCCGGCTAAGTATCGCGACCCGAAGTCCGGCGCGACCTGGAGCGGACGCGGTCCGGCACCGGCTTGGCTGTCTGGTGCCAAAGACCGGACGAGTTTTTTGATTGATGGCGCCAGCGCGGCGGCCGATGCGGGTGTTTCAACCAAGATGGAGCCTGCGGCAAAAAAGGCGGTTGCCAAGCAAGCCGTCGCCAAGCAGATGGCGACGAAGAAAGCCACTGGCAAGAAGGTCGTCGTTAAGCAGGCTGTGGGAAAGAAGGAGGTCAGCGCAAAGGCACCTTCGACCAAGGAGGCCCCCGCAAAGAACGCGACTGCGAAGAAGGCGGCGCCGGCCGCAAGCAAGAAGGCATCGTCTAAGAAAGCACCGAACGCGGGGGCGGGAGTGACCGCCGCGCCGGATACAGTCGAATCGGACGTCAGCTCGACAACCTAACCGTATCTGTCAGTCTCCCGGTGGAACGTCGACCGGCTGGCCCCCCACACGTGCCCAGATGACTAGCACGGGAAGTGTTTCAACAGTCTGCTAGACAAAAGGGTTATCGACAATACCGGTCGGAGCCGGCGGCTCGTCGGCGACGTGCTCCGGCAACGACGGGTCTTTCTGCAGCACATCGATGACGCTCCCGATGGCCTGCTGCAGCGCGAGTGCTGCCTTCAGTCCAACCCTGTCGCGGGTGAGTTCCAGTGTGCCCGATATGACAATACGTACCAGGTCGTTGGTTACTGTCAACGCGTCGCCGTCAATGTTCAGGACGTCCGTGTCATTCGCAAATGCCTTAAACACCATTCAGCCCTCCGATTCGCTTGTCCTTCAGGGACTCCGGGATGCCGGGGAAGCGCAGACCGCTCGCGGCTTCGAGTTCGTGCACGCTCTTCACGTCGTACCGATTCGTGGCTTCATTATTAACCACGATGGCAAACGCGAGTTGCTGCGACGGAATGTATACGACTTTGAACAGCTGAGTGGGTACGAAGACGCCTGTTGCGCCGATAGTTTTCAGCTGACGGCCGGTGAACATCGGGCCGGTCACAACATATGTGTCACCAGCACTGACCGCTATACGGCGAACCGCCTCCTCAATATGGGCCCACAAATGACGGTTATTCGTCGGATTCTGTGGGACCATGTTTGCGAGCGTGAACGATTCCGCCATGGCTTCGTCGTTCCACCGGTCGCCCGCGGGGCTCATATGCCCGCGGTCGAAGCCGCTCTTTCGGTAGTCGGCGAGCGTCGCACCGTCGCCTTCCGGCAGAGCGGTCTCCTCATAAAACTTGTTTGTACGGAGTTCGCCTCTCGCGGCGCTCATATGAGCGCGCGTCAAGTGTTCGGCTGACCAGAGCGGCCCGTGCGTGACGCCGGAGTGAAGGACTGCGAAATCCGAGTAACACAACGCCTTGGTCTTTGTCGCCAACTTCGCATTCGCGAGGGCGGGAGGCTGTCCGTTCGGACTGAACTGAGGACATGCGGGGCCAGCGGAAGCATGCGTTGCCACTGCGGCTAGCAGAGCAGCTAAGAGTTTTTTCATTCGCATTGTGAATACGCAGGTTAGTACACCGCCCGCACCTCTTCAGCTTCGAAGCTCGAGCTTGTAGAAGAAGTTCTCGATGGCATAGCGGTGTCGATTGAATGAGTCAAGGTCCCTGACGCGATTTTTCAGGTACACGTAGTGACGGCACTCTTTGGCCTTGCTCAGGCGGTCAATGCCTTGCATCGCCGCACTGAATTCGGCCAAAGATAACGGCTTGGCCATGGTCAGCTTGTCCACGTCAGGCAAGGCGGCCGCGTCCGTTTGGCGCGTGTCAGGCCACGCCGGGGTGATAAGCAGCCCCTCGGGCAAAATCTCGATGGTAAAAAGGAACTCGACCTTCCCGGTTTGCTCGTTTGCCCAGCACGGCGGGTAATCGCGCCCGCCGCGCGCATCGAGCCGCGCCTTCAAGAAGGCGACCTGTCCCCGCAAATCGGCGTTTTCCTTTTTTAGAGTTCCAGGCATTAGCGGGTTCTGCCCTGTTTCTCGCTCAAACTTGCTCGCCGCGACGAGTTGCTTGGCTAGCTGCGCTTCCTGCCCTGGGATGTACGTTTCGTCGAGTTGTTCGCGCAACTGCTGCTGAATCTGGCCTTTCAAGGTGACGCCGGCGAGCGCTTCTGTCGTGACATCTCGCGGGGCCGAGGGGCGCGTGGGGCCGCTCGCCACCGTAACGGCGCTCGCCGGTTGCCCCGATTTGTCCTCCGCCTTCAGCTGCTTCTTCAGTTTGGCCTTGAGCGCCAGCGCATCAGTGACTTCCTTTTGAATCGTGTCGCTCGCCCCGGTGCCTGCGCGCGCCGCATCGAGCGTATTCTTTACCTCGGTCAGGGCGCTGAGCTGCGCATCGAGGTCGTCGACGCGTTTTTTGAGCGCATCGCGTTCTTGCACAAGCTTCGACTGCGAAACGAGCGACGAAATGATGTCATCGGGCTTCGCTCCCTTTTCTGACAACGTTTTTGCTAGTTGCGCGCGGGCCGTCTCCAGCAGCTCACGTTCGGCTGTGACGTTGCCGGCCGCGAGCAGCGCTTGCTCGAACTGCCGCGCACGTTCGTCAGCCTGAAAGAGCATCCATCCCAGCAGCAGAAGCAGTAGGAATGTCAGCGTGAACGCAATCTCAGTCAGGGAGAGCTGGAAAATCTGGTCATTGGCTCGCTGCACATCAGACTCCTTTCCCTAGAGTTCCGCGCGCGGGAGTTCGTTGACCGGCGGATGAGTGGTCGGTGGGTGCTCCGAATTCCATGCGGGGACTTGAAGGGTCGACCCGTTGCCAAGCTGGACGACATGACTACCATCAAGCCCAGAAGGCGTGAGCGGGGCCAGCACTTGCCCGTTCGAGGAATTCGCGGGGAACGCCGAGCGGTCGCGGGTGTAACTGTGTAACTCGCGCACCAAAGTGGCCAAGTGCTCCGTCATCGCGTGAACGGCCTCCTTCATCCCCGGCAGTTCGTGCATCGCTGCATCGAGTCGCTGTGCCGTGTGTTGCGTTGTAGTGTGAGTTTGCTCGGCCGTTACTTGGGCGTCGGCCACGCGTTGCGAAAGCGCGAGCACACCGTGTGAGCTTTGGTTGACAGCGGCCGCAACATCGCCAAGGGTACTGGTAAGTCCTTGCAACTCTCGGGTCACTTGGCCTAGCGCCGCCGCTTGTCCGGCAGCTTCGGCGGATACCGATGTTAGGGTCTTCTGCTGTGTTGCAATGTCTGCAACGGTAGTTTTGACTACCTCACTGAGCGACTGAAATGCCGGCACGACATTCGCCAGACTTGCGGCCTCCGCCGTGAGAGCCTGTGCGGCTGCCGTCAGCGCTTCCCGTTGCGAAAGCACGTTATCGCTAAGCCTGCCCAAGCCATCTTGAGTGGCCCGCAGCGTCCCGTTGAGAACGCTCAAGGTATCGAGTTGTGCTTGCGAGCCGACGAGTAGAGCGTCTTGGCTGGCGGCGAGTTGAATAACACGCTCCAGCATGGCGTCGACGTCGCCGCTACGCGAGCGCATTGCTGCCGCTGCAGTCCGCAACGAGTCGACGGATTGATGCATTTCCCCCGCCGCCGTGCGAACTGTTGTCGCAATGTCGTGCGTGCTCTGGCTGAGCTGCGCCATCGGTTCACTGAGTTTGCTCGAGAAGTAGTCGTCTGGAAATGTGGTTTGCTCGAGTCGCCGGGTCACCTCGTCAGCGAACTGAATAACCCTGGCCTCGACACTCTGGAGATTTTGGTTCATCCCGTTCGAGTAGCCGTCAACGGAGTGCGATAGCCTTCGACTGGCCTCCTTCACTTCGTTGAGAGATGAGCTGAAGGCTTTCGTGTTCTCAGCAGCCAGTCGCTGGAAGAACTCGGTCAATTTCTGCCCGTAAGACTTGGTCAACTCCTCAACGCCGACGCTCACTTTGGCGACGGACTGGTTCGTGGCGTCATCCACTTGCGTTTGAAGGTCCCGGAGATTCTCAAGAACCATCGTGAGTTGCTCGCGCAGCCGGTGTGACGCATCAATGACTCCTTCCTCGGCCGATTTAACCGCGTCGTCAAGGTCCTCGCGAAAGCTTACCCAGTACACCCGGACCATCAGACCGAATACAGTGCTAACCATCGCTGCGCCAAATCGCACCGCGATGAGCGACATCTTGGTGCCGATGCTGGGCAGGTCAAGAAGGCAAAAAATAATCGACGTAATCGTGAAAATGAAGCCGAGGTAGTAGCAACTATCCGCAAACTTCTCATCGGAGACGCTCTTATCAAGCCGTTTGCTGCCAATCAGGATGTACACGGCCATAACGGTCAACGGAATGGCAAAGCCGAACCACCAGGGGTCGTTGATGGCCCAGCCGATGCCAGAGGATGTCACCTTCAATAGAAGGGTGACAATGAAGAGCTTTTGGACGGGTACGGAGAAAATCTTGCGCATGGCTTCACCCCTCGAGTGGTCTGACTGCCACAATGTGCGCGCCGCCCGCAGCAAAGTAGTCCTCCCAGAATTTCAGGTTCCGGCGAGTTTGTAGCTTCGGCGTGTTGAGAAGGTACTCAATCTCGACCTCAACCCCTGTGAGGTCAGCAGTCGCTTTCCGACCGTAGTCGGAGTCGTGAAACCGGTCGAAATCGAAGTTGCCCCGGTACATCGAATATTCGGGCGTGTTGTGCAGCATGTCGGAGACGATAATGAGGCGGCGCGGACCTGTTACATTTTGCTTTCGGAAGCCATTGATGGCGGTCATCTCGAGCATCTCGAATATCGGCGAAAACCTCGACGACTTTTTCGCCTCGAGTTCGTCGGCAAGCCGCAACATCGGTTCACGGAAGCCCTGTTCGAACCGCTTTTTGAGATGTGAAAGGTTGGCATTCATCTCGCTTTTGCCGGTCCCATCGCCCGGATTGCATTCCTCGAACACGGGTCGCGCAGTGGCGGTGTAGTCATTATCGAGGACGAACACGGACAGCAGATATCCGGCCGGGATGCGTTGCGTTATCAACTGCTCCAGAAACGCCTGAAACGCTTGCTTTTGCGTAAAGTTGAGCGGGTCAGTCTTGTCGACGAGCAAGACAAATTGACCCACCGGTCCGCTAACCGGGCACATGCGCTGGTCTAACTCGGTTGCGCGGGTGAGGCGCATGTAGAAAACGGCCGTGCCGAGAATCGCGACGCAAAAGGCTAGGATGGCCATTCCCCACACCCGGTTACGCGTTTGGCGTCTGGCTGCCGCTCGGCTTCTCCTCATGCTGCCACCGCTTTGAGTGAACGCGAGTTGGCGCGGGGCTGAAGGTGGTCCTCAAGGGCAGTAAGCGTGTCAAACTCTTGATTGAAGGACGACTGAATCGCAGCGCGCAGCGTCTGAACCTTTTCGAGCAGTGTTTGTACGCGCGCGTGTTGTGCGTCGAAGGCTGCTCGGTTTTCTTCGAGTTTGAAGTTTGGCCACTCGACTTCCACTAACGTCGGAATCACCGAAAAGCTCGCAGGCGGAGGGGTCCCTTTTCTATGCATCACGTTCTCGGTGCGGAACAATGTGATGAGCGCTTGGTGGCACCGTTGAGCGTTGAGCATCGCGTTCTGAAGGCGCGATAGTGTCTTTGTCTTAATCCCGAGCGACGCCTCCTGCCGCACGAGAAGCGCTTGCGCGGCTTTGATGTTTTCGTCGACCAGTTCCAGCGCTTCGTCCTTGAGTGCCGCCAGTTCATCGCGCACGTCCGAAATTTCTTCCTGATAAGCCTCGTGGGCCTCGTCCGCTTCCCGCGCATGCCGTCCATATCCCGGATAGGCGTCGTCGAAAAGGACGCCGTCAGCGAGCGCGGCAGTGGCGAAGAGCATGCTGAGGCCAAAGAGAAGCCAGGACGTAATGTCGTCAAACCCGAAAGGAGTATGTTTCAGGGTCTCCAACGCGATTTTTCCCGGGGCGTCGACGTCGGCGACCAAGGCCGCACGATAGTGGGCGATAGTGAGGCTGACGCCTGTCATCATGACAAGCGCGGCAATCAAACCGAGGCTCCCCAAAGCTTTACGAAGCCGACTACGATGAAAGAGATTGGGCAGGAAAAACCGCCCGAGGCTGGCGGCGAGCGCCACGTTGACCAACGCAAGCCCGGCGGCGTACACGAATCCGCTTATCAGCCCCCCCTCCAAGCCTGTCGCAAAGAGCGCCGAATTCACGCCGCCCTCCACCACGATGAGCAGGACGAGGACGGCAATCCGAAGGAACGTCCCGGCACCTTGCGGATAGCGGGCACTGCGCACCAATCGATTCTGCTGCCTGAATTCATCCAGCGCCGAATCGCATCGAGCGACCTCTTCCTTGAGTTCGCGCAAAACGGCGCTTCGTTCGGATAAGAGCGCGCTTGCTTTACGTGCGAATTCCTCGGCGGCCTGTGCCGCGTGGTTCACGACCGTCGTGACGTCCAATCGCGACAGGTCTCCATTGACCACAGCGAGTCTGCTGGCGGCCCAATCGAGGTAGCTTGCCCGAGCCTTATCGATGCGCTGAACAATCTGTGCCTCGATGCCGGCCGGAATGGTGGAATCGGGGGCGGGCTGCCCTGCTTCCCCTAAGCGTTTCGCTTCTTCGCGCAGCTGGAGTTCTTTCGCGATATCCGCCTCGTTGGGTTCGGGAGGGAACTCCGGCGAACGTGTCTCCTGTCGTCGCGACGGCGAAAAAAGCCACGCGGTACACCGCTGCCACAGGCCCATGTCAGCTTCTTTTTAATCTATATTTTTGATAAATCGTTCGCCGCTCGTTTTTGTCAGAGTCGGTCGAACTCCCCGAGAGATGCTGGAAATAACCATATCTTGGGTACCGCGCTTGGCATTGTTCGCCAGCGTACTCATGACGGAAAGATTATCGTCAGCGTTCGCGCCGTCGTTGTTCACCCGACCAATTGACCGGCTGGCATACACCCCGGTTCCGCTGGGTATTGTTACCACCGCTACCAGGCCAATTGGATGGTCGGCGTTCTCTTGACGCTGAAACCACTTTCGTCGCAATCGGCTCGACACGCCGCGCGCACTGGAGACGTGCATGCGCCCAGTGTTATGGCGCTCGATGACGTCGGATTAGCATAGTGTCTTGGCGCTCAACCGAAGTGCGTCAGGTTCCACCCGAGCTCGTGTCGTGCTTCCACGCGGTATTTGTGCTCCATTTGTCGCAGCCTGATTTCGCCTCCTAGCTTCGGTTACGGCCGATTTCGCGTACGCCTTGAGACTGGTAAACCCCTGCCTCGCCGCCGGGACAAATCCAGCCATTGATTTGCTGGGTTGGGATGTAAAATCTGGGGCATTTCGTGCCGGTAACTACGGCGATGCCATTCACCGTCCGATTCGGGCGGCCGACATATATAAGTAGTAGCGGGTACAGGCTCCGAAAAAATGAACCACCAAGCCCTCTCATCCTTCATCTGGTCCGTAGCCGACTTGCTACGTGGGGATTACAAGCAGTCGGAGTACGGACACGTCATCCTGCCGTTCACCGTGCTGCGCCGTCTCGATTGTGTACTGGAGCCGACCAAGACCGCGGTAGTTGCTGAATTTGAAGCCAAGACCAAGGCGGGGCTGAATCCGGACCCGTTCCTCACCCGTAAAGCCGGACAGTCCTTCTACAACACCTCACCCCTCGACCTCGTCACGCTGCTCGGCGACCAGGACCATATCCGCCAGAACCTCTACGCATACATCCAGGCGTTTTCTCCCGCTGCAAGAGACATCTTCGAGCGCTTCGATTTCTACACGCAGGTGGAGCGACTGGCGAAGGCCAATCTGCTTTATCTGGTCACTGAGAAGTTCGCGAATATCGACCTGCATCCGTCCGCCGTCGATAACGCACAGATGGGGCTGGTGTTCGAGGAACTCATCCGGAAGTTTGCGGAAATCTCGAACGAGACCGCCGGGGAGCATTTCACCCCGCGCGAGGTCATCCGGCTTATGGTGAACCTGTTGTTCATCGAGGATGATGACGTCTTGACTCCCGGCAACGCCGTGGTGCGGACCATCTATGACCCGACGGCGGGCACGGGTGGCATGCTCTCAGTGGCGGGCGAGTATCTGCTGGAACACAACCCGGCCGCGCGGCTCACCATGTTCGGGCAGGAGTTGAATGACGAGTCGTACGCCATCTGTAAGGCGGACATGCTCATCAAGGGGCAGGATGTCGCCAACATCATTGTCGGCAACACGCTTTCGGACGACGGGCACGGCGGCCGCAAGTTTGACTACATGCTCTCCAATCCTCCGTTCGGCGTCGAATGGAAGAAGGTCGAGAAGGCTGTTCGCAAGGAGCATGAGGAAAAGGGCTTCGATGGCCGCTTCGGCCCCGGGCTGCCGCGTGTATCGGATGGCTCGATGCTGTTCCTGATGCACCTGCTTTCAAAGATGCGTCCGGCACAGGATGGAGGCAGTCGCTTCGGCATCGTGCTTAACGGCTCGCCGCTCTTCACCGGTGGTGCTGGCTCGGGGGAATCCGAAATCCGCCGCTATGTGCTGGAGAACGACTTGGTTGAAGCAATCGTCGGTTTGCCGACGGACATGTTTTACAACACCGGCATCTCGACCTACGTCTGGGTTCTGTCGAACAAAAAGCCGCATAACCGCAAGGGGTATGTGCAACTTATCGACGCGTCGAGCTTCTGGCAAAAGATGCGTAAGTCGCTTGGCAGCAAGAGGAAGGAAATGCCGGGCGAGCATATCGCGACAGTGACTCGGATTTTCGGAAATTTCATCGAGGCGGACCTAACAACGGTGCGTGACGCTGAAGGCCAAGCAATTTCCCGCGTGGTTGTTACCTGCGGCGGACAAGCACCGGAAGTAGTGCCTGGTGGCACCGTGAAGTCCGTGCCGATTTCGCGTATTTTCAGGAACGAGGAGTTTGGCTATACGGCTATCACGGTGGAACGCCCGTTGCGCAACGAGCAAGGTGAGGTTCTCCTAGGTCAAAAAGGCAAGCAAAAGGGGCAACTACAGTCGGATGCTTCGCTGCGCGACACCGAGAACGTCCCACTGACGGATGACATCGAAAGTTATTTTGAACGCGAGGTGCTGCCGCACGCTCCGGACGCTTGGATAGACCACGATAAAAGCAAGGTCGGTTATGAAATTCCGTTCAATCGCCATTTCTATGTTTTCGAGCCTTCGCGCGACCTGCATACCATCGACGAAGAGCTTAAGGCAGTCGCTTCGAACATTATGACGATGCTCGGGGAGTTGGCAGAATGAGTTTGCCTCACTATCCGGAATATAAGGACAGCGGTGAGCTTTGGATGGCTCAAGTGCCTTCGCATTGGCAGGTACTCAAAGGCGCGCATATCGGCAGGCTCTTCGGTTCAGAGGCTGTGCCTGAAAACTCTGTCCTTGAGGACGGAAGTCTTCCTTTCATTAAGGTTGGTTCCTTATCCTTGGACACGCTGGAGATTGCTTCTTGGGATTGGTACGTGGATGAACTTACCGCGGCCCGAGCAACGCCGAGGAATAATTTCATAGTTTTTCCGAAAAGAGGGGCTGCAATTTTTTCGAATAAAGTCAATATTGTAGGCCGTCCTTCTTTAATAGACCCGAATTTGATGGGGTGGGAGATTGGGCCCCGAGCTATTGCAAAATTTATTGCGTATTCAATTAAAGCAAGAAAATTGGGCCAACTTGCCGATGTTTCCACGGTCCCGCAAATAAACAATAAACATATTGAACCCGAGAAATTTCCAGTTCCTCCGCTATCCGAGCAATTCTCAATAGTTGCTTTCCTCGACCGCGAGACAAACAAGCTTGACGCTCTCGTTTCCGAACAGGAAAAGCTGCTCACGCTTCTCGCAGAAAAGCGTCAAGCAACCATTTCACACGCCGTCACCCGTGGCCTTAATCCTAGCGTAGCAACGAAGGACTCAGGTGTCGCTTGGTTAGGGCAAGTGCCTCAGCACTGGGAAGTGAAGCGATTGAAGCATGTCGGAAACGCGATTATTGGGCTCACCTATGACCCGGAGGAGGTAGCTACCGAGGACGATGGGGTCCTTGTACTCAGGTCATCGAATGTGCAGAATGGTAAAATAACGCTCGAGGACAATGTCTACGTAGCTAAGGATATTCCTCCAAAACTACGCACCTTAGATGGTGACATCCTAATATGCTCGAGAAACGGAAGTCGCAATCTAATAGGGAAAAATGCAAAATTATCGAAAGATAATGAAGGCTTGACGTTTGGTGCCTTTATGACAATTTTTCGAAGCAAATTTAATAATTATCTATTTTGGGCATTCAATTCTCAGGTTTTCTCTTTCCAGTCTGGAACGTTCTTAACTTCCACTATTAATCAATTGACGGTGGGTAACCTCTACAGCTTCGAGATTCCTATACCCCCAATGGACGAGCAAAAAAGCATTGCTGATTTTCTCGAGCGGGAAACTGAGAGACTTGATGCCCTCACAGCTGAAGCGGAACGTGCCATCCAGCTGCTGAAAGAACGACGTAGCGCGCTGATTGCCGCTGCGGTCATCGGGAAGATTGATGTCCGCGACGCTGTTGGCGCGACCGCATCATCGGCCGACCTTACGACGCCATCAGTAGTTGAATAGACTATGAATCTGCACCAGGAACATCATTTCGAAGCGGAAATATGCGAGTACCTGTCGAACCATGGCTGGCTGTATGCAGAGGAAGATGCCGCTCGGTATGACCGTGCCAGTGCGCTCTACCTACCCGACCTACTGGCATGGATTGAGAGCACGCAGCCCGACACGTGGCAACGTCTGACCAAGACCCATCGCGCGGGACTGTCCGAACGGCTGGCCGAACGTGTCCGCAGAAGCATGAATGAGCGAGGCACGCTTGACGTTCTGCGCCGGGGCGTTGAAATGTTGGGGCTGGTAAAACCCCTATCCCTGGTTCAATTCAAGCCGGCACTTGCCATCAACCCGGTCATCCAGCACCACTATGCGGCCAATCGGCTGCGCGTGGTGCGGCAGGTGCGTCATTCGCCGAACAACCCGCAGGATGCCATTGACCTTGTATTGTTTGTCAACGGCATTCCGGTCGCCACCGCGGAGCTGAAGTCGGATTTCACGCAGAGCGTCCAGGATGCAGTCGACCAGTACCGCTTTGACCGCAACCCGCATCCGAAGGGCGGCCTCGCCGAACCGCTCCTGAGCTTTCCGGGCGGTGCGCTGGTCCACTTTGCTGTGAGCCAGGGCGAAGTGATGATGTCCACGCGGCTGGCTGGGCCTGCGACGTACTTCCTGCCTTTCAACCGGGGGAACCAAGGCGCAGCCGGTAACGCGCCGAACCCAGATGGATTCGCGACTGCTTACCTTTGGGAGGAGGTCTGGGCGCGTGACAGCTGGCTAGAAATTCTGGGCCGCTACCTTATCGGCAAACGTGACGACAAAAAGCAGCTTAAGAGCGTCATCTTCCCACGCTATCACCAGCTCGACGCGACGCGCAAGCTGGTGGCCGATGTGTGGACACAAGGAGTCGGCCAGCGTTACCTGATTCAGCACTCCGCCGGCTCCGGCAAGACCAATTCGATTGCGTGGACGGCGCACTTCCTGGCCGACCTGCACAACGCCGAACATGCAAAGCTGTTCGACAGTGTGCTGGTGGTCTCCGACCGTACTGTGCTGGATGCGCAGCTACAGGAAGCCATCTTTGACTTCGAGCGGACCACCGGCGTGGTCGCAACCGTCACGAACGAACGTGGCAGCAAGAGCGCACAGTTATCTCAGGCGCTGAAGGACGGCAAGAAAATCATCGTCTGCACCATCCAGACCTTCCCGTTTGCCTTGCAGGCAGTGCAAGAACTGGCGGCAACGGAAGGCAAACGCTTTGCGGTAATTGCCGACGAGGCACACAGCTCGCAGACCGGCGAGGCGGCGGCCAAGCTCAAACAGTTGCTGTCGGCCGAGGAATGGGCAGAACTGCAAGATGGGGGGGAAATTGATACCGAAGTGCTACTTGCCGCGCAGATGGGCGCACGCACCGGCCGCGAAGGGCTGACCTACGTGGCGTTTACCGCGACGCCCAAGCAGAAGACGCTGGAGCTGTTCGGTCGCCCTGGCGCCGACGGGCTGCCGCAGCCGTTCCATGTCTACAGCATGCGTCAGGCCATCGAGGAGGGTTTCATCCTCGACGTGCTGAAGAACTATATGACCTACAAGCTTGCGTTCCGGCTCGCCAACAACGGCCAGGAATACGACGAGAAGGAGGTTGAACGCAGTGCGGCGATGAAAGGCATCATGCAATGGGTCCGCCTGCATCCGTACAATATTTCGCAGAAGGTGCGCATCGTTGTCGAGCACTATCGTGAAAACGTGCAACCGCTGCTGGATGGCAGGGCGAAGGCTATGGTTGTCGTCGGCAGTCGCAAAGAGGCCGTGCGCTGGCAGAAGGCGATTCGCGCGTACATCGAAAAGCAGAATTACCCGCTTGGGGTGCTGGTGGCGTTCTCCGGGGAAATCGACGACCCGGAAAGCTTTCCGACGCCGGTTACGGAAACCAGTAAAGAATTGAACCCTGGTTTGAAGGGTCGCGATATCCGCGACGCATTTGCCGAGCCGAACTATCACCTGCTGCTGGTGGCCAACAAATTCCAGACAGGCTTTGACCAGCCCTTGCTGTGCGGAATGTACGTGGACAAAATGCTCGGGGGCATCCAGGCAGTGCAAACGCTGTCACGTCTGAACCGCGCGCACCCCGGCAAGGATACGACCTACATCCTTGATTTCGTCAACGATGCCGCCGAGGTTCTGAAGGCGTTCAAGACCTACTACGAGACCGCCGAGCTCGAAGCTACCACCGACCCGCACCACGTCTTCGACCTGCGCGCCAAGCTTGACGCCAGCGGCCACTATGACGACTTTGAGGTCGACCGCGTGGCAAAGGTTGAGATGGACCCGAAGGGAACGCAGGCGCAACTGAGCGCAGCGATTGCGCCCGTCGCAGACAGGCTCCTCAAACGGTACAAGGCTGCGCAGCAAGACAAGACGGCCGTTGAGGACCAGCACGACGACAAGGCCGCACAGGCAGCGAAAGATGCGCTCGACGCCCTCGTGCTTTTCAAAAACGATATGGGTGCTTTTATCCGCTTATACGCGTTTTTGTCGCAAATTTTCGACTACGGCAACACCGATATCGAGAAGCGCTTCCTGTTCTACAAGCGCCTGCTCCCATTGCTGGAATTCGGCCGCGAACGCGATACTGTCGACCTGTCGAAGGTCGTGTTGACGCACCACAACCTGAGAAACATCGGCCGGCAACCATTGAGCCTAGGTCAGGGTGAAGCGCCGAAGTTGCCACCAATGGATGCTGTAGGCAGTGGCGCCGTGCAGGAGAAGGAAAAGGCACTTTTGGCACAGATTATCCAGAAGGTCAACGGGCTCTTCGAGGGCGAGCTGTCGGACGACGACCAGCTGGTGTATGTGAACGGAGTGCTCAAGGGCAAGCTGCTGGAAAATGACACGCTCATGCAACAGGCGATGAGTAACAGCAAGGAACAGTTCGCGAACTCACCGGACCTGCGGCAGGCACTTGTGCATGCAATCATGGATGCTTTCGAGGCGCATAGCGCAATGAGCACCCAAGCGCTTGGTTCCGAGCGTGTGCAGGAGGGGCTGACAGAAATCTTGCTGGGGCCGGCTCAGCTCTATGAAGCTTTGCGGGCGCGCTCGGGCGTAGGCGATTCTGCGAATTCGTCGAGATAAATGACAGCAGTCGCCTTTTAATGCAGACCGTATGGTTCGTTTGGTGTCGAACATCATCCGTCCTGTTGTCGCAAGCGTGCTGCTAAACGGGGATAAAAAAAATGCCGGACATCCCGATTCGGTCGGATGCACTGAAGGAGTATCGAAAGCTATACGAGGAAGGCGCGCCATTCGCGCAACTCGCGTCGTTATTCCAGGTCAATTTGATACTCGACGCCAACGTCATCATCAAAGAACTAATCTGGGCGACCACAAAGCGCAAGAACCCTCTGGGACGCTCCGACCTCCTGGAAGTACTTGAGGTCGAAACCGTGGTCGCGTGGGCGCCGACATTCCTTGAGTGCGAGGTTGAAAAGAACTTCGCGGTAGTAGTCGGCAAGGGTGCAAAACGAGAAGATGTGGTTGCCCATTGGGTGCACCTGCGTGCGCTTATCAACTTCGTTGACGTCGGTGGCGTACCTGACGACGACGTGAAATATCGCGACCCGAAGGATGTCCCATATATCCTTCTGCAACGTAAGATTGAAGCAGCCATTGTCACAGCTGATAAAGACGTAGCCGCCATGGACGGAAAAGTTGTGCCCCTAGCGGTTTTCGCGACCCTCCGCGCATATTCACGCGCGGCGGCAGTCCAGGTGACCCTTCAGGTTAGCGGATACACCCTAGGCAGTCTCGGATTGAGGGCCTTGGTCCAAATCACTCGGTTCGCGTCATCTGGCGTGAAAAAAGCAGCGGTGAATGTGCCGCGCGAGGTGTGGCTGGCAGTGCTGGGAATGCTTTGCGTCGCCCTGGTTGTCCCCGCATCGCAGAACTGGCTCCGGTTGCAGATGCAGACATTGACGGGACGATTCGGGACGGCTGCTGAGGGGCTCGTCCAGCTTTCGAATGCTGTCGCAACCGATTTCCACCAAAAAAAGCATGCGACCAACGAAGCTTGGTCACTGGTCCAGGCCCTTCTTGGCGACCTTCCTGAGGTTCCGAAAAAGCCGATTTTGCCGCGGCAGGAAATATGACTGGATTCATGCCGATATTTGGACCTGCAGCGCGTGTCGGTTTCGCTTCAAACACTTATGATGAGGCCCCGAAGCCGGCTCCTGTCAGCAAAGCAAAGGCTGCTGGCAATTATGTTCGCGGTCCGCAGCCGGCGCTTTACCTTGACCCCACGTCTGGTGCAGCTTGGAGCGGGCGTGGACGTGTTCCGGCGTGGTTGGCTGGTGCTAAAGACCGGAGTTATTTCTTTATTGGCGGCTCAGCCGACACCGGCTCGTTTGCAAACGCCGCACGCTGAAAATTGGAGTCAGGAAAGCTGTGGCAACGAGGGCGGGTGGCAAGCCTTGAATTACCGGAGCAGGTGGTTGCAGTACGCACTGACTCCTGGAAATTTGCAAAGTCGCATATTCCCGAGAGAGAACTGCCTGCGACTGCTGAGTCACTGGAAATAGTCAAATGATTGAGGTGAAATGTGAGCCTTGAGTCCGTTATCGGATGCGTACAAGAGTGGTGGAATCGAGTTGATGCAAATATCGATGCCTCAGACCTATATCTTTTCGGAAGTTCCATCTATCGCGATGGGCTGCAGTTCGACTGGCATCGAAGTGACCTGGATTTGGTTGCGCTAATTCCCGAGTCGAAGCGTACAGCGGTGGATAGGTATGAATGGCTTGTCGAACTTGCGAAGCACAAGCAGAGGTTAGAACTGGACCTCGTGCCTCTTTTGCAACGAGAGAACGCAGGGATGCCCGCTGTAAGTTTGATTCCGCTCACCACGGAAGAGTTGAGGGCTGACGTTCACAAGTCGAAGGTCAAGCACTTCTTCGCCGATAACGAATTCCTCAATATCCGGACGAAGGGCCTGCGCAAGGGTATTCCGCGTGCTGGGGACGGAGGGAACCGCTCTCCGCTCATTTTGCAGGGGCTCGAATATGCGCAAGAGTTGCGCTGCTAGTATTTGTCGGTCGCAGCAATCGGCAAGCAGAACAAGCTGGAATGGACTTCAGATGCTGACGCGATGCCAAAGGCCGCCATGCGATGTGTCGCGCAAATAGCTGCAGGGAATGGTCAGGATGCGACAGAAGACGAGCGATTTGACGTTAATGTCGGATTGTCGCACTTCAGCGCATACGTTTTTCAGATGCGGCGTCGCGGCGAGATGTACGGCAAACTGTACGATTGGCTGATGGCTCGCGGCGGTGGACGAGGACAGCGTGAAGGGCTGACTTCAGAGATGCACTTATTCCTTACTGAGGTCATCTTCGACCTCGCTGTGAGCTCCGACAACTCGACCGCCGACGCCGCGACTGTGGGGACGAGTGTCGCTGCGGAGACTCGTGCCGAAGTCACAGGCCAAAGACCGCTGAACGCGGAGTTTTTTATTAGTCGAAGCGGGCACCTTGCCGGCACTCAAGAGACGATTTTAGCGTCTGTTCTGGACGCAACGCACAACCTAAAATGGAGAAATCAGCCGTATCTATCGGTGCGTATGTCGGAAAGCGAAGTGGTCGACGAGATTGTTGCCTTCGAGAAGCTCAATGACGTCGCATCGAAGAAGCGAAGGCTAGAATTGCTGGACGAGCAGCGTTGGCAAGCTATCAAGCGCAGCGACCTTGAGCGGGGTTTCCAACTTATATTGTTCTTTCAGAGGCCGCTGTTTCCGGATGAGGCTACGCGGGACGACCTTCTTGTTCTTGCAATGCAGAGCTACGCGTTGCTATGCCAAGAACGTGGCATAGCCAAAGCGTCGAATTTTGATGGGCCGCTCGTGAGCGAAAATCTTAATCTGCAAGATACGCCGATGCGGAGCGCCATCCGATTTGGCATTCAAGAATCCATCCTGAAGAAATATCTCATGGAAAATTTCGCTGACGAGAGTTTGTTGCATCTAGGTGTGACCCAAAAGTCGATGCGCACGTTTCCTGAAGATATGGTCGCAATTAGCTTCGTGCCGCTTCTGGTTAAAGCATTGCTCGAAAGTATGCCGGAAGTCATTGATATCCCGACCAAAAGTCCTGACTATGTCGAAGTGGCATGCGAGTTGAGATACTGGCAAGTTGGCGTCTCCTGACGCACACGAGGATGGGTCGACGTGGGGTCTCTCGGAGCGGGTTTGTCGCAAAGACCACGAACAAATGAGGCAACTCAACGTCAACCGGGCTTCTCGCAGCAGCCAATGACCGTTATCGCTGGGTTCCGCACCAGCGCTAGTCGTCTGCCTCGTCGCGAGCCCCATCCACTTCGTCCCAACGTCGCACTACCGTTGGGTCCAACCAATCTGCCGCACGGCGAATCCAGCCGGCGTCAATCACCCCGTCGGTTGAAGACAGTTTTTCGGTCTGGAACTTGTCGGCAAGGCTCCTCAACCGATTTGCCCGCTCAAGTTGAGTCGCCCACTGTTCGACCTGTTTGAGACGCTCCAGCGCCTGCGTTCGTAATTCGGCCTGGCGCCGCTCCTCCGCGGCCTTGGCTTCGGCGATGACTTGGCGCTTCGGGTCAATTTCGGCTTTCACGCGTCGGCGTATCGACAGCTCACGAAGTCGGCCGATGTACGCCACGATTTTAGTTTCAACGGATGCGGTCCGACTGTCGCCAATTTTTGCCAGCTCATAGCTGCTATCGGGCTCGGTCACCGCGATAGACGAGAATGCTGCCGTCAGGAAGGTTACTCGCAACCTCTCCATCTACCGCAAAATAAGCTTTTGGAATCACGCCGTACCCCTAAGTTTCGGCGCTAGAGGCTAAAAAGCCAGGCACGAACCCCATTTATCGGAGAAATTGGCGAGAACTTTAGTTCGCAGTGGTATTTCGCTATGCGCCCGTCACCCATATGCAATCCGCTCGAGCGGGTCGAGAACACCTCTCGTAAGCTCCAGCGTACTGCGGCTCCGGACTTTAGCGCTGTCCCGTTTGTCGTTTTGACGTCAGACTCCGACTTGACCATATTCGTTGACACATGACCAACCGAATATGCGCCGTCAATCGCTGGGGCTTTATGCATCCTTGGTTCCAAACATGTCCGCCTGCCCGTCCGCTGGCTGTTTATCTGCGAAACGCTTCCTCCGCCCTTGAGACGTCTCATGAACTTTGCCACTTCCATCAATCTTGTCGAGTACAGTCGTCACGCGATAACCCGTTACCTTCTCGTTCCCGGCTTCATCTAGCTTCCGGTCGGTCTCAAGGACGCATCGAATGCTGTCTCCGTGCTGGAAGCTCACTTCGCTTCGGAACACTTGCTGCTTGAACGCCCTATCGTTCATCGCAAACGTGATGACTTCGCCACTACGGCGCCCCTTCCACTTCATATCGCCTTCGGAGATGACCGGTGAGACTATCTCAATTAAAGCGTCACTGACATCTGGTTCGAGTACGTTGCTCTGCATGATGAACGCGGTGAATTGAGAGCGTTCAGTGATGACTTCGTCTGGCGCGGGGCCACCGACAGGAATCGCGCGAAAGCCAACCGCGGTGACTCTTTCATATGCCAAGAGATGCTTGTAGAAGTTGGACCTCCGTGTGACCACCTTCAAATCGCTTTGCAATTGAAGGGTATTACCGCCCCCGTTCGTAGAAACCACCGGATTTGAGTCATTAACTGCGGAGGAGGACCGCTCGGGAACAGGCATCGGAGGTGATGCGGGAACCGCCGTCGTCGCAGCCGTGCCTGCCTGCGGTTTTGCAGACGGTTTTGACACCAAGGCACTTTCGCGCTCACGCTTCTGGATTTCCAGTTGCGAAAGCCGATTTTCGAGTTTCCAATGCTCGATATTTAACCGGTTGATTTCCAGCTGCTGTTTTTCGAGCTCCGGGTTCGGCTTTGGCGGTGCATTCCAAATATTTACGGTCTGAGTAAGCACCAATGACAAGAGCGGAATGAGCACGGTCCCCACCAGAGGATGGCTGGCTTTGCCAACCACAATTCGCCATATGTCTCGGAATCCGCCTTCGACGGGAACGGTCGCCTCGAAACGAAGCTCGATGCCAAGCGCTTGCGTTATATACGAAACGGCCGCCAAGAACTCAGCCTCGCATCGATTCCGGACAACCGCGTCTATGGAATGTGAGTCATCTTGCAGGTAGTAGTGCACTTCGAGGCGCGGAACGATATCCACCTAACGTCTCCCCACGGTATGTGAATACAGATTTTGAGCGCAACACCACGTACGCGACAAGGGTGCTCCCATGGACTGACGATGCGTTTTTCGCCACACTTTTTAAGGTACGTTATTTCCGATTCAATTGTTGCGTCCTGGGTCGACCCAAAGAAGCGTTTGCTCGGGATGCGGCCTCACCGAAAGTGCCACACGTCAGCGACCTGCACCGAGGGTCAATCTGCCACCGCAGCGGAAAAGGAAGGCGGGCGGCGGAATGTCGGTTCGTCTTCCATTCCTCAGCTACTCAGAGAAAGGCACACTTACCAATTCTGTGTTGATGAAGCAGTCCGGAGGTAGCGTAAGCGTCGCACTGTTGGTCTCAGGACCCGTCAGCTCAATCTCGACCCGTTCATCGGGCAGCAAAGATAGCCGAGACAGAGCCGCGCGCAAGGTGGCAAGGTTCACGGTGCTACCAAGGTAGCTTGATTGCAGGTCACTTTGCCTTGGCCGAAGAAGCGACGTGTCGGCTTTTCCCGGGTAAGTTGCAACGACCTCGCGGATTACCGCAGAATCGTTTTCGACGCCATAGACGACGCGCACACGAAGCGTGTGCTGTTCAACGCCCGGAATCCAGAAAAATCTGGTTTCATACGATTCGAGTTGCCCTTTTATAAAATCTCGCGCTGGCTCCCACCCCGGTTGAGTGACCCGGTCAAGCAGCATCGGTAGGCCTTCCCCGAGCACAGTCTCGCGAAGATTGCCCCTCGATTTGAAAAACGCCTCAAATAGTCCCCCAGCAATAAACCCCTGTTCGGGTAGGGGCGCCTGCAATTCGAGCGAGCGTGGGCCGCTGAAGAGAATGGCAGCTTTAGCCGCGCCCCGTTGCATAGCCGCAAACATTGCTCGGCCCACGGCGAACGCGGTATCTGTCGTCGGAGGTACACCGACGAGCTGAAACCGCCTGATTGCCAAGTCTTCCATCTTTCGGTTTTCCGAAAGGAGATTGCCAATCAACTGTACATAGGCTGCAACCTGAGGCATCGACCCCAGCCTTGTCCTCTCTACCATCACCTCATCTGAAACAAGCAATCCTTCCTCGGCGTCGGCCGCATGCGCGCCTGCGTCTTGCTCGCGGTCCGCGTGGTCGCCTGCTAAGGTTGCGCCGGCCTCAGAAGCTTCTTGTGCTGTCATCGCAAGTTCAGGTTCGTAATCAATCGCCTGCTCTTCCGCTATCTCGGCACTGCCTTCACCGAGTTGTCCTTCCACTGTCGCTACTTTCGTGTCAGCGACACGTTTCTGCTTCCGCATGGCGGAGATAAACATCCCGACCGAGTCCTGGAACTCTCGTTCCATAATTGCGGTGAGCGCACCAGCAGCAATCGACTCAAGATTTGCAAACGCTATCCGCCTATGACCGACCCTGAACTCAAATTCAGAAGCTAGTCGCGGGTCAATCAGGCGAATATCCGCGTTGTCTTCTGTCTCGACCTTCTTTTCTGCACTCGCCAGCCGTCGTCTTGGGCGATATAAAAAGTCTTCTTTCTTTTCTTGGGTGATAAACAAAACTTGGCTCTGCTTTGATTGCTCCGTAGCGGACTCCCGTCCGGATGCGCGCTCCGCCGATAGTTGCAACATCTCAAGCCACACTGCTAAGTCGCCCTCGGCGTTGCCGGCTGCCTCTTCCCCGTCTGCGGCGATTCCCTTCGCAACATCAGTGAGCCCAGGAGGAATACGACTGGAACGGCGATAAACAGCCTGCTCGCAAAGCATACGTGCAATCTGCCCCAAGTCATTGGAAATGAATGCTGCGCGCAGTTCTGTCAGTAACTCGCGATGGACGGCATCGATAGCCAAATCCCCACCGGCGTCGCCCAACGCGTACGCGAGCTGTTCGACACGTGCGTTCAATTCTCGGCTCGCTTCAGCTGGGGTCACCTTTAACCGCTTCGCGATTTTTTCCATGTCACGGTCGGACGCAACCTGATGGAGAATTGCCGAGAGCTGTTTGGTTGCCGGAAGCGAGGAGCGAAGGCGTTCCAAATCGGCTTCGCGAAATCCGTGACCGTTCTTCGAGGCTTTAAACGCGTTATGCACATATTCGTTCGCAACCCACGCCGGTACGACGAGTCGCTTTGACGCTAACGGGATGCGCAACAGCTTGAACAGTCCTTCTCGCGCTTCCTGGTGAAGACGGAAAGCCGCAGACAGCACGTTCGTGTCCAGAAATACTAATGTTTCTTCGTCCGATAGCGCCTTGTAGCAGGCGGTCTCATAACCGGCCGGAGATAGCGGTAGCTCCCAAAGGCCGATTGGTTCATTCAGGTCAAACAGACTGGACACGATACAGGCACCGATTTAATTTGACGAAGTCAACATGGACTGCCGTGTTGACACGTTTGAAAACGTCGTAGTCCCCGAAATCACTTCCGTGTCGCAGACTTTTTTACCGCCTTCCGAGTTGTCGAAGTTGTTCTCTTCGCGCTTACCGGAGGCGGTTTGAGTTCGAATCGCTCCTCGGCCAGTATTGGGTGTGCACGCTTTATTTCGTCAAACAAGTTCGAGAGCGTCCGCGCCGCTGCCGTTATCTCTTCAAACTGCTTGTTCGAGAATGTCACTTCCGAAACGGGGTCCCTCTGAGCTTTTGAGGTCTCAGATACCACCGGTGCACTAGGCCCGGACATTGAGCGATTTATTCGGTTTTCTGCCGAACGCTCATTTTTAGCAACTTCCGCACTCGCGCTTCCATGACCCTCGTCGGCGGACAGCCTAAAAGGCGCGGAAGCGCCCGGCAGCACATCGACGGAGAGAACTTTTGCGGACGCACGCGGCATACGGGACAACAGTTCAAATTGTCCGACGGACTCTAACCAAGCAAACTCGGTCCACGAAAGGTCAGCAGCAGAAGTGGACACTATGTCAAAGCCACCCCGCAGCATTTTGGCTATTGCCGCCGTGGTTCGAGCCCATTCCGGGTGCCAAGAACCCGGTCCCAAAACGCCTGCGAACGCGCCGAACCAAGCGAACGTGGCAGGCATACTCGACGATACTTCAGCCAGTAAGCTGATATGACTCGTCCCGGAACCGACCCACAAAGCTAGCGCAGCGAATATGGCCGGAAGTCTCACCTGTAACTGTTCTGCTTTCGCTCCAGTCTGAGGGATTAGGAGAGACACCACTCGCTCGAATTCCTCAACGCGATATTCGAGCGGACCGCTCGCGAGCTTACGCAGGTCAAGAGATACCGCACGCAGTTCTTCAGGGAGCTGTGGCATTGCGCCCCTTGAATCGCGCTGACGCTCGAATGTCCAAGACAACACACCCACCAAATCGCGTGTGAACGCGTCTAAGGCGAACGCATCTTCCGCAAGTGCCCAGGTTTCCCTGAGAACGCCGGTGTTAACGTTGCGCCATTGCCGTTCCGCCTTCTCAAGCAACTCCATCCTATCGGCAGCCAACACAAGAGCGACCGGGTTGCTACGGTACAAGGCAGAGGCACGGGCTTGTGTGTAGCTTCGGCACAATGGCACGCGCGACAAGGGAAGCGAGGTTAGCCGCAGGTCCGGGGTAGCAGCTTGGGCGAGTAGCTCGCCAAGGATGAGCGATGGCCAAATTGGGTCGGCCTCAAGTCGCGTGCAAGCCGGGACGTTCCCCATTTGCAGCCACTCATCGGTGTCCAAAACTCGGACGTATTGGCTTAGAGGAAAGATATCGGGGGAGTACGTCGCAAGCCACGCAAAAAGGTCTTCAGCGCGTTGTTTGTCGACTATCGCGACAGCTGGCGCCAGCGAGTTCCCTGCCCCGTTGCTGAATCCCAATACGATACCACCGCTAACAATCGGCTCGGATATCTGATTTGCAGGCGCAAGGACATTGGACGATGCGTCCTGGGTGCCGAGGAGAGCCGTGGCTACATTCCCTCTGTCGACAGAAAACCATACGATTGAGCTTGAGGTCATGAGCAGATTTTAAAAAAGGTCGTCCAAGGTGGGTTCAGCGGGTTCTGCGAATGCTGCATCTAGAAGCGGAGGCACCGAACCCGTCGAATAGGCCGTCAAGCTGGTCTTAGCCCGAGTTACAGCAGTGAACAGCTTCTCGGGACGCGCACTCCGAAGCTTTTCGACAAACATTAGGTGCACCGCGCGAAATTCCAGCCCCTTGGCCGAGTTCACCGTAATGACACATACCCTTTGGTTGACGTTGAAGGAGCGGTCGCCTTCGCGCCCCGGCTCATGGTAACTAACGACGTCAGAAAACTCCGTGGTCGTCAGCCTCTCCTTTACCCTCTGGATATCAGCGTTGGCCGGAACGAGCACACCGAGCAACTCGTCTGGATAGGCCCTCAATTGCCGTTTGATAGCGATGACGAGCCTGTCAAGTTGCTCATCGACCGAAGCACAAGGAATCAGCTTGGCCGACGACGGCTTGGCACCCTCATCGTATTTACATCTTGATAGCAAGCTGTCGGCCGGGTCAGCAGGAGGCGAGATGCAGTCTGCCACCTTACAGATGGCATGGCCGATTCGATAGTGATATGGAAGCTGAAACGTATTCAGTCCCAGTGCCTTCGCCGACGCTATACCCCTGCCCGCCTGAAGTTGCTGCTTCCCGTCGCCGGCCAGAATCAACCTCGGCGTGATTCGCCGCATAAACTCCAGCTCCTGCGCACTCAGGTCCTGCACTTCGTCGACAAGTATTGCTTGGTAGCGCTCGGGCCCGAGTTCGTCAACGAATTCTGACAAAATCTCGGCGCAACGAGCGCTACTCTCGCCGAAATCCCCCTGCATTGCTTCGGAAGCACGCGATGGTCTGTATTGACGGATAAGGTCCAACGACCATTGGCGGTGAGTCGCGATGTGGTCAATTTCTAGCACTTGTTTGACCGCCACCCCTGTCCTAATGAATTCAGTAAGGGAACGCCCAACCGTCAATACGACGACGTTCTTGAATCTCTTTAGAAAGAGGTACTGCGCCCGCAGCAGTAGGATATTCGTCTTGCCTGAACCCGGTCCCCCGGTCACAAGAAAGGAATCGTCAACGCCAACCTTGTTCACGATATGTGCTTGTTGCGGGTCTAGCTGTTCGGCCTTAGTCCACCACCCTGCATCCACTTTTATTCCCCGTCTCTCAAATCGGAGTTTGTATTTCGATTGCCAGCAAGTCCTGTCTTTTATTGATAACTGACAACCATCGGTAAAACTGGCCCTTCGACAGTATATCCGCCTAACGTTTCAACATCACAGGAAAGGCCACCGACGTGGTCGATAGCCCAAGATGGCTCAGCCCTGAGCATCTTCCGTGGGTTTGAATTCCCGGGTGGTGAGGCTGAGCCCGGTTCGGCCGATACACAGTCGTCGCCGTTGACGACCTGCCCAATGAGGTCCAGGCCCATAAGTTGTACGCGGTCGGGGAATGTGGGCAATTTTGGCTCGCGGCCCTCATGTGTCCATGTGGATGTGGCGATACCATCCAGCTCCCGGTGATTGAAGGACAACGCCCACCCACGTTGGACCCTCACGCAGAAAAGCATCCGCCTTCCGAGCCTCTCTCCGTCTGTCGACCGCACGGTCGGCTGCCGCTCCATTCTGGCTGAAGCACGGTAGTGAAAAACGCTGAGGTGACGCTCGCTGGAGATGTCACGTGAGTGCTACCGGCGGGCACACGACGCACGCCCCCTGCGACAACCTCGACGCTCGACCGCGAGCCAATTGAACTGAAGCCTGCGCCATTCTGACTACGCCGCAGCGGCTGCTGCCAGGACCAGCAGCCAGACATCATCCCGCTGGGACACGGCGGGATGCACACCTTAGGCTTCTCCGGTCACCTGGACCCCACCCGGTACCTCGGCGATGCCAGCCGGCCAGCCCGCCAGCGGTTCAGGCAGATAGTCGTCAAGCTGGTCAGCCATATCGCCCACGCGTTCCAGCTCCTCCGCGAGTGCCGTCACCCGCGCCCAGACGGACGGCGTGCGCAAGGTCTCATCCGTCACCCGCACGAGATGCTCGAGCGCTCCCGGCGGTAACAGCTGCGATATCCCATCGGCCACTGCCAGGTCGTGCTCGAACTCGGCGTCGGCTTGGGCCGCCTCCATTTCAAACGCGCGCTGCGCGTAGACAGTTCCTGCAACCGGGCCAGCCAGTCGGCTGCACACGTGCGCCCGGACCAGGCGGCGCCATATCTCCAGGTTTTCACTCGGGGATTTTGGCTGTTGCCCCTTCAGCACGACGCTGCGCGCCTGCTCCACGAGCCGCTCGAATCCTTCGCGGTTACTTACGAACTGCTCCGTCTCTTCATCCCACTGGACATGCATGGTCACGGACGGCTCGTCCGACGCTTCGCAGATACCGAGCAGGTCAACCTTCTCACGACCTTTCCGGGGTTGATAGCGCCACGCGCTGCTGCCGGTCGGGGCAACAGCCACGCGATAGACATGCGCGCCCCCAAGGGCATGGATGATGGCGCGTCCGGCTTCACGAAAGCAGATGGCACGGCGGTGTTCTTGGGTCAATTCAGGCATGACGTCAAAGGTTCCTGCGGTTGGAGTGGTACGGACAATTACATTTCATCTGTTCCTTTATCGGCACGCCCCTCGCAATCCTTAAGCCCGGGACGCCAGCCGCGAGGTTCCGCGGTCCAAACCCAAACGGCTCCGGACGACCCCGTCGCAATCGTCACGCATCTCCTCACACCAGCACCTGCGCTGCCGTGCCTGCCGGAAACTGGACCGTGTCGGGCAAGCATGCCCGTATCCCGCCTGCCTCCCAAGTGTCATTGCGTCGACTCGACAGCGCCCGGCCCGAAATCGTACCGGGCGAGTTCTTGCGCGCGGTTGCTTGACCTCTACTTAGAATGAGAGACGTAGCAACACGCGTTCGTAAGGTAGGAACGCGCCCGCTCGAACTCTCGCCCTCGAGCAGGCGCACGAAATTCACGGATACGCTATTCAGACGGAGACACATCCGGCACACCGTGACTGACAATCCGCTGAATATCACTTGCCTTCCAGGCAACGCAGCGAGGACCGAGAGAAACCGGCTCCGGATAGCGGCCTTTTTTCACTCCCGCATACCAGGTGGCACGGGAAACAGGAACAAGCGCCAGCACTTCCGGAAGGCGCAAAAGAAAGTCATGCTGTGTTTGCATGTGACCATCCCCAAAAATATTGCCCTGGAGATATTTCCTGGCTCTACGAATAAACCGTAGAAATACTGCTCGAATTTTTCCTATACGCCGCCGGAGTCGGGCTTGCCGGCGGCTGTCATCTATTAGCGGCAGAAGAAGTCATCGTCCACCACCAGGCGCACCGTCAAGCGGTTTCTACATCGACTAACGCCTCGTCTTCGGCACCTTCACGCAGGCGGTCCAGATAGTCCGCCCATTGCTGCATCATTCGTCGCCTATCGGCGAGAAATCTCGTGCGGTTATATGCGCCCCCCAGCGGGTCAGGAACACGGTGAGCCAACTGATGCTCAATCACTTCAGGTGTGAAACCCAGACCTTCGTGCAGGATGGTCCGAGCCATGGCCCGGAAACCGTGCCCAGTATGTTGCTCACGGGTGCTATATCCCGCGCGACGCAACGCGGCGTTCACCGTGGCGTTAGACATCGGCTTTTTCTTATCAGCCACGCCAGGGAAGACGTACCCATGTCGCCGGGTGAGCAGCTGCAACTCACGCAGGATTACGACCACTTGGGTTGCCAGCGGAACCAGATGAAGAACAGGCGGGACCGAAGTGTCAAAATTCTCGCCCCTCTTTTCAGGAATGTAATTCCACTCCCCCTTCTCCAGGTCGATGTCATCCCAGCGCATCATGCGCAGTTCGCCGGGACGACAAAAGACGTAGGGGCTGATTCTCAGGGCGCATTTGACAGGGAAGGTCGCACTGACCTCATCCATCGCGCGGAGCAACGGTCCCACCTCTGCCGGATTGGTAATGGCAGCGAAGTGCCCGGGCCTGGCAGGTGCCAACGCTCCGCTCAGGTACACGGTAGGGTTGTTTTGCGCCCGACCGCAGGCGACTGCGTAGTTGAACACCTGCGAGCAATTCTGCTTTGCGCGGTGCGCGGTATCTTTGGCCCCGCGGCCCTGTATGCGTTGAAGACAGGCCAGCACCTCAGGTGCGGTGATTTCCGCGATGGGCCGCTTACCCAGCCACGGGAAAATGTCGTTCTGGAGGCGGGCGAAAACTTTCTCCCGGTGCGATTTCGCCCTAGTGGACATCATCCGCTCAAACCAATCGCGCGCGACGGCTTCAAAGGTACTAGCGACGCTCTCAAGTCTCGCGGCCTTGGTGGCTTTTCTATGCGCACTCGGGTCAATACCGTCGTCCAGCAGTTCGCGCGCAGCGTCTCGCCTTTTGCGCGCCTTCTCCAACGCGGTTGTCGGGTATTGGCCTAACGAGACTCTTTTCTCTTTCCCGTCGAACCGATACTTGAGTCGCCAAAGTTTCGACCCGCCGGGAGTAACTTCGAGATACAAGCCCCTGGAATCATAAACGCGATAAACCTTGTTACGCGGCTTCGCGTTTTTGATGGCAAGGTCCGTGAGCGGACTGTGAGCATTGCGCTCAACCGCAACCGGGCGTTGAGCAGGGAAAAGCGCCACTACATTAGAATGGCGCACAATGGAGTCGTGCAAGTGTTGCATTCGACTATCTCCGCAAATAAAACCCCTGGAGATATGTCCTCAATCCACACATTAATCGTGGAAGTACTGCCTCAATTTTTTCCTGGAAGCTGCTGGAGCAGGGCTTGCCAGCAACCTGTCGTCCAGTGACGACGAAGCAAGTATTATCGACCGGCCAGAAACCCGTCAAGCGCTTTTTTGAAGCGTCTGGAACACCCTTTTTTAGTTTTCACGCAGGATGTCTAAATAGTCCGCCCATTCCTGCATCATTTTCCTGCGGTCATCGAGAAATCTCGTTCGGTTATAAGCTGTGCCCAATTGGTCGGGGACGCTATGCGCCAACTGGTGTTCGATGACTTCCGGCTTAATGCCAAGTCTTTCGTGCAGTATCGTGCGAGCCATTGCCCTGAAACCGTGGCCAGTCTGCTCGTCTCGGGTACTAATGCCTGCCCGTCTTAACGCGACATTCACTGTATTGCCTGACATGGGCTGAGCCTTGTCGTCCCTGCCGGGAAAGACATATGTCCAACTCCCGGTCAAAGGCTGCAACTCACGCAGGATGGCGACTGCCTGTGATGCCAGCGGGACGATATGGGCTGTTTGGGTCTTGCCGACGATATAGCGCCACTCGGCTGCGTCGAGATGGACCTCACTCCATCGCATCGAGCGCAACTCGATAGGCCGACAAAACAGATATGGGGCAAGCCTGAGCGCACACCTGACAGGAAAGGTGGCGTTCACCTCGTACATCTTGCGCAGCAGCGGGCCAATATTCTCGGGTTCCGTTACCGCTGCAAAATGGCCCGGTCGGGCTGGCGGCAGCGCCCCCCTCAGATGGTCAGCGGGATTGCCGTGTGCTTTGCCGATAGCCACCGCGAACCGGAACACTGCCGAGCAGTTCTGCAGCGCCCGATGCGCCGTATCACGCGCACCGCGTTCCTCGATTCGTCTTAGGCAGGCGAGTATCTCGGGCGCGCTGATTTCAGATATGGGCCGCTTGCCCAGCCACGGGAATACATCGTTCTCGAGCCGCGCAATGACTTTGTCTTTGTGCGATTTCGCCTTGTCGGACATCATCCGTTCGAACCACTCCCGGGCGACCGCCTCAAAATTGTTGGCCGCGCTTTCGAGCCTCGCCGCCTTGACCGCTTTCTTGTGCTCGCTCGGGTCGATGTCGTCGGCCAGCAGCTTGCGCGCGTCGTCGCGCTTGGCCCGTGCATCCTTCAGGCTGACGTCGGGATACCGACCAAACGAGAGCCTCTTTTCTTTTCCGTCGAAACGGTACTTCCACCGCCACAGCTTCGACCCGCCGGCGGTAACCTCGAGATACAGGCCGCCGGCGTCCCACAGGCGGTGGGTTTTTCCGGTTGGCCTGGCGTTCCTGATGGCGACGTCCGTGAGGGGCATTGGGGGCATCCTGAGTTGGAAGCAGAGGCCGATGCCCCTTATCCTGCCCCGAAGAGCATCAAGATTCCACTAGACGTAGCTGGACAACCGTGGACGTAAAAAAGGCCGGAAGCCTTATGGGATAAGGACTTTCCGGCCTTCGCTGGACTTAACCAGACTTGAATTTGGTGGAGAGGAGGAGGATCGAACTCCCGACCTTCGCATTGCGAACGCGACGCTCTCCCAGCTGAGCTACCCCCCCAACGTGCAAACAATTCTAGCACAGGCATTTTGCGTTTTGCCAAGCCCCCGCGGCGGTAAAACCCGGAGGCAAAACGGGCGGCAAAACATCACTTCGACGGCGCCCCAGCCAGCACCCAATCCACTACCGTGCGGATGTCCGCATCGCTCATCGATTGATGCGCCGGCATCGGAATCATCCCCCATACACCGGAGCCGCCGTCCTTCACCTTGCGCGACAATTTTGCCGGCGCTTGCGCATCGCCCTTGTACTTCGTAGCGATCTGCTGGAACGACGGACCGACCAGTTTTCGGTCTACCGCGTGACATCCCATGCAGGCATTCGAGTTAGCAACGATCTGACCACGCGGTGCATCGGCCGCACGCGCTGAAGAGGCAAAAGCACCGGCCAACGCGCTAGCCGTCAACATCGCGACAACGAAAGCAACGCCCCGCTTCATGGCGTCGTCGCCTTCGGATTACCCGGATGCACCGCGTTCGAATTGCTGACCGGCGCCGGCGCCTGCTGATCGAGCGGACGCGAACTCACCGATGAATCGGGGATCGCACCGACAGTCGGCGCACTCGCGTCCGGCTGCGAAGCGGCAACCGGTGCGGTCGCCGCCGCAGCGGCAGCAGCCGCCGCTTCCTGCGGCTGAATGTACTGGAACACCTTCACGACCTGCGTGACACCCGGCACGCGGCTCGCGACGTCGGCGCCGCGATTGCCTTCGTCCATCGTGACAAGCCCCATCAGATACAGCGAGCCGCGCTCGGCCACGACCTTGAAGTTGTTCGCCGAAATGTTCTTCTCGGCGATCAGCGCGGTCTTCACACGCGTTTCCAGGTACGTATCATTGGTGCGCGACGAGAACGAGCTGGCCGGCATGATCGCCAGTTCGTTGACGATCGTGTTGACGTTGTTCAAGCCACGCACGATGCTCTCCGCGCGTTGCTTCGAGACGTCACCCGCCACTTCGCCGGTCAGCAGCACGCGGCGGTTGAACACCGTCACATTGACGTGCGCGTTGTCAGGCAAGTTCTGGCTGATCTGCGACATCGCCTTCACCTGCAACTCGCGATCCTCGGTCTGCGCGCCGAGCGTGCGCCGGTCGGTCGCCACCAGCGCGCCGCCGCCCGCCGCGCCGGCAACGGCGAGAAAGCAACCCTGCAACGTCGCGGACAGTCCCGCGGCGAACCCGACCACCAGCACGGTTCTCACCAGTGTCTTCTTGACGCGGAATACGCTCATCAACTAGCTCTCCTTCGGAATCAATCTCAGTCTTCGCCCAGCAACATGGCATCGATGCCGTCGCACAGACAATGGATGGTCAGCAAATGCACTTCCTGAATACGCGCGGTGCGATCGGACGGCACACAAATGTGAATATCGGTATCGCCCAGTACTTCCTGCATACGGCCGCCGCCTTTACCGGTCAGCGCGACCACGATCATTTCGCGTTCGTGCGCGGCCTCGATCGCGGCCAGCACATTGGCGGAATTGCCGGACGTGGTGATCGCCAGCAACACATCGCCTGGCTGGCCAAGCGCCCACACCTGCTTCGAAAAAATCTGCTCGAATGAGTAATCGTTGGCGATGGCAGTGAGCACGGACGTGTCGGTGGTCAGCGCAATTGCCGGCAAGCCCGGGCGCTCACGCTCGAAGCGGCCGATCAGTTCGGCGGCGAAATGTTGCGCGTCGGCCGCCGAGCCGCCGTTGCCGCACGCCAGAATGCGGCTGCCGTTGGCAAGCGCAGCGAACATCGTGTCGATCGCAGCGGCGATCGGCATCGACAGGGTTTCGAGGGCTTCGAGTTTGACTGCCGCACTGTCGCGGAAGTGTTGTTGAATGCGTTCGACTGACATCGAGTCTCTATTTTCTACCGCGAATGGACCGCAATGCGCGGCCGTGTTGTGAAGTCGTATTGCGAAGTCGTGCCGCTCTGATGAACCATGCCGGCAACACAGTGCGGATGCGCAAAAACATCGCGAAATGCGCTACCTCGTCGCTGCTTTCTATACGCCGGTGTGGTTCACGAGGCCCGCACGCGAGCGCAAGTTTATCGCACTCACGCGCGTTCTCCCCGCACTGCATCAGACTTCGTCAGCGCGAAACGCATCGCGCAGCCACACGAGCCGACCCGCTTCGAACGCAATCACGTCGAAACGGCATGCGGGCTCATCGTGCGAACGCCTGCTGCGGGTTGCCAGGTAATGCCGCGCGGCACGCACGATCCGCTGCTTCTTTTGCCAGCCGATGCTCGCCGCCGCGCCGCCATAATGCTGCTGCGCACGCGCGCGAACTTCGACGAACACCAGCGCACCGTCACGGTCGCGCATCACCAGATCGATCTCACCGCCCCGGCACAGCACGTTGCGCGCGACGAAACGCAAACGCTGCCGCTGCAAAAACTCCATCGCACGCGCCTCGAAAGCCGCGCCGACGAGTTTGGACCCGGTTGGTCTCGAAAAGTTGTGGCCGTCGGCCCGCGCACTCACCTGCCCACCACCCGGTTCACGCGCCGCTGCGTGGCACAATGGCGGCCTCGTTCTGTCTGTCTGCGTCTTCTGTCTCATGACTCCTCTCTCCGAACTCGCGCAGGGGCAGCAGTACCCTGCCGCCGCGCTGTATGTGGTGGCCACGCCGATCGGCAACATCGCCGACGTCACGCTGCGCGCGTTGCATGTGCTCGGACTGGTGGACCGCATCGCCGCCGAAGACACCCGCAACACCGGCCAATTGCTCGCGCGCTACGGCATCTCGAAGCCGCTCGTCGCGGTTCATCAGCACAACGAGCGGGCCGCGGCGCTGCGCCTGATCGAACACTTGCAAGCGGGCGAACGCGTGGCCTACGTATCCGATGCGGGCACGCCCGGCATCTCGGACCCCGGCGCAAAACTCGTCGACGCGGTGCGCGAAGCCGGTTTCCCGGTCATTCCGCTGCCCGGCGCAAGCGCGCTCGCCACCGCATTAAGCGCGGCCGGCGACTGGGTCGCGACGTTCTCGTTCCTCGGCTTCCTGCCGCCGAAGGCAAAAGCACGCGCCGCGGCACTGCAAGCGCTCGCGAACCATCCGCACGCGATGGTGTTCTACGAAGCGCCGCACCGGATCGTCGAAACGGTGCAGGCGTTGGCCGACGCATTCGGCGGCGAGCGCAAGCTGCTGATCGCACGGGAATTGACGAAGTTACATGAAGCGCTGCACCGCGGCACCCTGGCCGAAGGGCCAACGTGGCTCGCGGCCGATCCGAACCGGCAACGCGGTGAGTTCGTCCTGGTGGTGGAAGGTGCGCAGCCGGAAGCCGCTGGCGAACACGATCACGACGCGTTACTGGGCATCCTGCTGGAAGAGTTGACGGTGAGCAGCGCGGCAAAAGTTGCGGCAACCCTCACCGGTGCATCGCGCAACGCGCTCTACACGCGCGCTTTGGCGCTTAAGAAAGACGAGGAATAAAGCGGACGGGAAGGGATGTGCGCCAGCGGATCAGGCTCGCAGCGCGAGCCAGGACCGCAAGGAATGAGCGGCTGCGTGCAGCCACGGTTGATGAGCAAAGACAAAGGGCCGCGCGAAGCGGCCCTTTGTCTTTCGGCGAACAACGGCGCGAGTTAGCGCCATGTTGCCCGGCGTCACGAGCGCGTCAGAGGCGCGCCCGCGGCCCCTGCATTATTTCTCTGCGCTCGAACCTGAGTTCGACGCCAGCGTTTCATTCAGTTCAGCGCGTGCTTCCTGACTCGTCAACCCTTCGATCTTGACTCGCGCCGTACCGGCATGACGCATGTCGAGCGCGGCGGCGGCGGCCATCGACAGGTCAATGATCCGGCCACGCGCATATGGGCCACGGTCGTTGATGCGCACGACAACCGAGCGCGACGTAGCCGGATTGGTCACGCGAACATACGAGCCGAGCGGCAACGTGCGATGTGCCGCGGTCAGCGCGTGCATGTCGAAACGTTCGCCGTTGGCCGTGCGGCGGCCATGGAAGCCGCGGCCGTACCACGAGGCGCGACCGGTCTGCTGAAAGTCCGAAATGCCCGAACCGCCGTCAGTCAGCGGCTTGGCATCGGCCAGCGACGAGCCTTTGGCGGCTGCGTCGGATGCCGGCGCGCTACCGAAAGCTTGCGGGCCGAAGGAACCTCCCTGCGCATTCTTCGTGCTCAGCGGTACGCCGCTTTCCGACGTGTTGCTCGCGCCCGGAGGCGTGGCGCAACCGGCCAGCACAAAAAAGGCAAAAAGAGTCCCCAGACCACGGGATAACCGAGTTTTCATAAGACGTGCAATCAAATTGTCGAGCCGCATCACGCGAAAAGTTGAGCGTGTTGCCTGCGACTCCGGCGGCAATGGACGACAACGCGCCGCGCAGAAAAGCGCAGTACGTCAAAGCCCGGATGCGGCTTACCCAGCCGCTACCGCACGGTTAATTTTCACGTCTGGCGCAACCTGTCCCCGGCAGCCTGACCAGACCCCACATGCCGCCATCGAACGTGGCAAACACGTTCTTGCACGCGGAACTCAGCGCGCAGGAACAGCGGCGTAGGCCCCACCCAGCGTCACGGAATTTAAGTCCGTTGCAGGCGCGCGGCGCCTGGCTGGGTAAGACGTGTGCATCGAATGCATCGATACCTGATGGCCGCCCAAAACTGCGACAGCCCATACTTGAGTGGCAATCCGCGTGCCCATTTTTGATGGGGACGCATCGCCGTGTGGCATGCACAATTCCTTGTGCATGGAGGCCATTATACCCAAAAGAAAATTTTGGGATGGCAAGCGACTGAAAACCTTGATGAATTTTCACTCTTGCTGCAAAAATGGGCAGCTCAAAGCCCGCTGCAGCGGGGCCTCAGCGCCCTCGACGAGCGTCGACGAGACGCCGGTACAATCAACGTTTTTCCAGCGGCGCCGTCATCCATGAAAGTCACCTTGATCCCCGTTACGCCGTTCCAGCAGAACAGCTCGCTGCTCGTTTGCGAGGCAACCGGACGCGCGGCCGTCGTCGATCCGGGCGGCGACCTGGATGTCATCCAGGGTGAAATCGCACGCCAGAATGTGACGGTCGAAAAAGTATTCCTCACGCATGGCCACATCGATCACTGTGCCGGCGCGAAGACGCTCGCCACACACTACGGCGTGCCGATCGAAGGGCCGCATCCCGACGAAAGTTTCTGGCTCGACAAGCTGCCGGATCAAAGCACGCGCTTCGGCTTTCCTGCTGCCGAAGCGTTCGAGCCGGATCGCTGGCTGCAAGACGGCGAGACCGTGCAATTCGGCGACGAAACCCTCGAGGTCTATCATTGTCCGGGCCACACGCCAGGCCACGTGGTGTTCTTCAGCCGCGCACATCGGCTCGCGCTGGTGGGTGACGTGCTGTTCGCCGGATCGATCGGCCGCACGGATTTTCCGCGCGGCAATCACGCCGACCTGGTCCGCGCGATCCGCGAAAAACTCTGGCCGCTCGGCGACGACGTCACCTTCGTTCCGGGCCATGGTCCCACCTCGACGTTCGGCGCTGAGCGCCGCACCAATCCGTATGTCGCCGACGGAGTCAAAGCATGAGCAGCGAAATCTACGTGAGCACCGATGTCGAAGCGGACGGCCCAATTCCCGGCCCGCATTCGATGCTCAGTTTCGCCTCCGCCGCATACACGGAAGACAAGCAGTTGATCGCCACCTTCTCCGCGAATCTCGAATTGCTAGACGGTGCTAAGCCGCATCCGGTGCAGGAAGCATGGTGGAAGACGCAGCCGGAAGCGTGGGAAGCCTGCCGCAAGGATTTGCAGGATCCGCAGGCCGCACTGACGGCCTATGTCGAATGGGTGGAGGCGCTGCCGGGCAAGCCGGTGTTCGTGGCGATGCCGGCCGGTTTCGACTTCACCTATATGTTCTGGTACATGATGCGGTTTGTCGGCCGCTGTCCGTTTTCGTGGTCGGCGCTCGACATCAAGACACTGGCCTTCGCACTGACTGGCCTGCCGTACCGCAAGAACATCAAGCCGCGCTTCCCGAAGCACTGGTTCGACGAACATCCGCACACGCATGTCGCGCTGGATGACGCGATTGAACAGGGCGCGCTTTTCTGCAACATGCTCAAGGATCTGCGCGCGGTCCAGGCAGCCACGCTGGTGGCCGCTAAAGATGGGGACGGCTCAGGACAAAACGCCGCTGAGGAACCGGCAAATTAGGTAATCTCCCTCGCCGAAGCCGTTTTACATTGCGTTTCGTTTTCGAGACCTCTACCATGCGTTGATAGGGCGACGCCAACGGAGGCGCAGTTGACACTCGATACGTTCTCTCAAAAAATCCTGCGCCTGCTGCAGCTCGACGCACGCCGGTCCGTGCAAGAAATTTCCGACCAGGTCGGCCTGTCGAGCACCCCGTGCTGGCGCCGTATCAAAGATATGGAGCAATCAGGGGTGATCCAGCGCTACACGGCATTGCTGGATCGCGAAAAGCTGGGGCTGCACGTCTGCGCGCTTGCGCATATCCATCTCACGCGCCACACCGAGGGCGGGGTCGAACAGTTCGAGCGGGAAATTGCCACCTGCCCGGAGGTCACCGAGTGCTACAGCACGACCGGCGAATCCGATTACATCCTCAAGATCGTCGCGCCGGACATCAAGGCGTACGACAGCTTTCTGCACGAACGCATCTTCAAGATTCCCGCCGTCGCGCAAGTGCGCACGAGCGTTGTGCTGCGCGAGATCAAATTCGATACGCAATTGCCGCTGTGAGACTGTAACCGCACTCACGTGGCGCTATGCGGTTGCTCAGCCTTGGCGCTGGCGATGGTGTCGCCGGGCCCTGCTTTCGTCGAGACGCCGCTTTCGGCCTGCAGTACGTCCACCCCCTGCAGCACGTCCAGCTTGCGGGCACCGAGACGGCGCCTGAGCGCGTCAAGATCGACACGAGCAAGACACGGCTCATCACTTTCGGCCGTGCGCGAGCCCGGCGTCGGCAAAACCACTTCGACATCGAGCCCCGTGCTCAAGTAGTGCATATTGACCGCCGCGGCCTTCACGCCACCCGCGGCGAGCGCAGCGTTGACAACGGCAACGACCCGCTCCCGGGTCGGCAGATTGACGGGCGGGCGCGCAACTGCGTCGTTCTCCGGGTCGACATGGATCAGCGCGTCGAGCACGCGGTTGTCGGCCAGCACGCGCAAGCGCGCCGATTCGGCGATGTAGTGCCCTTCCGATACCGAGATCAGCGGGTCGACCAGAATGTGCGCATCGACGAGAGCGAAGTCACCCATCTTGCGGGTGCGCATTTCATGCACGTCGCGTACGCCAGGCGTTGCGAGCAATAGCGCACGCATGTCGGTGGAGGTGGCTTCGTCGAGCGCGCGGTCGGAAAGATCTTGCAGCGCGTCCCAGCCGAACATCCAGCCCATGCGCGCCACCATGAAACCGACAATCGCCGCGGCGATCGGATCGAGCAGACGCACGCCTGCGAGGCTGCCGATAATGCCAATCGCGACCACCAATGACGAAGCGGCGTCCGAGCGTGCGTGCCATGCGTTCGCAATCAACATCGCTGAACGCACGCGTTGCGCTTCGCGCAGCATGTAGCGAAACAGGCTTTCCTTGAAAATCAGCACCAGCACAGCCACCGCGAGCGCGCTCATATGCACGGCAGGGATGCTTTGCAAATCGGCGAGACGCGTGCCGGCACGCCACAACATACCGACGCCGACCACAATCAGCAGCGCACCCAAAAACAATGACGCAACCGTTTCATAGCGGCTATGTCCGTAATTGTGATCCGCGTCGGGCTTGGCGCCGCTGTGCCGATTAGCGATTAGCACGACAAAATCGGAAATCAGATCGGCTAACGAATGGATACCGTCGGCGACCAGCGCCTGCGAATGGGCAAACACCCCGATGACGATTTGCAGCGCCATCAGCACCGTATTGAGCGCAATACTGACAAAGGTACTTTTGCGCGCGACGCGATGTTTCTCGACGGACTGGACGGCGGCGGTGGAAGGCATCTCTGAAACGACGTGAAGAGTTCAATGCCTGTATTCTACCCGGCCCATCTTGATATGCACTGGATAAACCACAAAAAAACCTTTTAAATCAGACGCTTATCTAAACGAAAAGCATTCGCATTCCAGTTTCATGGAACGCGTGTGACAAAGAGTCACGGCAATTTGCAGCGACAATAAAAAAACCGCGCCCTGACGGTACGCGGTTTTTTTCTGGTAACAGCAGGCGCTATATGCGCCACTGATTGACCGTATAACTATTACTTCTGGATCAGAAATTTCTCGCGATCCAGACCTGCGATCCAGCGCGGCGGCTTGCCGCGGCCCGACCACGTGCTACCGCTATCCGGATCACGATACTTCGGCGCGACGCCTGCACGCGGACGACCGGCCTTAGCAGCCTTGGCACCACGGCCACCACCGAGTTCAGTCAGCGAAATGCCGTAATCGGCCATTTTCTGCTTGATCTCATTCAACACTTCTGCATATTCACGCGACTTTGCTTCTTCGATCTGCTTTTCGAGCTTCTCGCGCTGGGCGAGTAGTTCCTTGTAGGAAGACATAGGTTCCCTTGTGGTTTGGATAAATGACTGCCAGTCTTAAGCCAGCTTGCCCTTTGAAGTGATCATGCCTCGGAATTTGATGGCGAGATTAACACAAAATAGAAAGACTACAAAAGCGCCGTCGTAAAATTAATCTCAATTCGTTTCAAAAAATTTCACTCCGACGCGATGTTACGCAGACCCTTTCAAATAGCTAATTTTCGCATTCCGCTGAAAAGCATGGTCGCACATCGATCATTATTGGATTAATTATCAAAAAATGAAATTTAAGATAAAAAAATTGTCCCAACATTTCATGCCATGAAAGCTTTAACATGAAACGTCGGAACATATTACGACCCGTGCTCTGCCTTGTTATTGCGGCATGAGTGTTTTCCCGAAACAGCAATCGAAACTTAATTAGCGTGGCGCTGGATGCAATCTTCGAGCGCCGCATGCAAGGTTTCGGTATTGCGTTTCGCATCGTCGAAGACAAAACGGGTACGCGCGCCGTCCAGCTTCAGATCAGCGCCATAGCGATCGACGCCGAGCAGTTGAAGTCCACTGGCGCCCGGGGAATGACCGGCGAAATGTTCGATCAGCGCATTTTCTTCATCGAAGCCGAGTGGCGGCAGTGGATCGAGTTCGGCGCCGTCGAGCCAGCCCATCGCACCGAAGCCGCCGATGTAGCGCAGCCGCTCGAGCCTCATTGCCCAGAACGTGAAATCGCCGAGAACCAGATACCGTTCGGCGTCCGGGTGATAGCGCAGATAGCGCTGTACGACTTCGGGGGTCGAGTCGACCGGTTCGAACGTGCCGAGCAAGGTGACGCGCTGGCCGCTCAGCACGTCGCCGTCCGGTGCGTCGACGACCAGAAAGCCGGCGCGCGGGTCGGCGTGCAGGTTGTGCGTATGCTCGGCGAGCCGGCTCACGAGGATCGTCGGACGATGCCGCGGATCCGGCGCGAACGGCAGCACCGAAGGATAAGGAAAGCCTTCCGGCTGACGCGCGTGAGTTGCGAGCGTACCGATAGCGGCCATATGAAGCAGATGCAGCGGTGCGTGAGCGGGAATGTTCAAGTTCGCGTTCCTCGATGGCCAGGCATTGGATCGATCTGCTCCAAGCATAAGACAGCGCGCTTCGTTAGAATCGGAAATTCGCTTTCAACGCGCTTTCTCACGCGTTCTCCCTCCTCGAGATTTCCGTGTCCGACCGCTCCGCCGAATTCGTCACTCTCCCCGCTGCTCATCGCGATCTCTCCGACACCGCGCGGCAGCGCGCCCGTATCGCCACGATGGCGCTGTTCTTCATCGCCGGCATGATGTACGCGTCTTGGGGCGTGCACGTGCCGACAGTGCGCGACCGCTTCCATTTGAACGCGGCGATGCTCTCCTACGCACTGCTTGCTCTCGCCGGTGGCTCGATCGGCGCAATGGCGGCGAATGCGTCCTGGATTGCGCGGGTCGGCACGCGCCGGGCCTGTCTGACGGGCGGTCTGGTGATGTCGGCATGTGCGGTGCTGATCCTGATCGTGCCGGCTTACTGGATGTTGCTGATCGTGCTGGCCGTCTTCGGTGCGGGCATGGCCACGCTCGACGTCGCGATGAACGCGGAAGCCAGCGCTGTCGAGAAAACGCTCGGCAAGCCGATCATGTCAGCGCTGCACGGCATGTTCAGCGTCGGCGGAATGGTCGGCGCGGCGGTGGGCGGCGTCCTGTTGTCGCGTGGCATGGCGCCGGCTGTGCATCTCACGCTGGCCGCGGCGATCAGCGCGCTGGTGCTGATTGCGGCCTGCCCTTCCGTACTGCCGCACGTGCCCCACGCCGACCATCCCGACGCCGCCACGCCGCGCGCCAACCGCTGGCGATCGCCGGCCTTGTGGGCGCTCGGTGCCATGGCGCTGGTCGCGCTGATCGCCGAAGGTGCGATGTACGACTGGGCTACCGTCTACATGCGCGACGTCGTGCTGTCCACGCCGGCCCTCGCGAGCGCGGCCTACGCGGCGTTTTCGGGCGGAATGGCGGCGGCGCGTTTCGCCGGCGACGCCGTGCGCGCCCGCTTCGGCGCACCGCAACTGGTGATGGCGAGCGCGTCGCTTGCCTGCGCGGGGATGGTCGGCGCACTGCTGCTGCCGAATCCGGTCATCGCCCTCATCGGCTTCACGCTGATGGGTCTCGGCCTCGCGAACATGATGCCCGTGCTGTTTGCGGCCGCTGCGAGCGTCAAAGGCATTCACGCGGCCGAAGGACTCGCGCATGTCGCCGGGCTGGCGTACTTCGGGCTGCTGCTCGGGCCCGTGATCATCGGCGCAGTGACGCAGGCGACCAGCTTGCCGATCGGATTGTCCGTGGTGGCCCTGTGTTCGGCGCTGATCGCGATCGCGGGTCCGAAGGTGCTGCGGCGTTTGAAGATCTGACGCAGACGCGCGCTGCTGTTGCATCGGCGGGCGTCACGCCATATGAAAACCCGCGCTCTTACGTTACGTTACGCGCGGCCTGAACGCTGATGTGTTCCCCGCCACATCGGCGGCATCAACACCTTCATCGCGTCACGCACCCTCTCCCAACCTCTTGATTTGTATGACCTTACTCATCGAATCGAGCATGCGAACACAAGTGGCATAGGCCTTGCAGTTAGCTTCCCAGCAATTTTCAAATTACGGGGGAGCAGACCATGAATCGCAATTTCAAACTGTCGGCGATCGCCATGTGCGTGACGTCGATGATCTTACTGACCGGATGCGGAAGCACGTTGACCGTCCCGAGCGCCAAGGCCGGGGCGGGTAGTGGTTCCGGCAGCGGCTCGGGCTCTGGTTCGGGAAGCGGCTCGGGAGGCGGAACGCCGACGCCGACGCCTACTCCGACACCGACGCCGACGCCTACTCCGACTCCGACACCGACGCCGACGCCGACACCGACACCGACGCCGACGCCGACGCCGACACCGACGCCGACGCCGACGCCCACGCCGACACCGACGCCGACACCCACTCCGACGCCCACTCCGACGCCGACGCCCACTCCGACGCCGACACCGACGCCCACTCCGACACCAACGCCGACACCAACGCCGACCAGCGCCAATCCGATCGGCGTCGTCGTCCAGAACACCAGCAACGTGCTGACCACAGCCGGCCAAACCGTCTCCTCGATCGGCAGCCAGATCGGCCTCACGCCGATCCCCGGCGCGAACCCGGCCACCACGACCGCGCTCGGCAACGTCGTCTCGAATCTCGGCGCCGGTGTCACCGCAGTCGGCACGGGTGCGGCGAACGGCCTCGGCCAGCTCGGCAATTCCACCGATCCGCTCGGCACGACGCTGGCGAGCAGCGGCGGCCTGATTTATAACGCAGGCCAGGCCGTCAACAGCGCCGGTCAGCTCGTGACGAGTCTCGGCAGCGGTCCCACCGCACCGCTCAGTCCGCTGACCACGCCGCTCGGCAGCACGGTCTCGACGCTCGGCATTGCAGTCAGCAGCCTTGGCACGCAACTGAGCTCGCAGCCGACGAACGGCCAGATCCAGCAAGTGACGCAAACCGTCAGCACCGCGATCACGCCGATCACCGCCACACTCGCGCAAACGACCCAAACCGTCGGCGATACGACCGGACTCGGCGCACCGCTGAACGGTTTGCTGTCGACCATCGGTCACGGCCTCGACACCGCGGGCAGCCAGGTCAGCAGCGCGACCAACAACCCGATCGGCCAGAACCTCGGCAATGTCGTGACCAAGCTCGGCGACACGGTCACGTCCGCCGGCGGCCTGCTGACAGCGGGCGGCACAAGCAGCAGCAACCCGCTCGGCGGCCTCACCGGCATCCTGAATCCGGGCGGCAGCGGTGGCGCAACGGGCAATCCGCTGGCGCCGTTGACCAGCATTCTCACCGCGTTGCCCGGCACCTTGAGCGGCGGCCTGACCGGCGGCAGCGGTTCGGGCAGCCCGCTTGCGCCAATTACCAGCGTCCTTAGCACGGTGACCGGCAGTCTCGGTGGCCTCGGCGGCAGCTCGGGTAGCAGCCCGCTTGCCCCCCTGACCAGCGTCCTCAACACCGTGACTGGCAGTCTCGGTGGCCTCGGCGGTAGCTCAGGCAGCAGCCCGCTTGCACCGCTGACCGGTGTGCTGAACTCGGTCACGGGCGCATTGAGCGGCGGGACCGGTGGCAGCGGCAACCCGCTGGCACCGGTGACGTCGGCAGTGTCGTCGCTGACAGGCGCGCTCGGGTCGGCTGCGGGCTCGGGCGGCACTGGCAGTACCAGCAACCCGCTTGCGCCGATCACCGGTCTGCTGGGCACTGTCACCGGCGCATTGACCGGTTCGGGGACCTCGACCGGCGGCACCACGGGCGGTGGCTTGCTCGGCGGTCTGGGCGGCCTGACGAGCAAGAAGTAACGAATACGAATAACGACAGCAAATAAAGACGCGAAAAAACAAGCGTCGAAGGGGGGCGGCGAGCCGGGTCAACCGGCTCGCCGTTTTTTTGTCACAGCTCGTGATATGTCACGTAGTCGCGCGAGAAGTCGTTACGCTGCAGAAAATTGGTGAACGTCATCGTCACCGATGCATCGAGTCCTTCCACGTAATGCCACCAGCCGATCGGCAGAAACAGTAATTCGCCGGGTTCGAGCGTGCATTCCATCAAATGCGCATTGCGCATCGACGGGAAACGCTCGTAGTCGATCGCACCGCCGTCCACCTCCGAATAACAATGCAGCATGTTCGCCATATGCGGCGTATCGGACAAGGGCACCAGCTTGATCTGTTTGCGGCCGATCACCTGCGCCATGAAGTTATTGGTCAGATCATGGTGAAACGGCGTCTTCGTTCCTGCCGGCCCCATCCAGAAAAAACCCGTATCGGGCGACTCGGCATCGAGATATTCGCGGATAGTCGGCGCGTCTGACCATAACGCCGCGAGGGACGCGCGATTGTGCGAAGTGTTATTGGCGGTCATGTAGAAATCGTTAGTCGGGCCGCTGCGCTCGACGAGATCGACATAATCGGCAAAGCGCATCATGCGCTTGAGCTTCGGCTGATTGATCTCATAATTCGCATCCGACTCGCGGCCGAACTGCACCTCGACTTCACAATCGCCGCACCGCTCGCGAAAGTAGTCGAAACTCCACTGCGTGCGCGCCGGCCAGAAATCGAAAGCGCCGGTGATGATGACCGGCCGGTTCTGAAAGTAGTACTGCTCAAAGAACTCGTCACGCGATAAACGCTCGCGCCGTTCGATCACGCCGCTTCCGGCGCGCATACGATTGAGCGTGCCGTACACCGACAATATCCATTCACGCTTGCGCAAACGATTGCGCAAGCGCACGGCACCCTCAAAGTAAGGACTCGCGAGCGCCGCCTCGATTTCGCGCGCGGCTTCGGCGGGGTCGAAACCATGTCCGACCAGCGCACCGTGCAGCGCAGGCGGCGGTGCGTCGAGCAGCAGATTCTCGGCAATCCAGCGGCGCCAGCCGTTGTCGATCGAACGGATCACAGTGGTCACGGCATTCTCCCAAACGATGTGCTCAAACCCGCTAGCCTCGCACGCAAACGCTCAAAAGAAAAGGCACGCGAGCCTTGCGGCGCGCGTGCCTTTTATCTGCTTGATCGAAGACAAACCAGGCTGTCTTCGGTCATGCGGCTCTTACATCTTCACTACGTCGAGCAGCGTCTTCTTGCCTGCCTTGTAGTTGTACAGCGAGATCACGCCGTGTTGAAGGTCGCCCTTCGAGTCGAACGTGGTTTCGCCGATCACACCCTTGTAGTCGGTCGCCGGCATAGCTGCCAGGATCTTCGACGGATCGGTCGAGTTCGAACGCTTCATAGCGTCGACGATGATGTACACAGCGTCATACGTGAACGGAGCGTAGATCTGGATCGGCTGACCGAAACGCTTCTGATACTTGGCGAGGAACGCTGCGCCGCCAGCCATCTTCTCGAGCGCCATACCGGCTTCCGAGCAGACGATGTTGTCGGTTGCGTCGCCAGCCAGGTCCGACAGCTTGTCGGTACACACGCCGTCGCCCGCCAGCACCTTCGCACGCAGGCCGAGCTGCTTGGCTTGCTTGGCGAACGGGCCGCCGGTTGCGTCCATACCGCCGTACATGATCGCGTCCGGGTTTTCGCCCTTGATCTTCGTCAGAATCGCGCGGAAGTCGACAGCCTTGTCGTTCGTCGCGTCATGCGACATCACGTTCAGGCCCAGCGACTTGGCGGTCTTTTCGAATTCGTTGGCGAGACCCTGGCCGTAAGCGGTCGAGTCGTCGACGATCGCGACGCTCTTCACTTTCAGACCCTTGGCTGCATAGTTAGCCAGCGCCGGACCTTGTTGCGCATCGGTCGCCACGACACGGTACGTCGTCTTGAAACCTTGTTGCGTGTAGGCCGGGTTCGTTGCCGACGGCGAGATCTGCACGATGCCAGCATCGCTATAGATCTTCGAAGCCGGGATCGAGGTGCCCGAGTTCAAGTGGCCGACCACTGCGACGACCTTATCGTCAACCAGCTTCTGCGCGACTTGCGTAGCCGTACGCGGGTCAGCTGCGTCGTCCTGTGCGTCGAGTTGCAGCGTGATTTTCTGGCCACCGATCGTCAGACCCTTGGCGTTGATTTCTTCAACAGCCAGACGTGCGCCGTTTTCGTTGTCTTTACCCAGGTGAGCGATACCGCCGGTCAACGGTGCAACGTGGCCGATCTTGACGACCTCGTCCGCCACCGCGCCCGTTGCCAACGACGCAAACAACATGGCCGCAGCGCTGATCGGCAACAGCTTTTGAATCTTGATGTTCATGTAAGTCTCCAGTTTCGGTCCCAAAAACAACGTAATCGCCCTGTGCCCCCGCTTCCCTACACGTGTCGCTCAGTCCCGTGGACGACCACGCCGGTTGCATCGTTCATGCACTTGGCCAGTACGTTCACCGGACTGTTTGTGGCAGACGGCAAACCGTACTTGCGCGCAAGTGTAGGCCATCAAATTAAATTGTGGGACTTTTTTGAGGAAGTGGGATGAACACTAATAGCGTTTATCCAACAGGAGTCGATCCCGGCTGGAAAGACAGGCTGGAAAGCACCAGCCCATGCGGGTTTCCGCTAGGTACGCCTATCGTCTAACAGCGCGGCCTAAAGCTTTTAGCGTGTTAAACCGTTAATGTTTCGAATAGGCTTTGTGCGTAAAAACAAAGCGCGTCGCAGTTGCTGCGACGCGCGTCTGAGCCATGCCGAATCAACGTTTGAGCGCGCCGATCCGTGCTGCCACAGCATGCCATTCCTGCTCGAGTTGCCCAACCAGTTCGGCAGCGCCGAGGCCTTCCCGGCGCTTGCGGCCAAGCGGCGCGCCCTGGCCTGACCACAGAGACAGATAGTCGCCGTTATCCGCGCGGCTCGCGGTTTGCCGCAGTTCCTGCGTCAAGGCGTTTTGCACCGGATAAGGCGCGACCTTATGCGCCGACTCGCTTAACCGCTGCATCAACGCATTGCGTATGCCGCGCGCATGACGGCCGGTGATCGCGCGCGTCACGGAGGTCGATGTGTCGGACATCGAACGTACTCGGGTTTTCCATGCCTGCGGTATCGCACTCTCCAGACAAGTGAGGAACGCAGTGCCCATCACCGCGGCTTGCGCGCCGAGCGCGAGTGCGGCGACGATGCCGCGTCCGTCCATGATGCCGCCGGCGGCCAGTACCGGCAGCCCGGTCGCATCGACGAGTTGCGGCACGAGCGCCATCGTGCCGACCAGCGCTTCCTCGAATGCGCCGATGAAGGTGCCGCGATGCGCGCCCGCCTCCGCGCCTTGCGCGGCGATGGCATCTGCGCCCACGTCGCGCCAGGCGACACCCTCGGCAACATGCGTCGCGGTGCCTATTACATATAGGCCGTTCGCATGCAGTCGGGCGACGTCGGCGGCGGAAAGCAATCCGAACGTGAAACTCGCCACCGGCACGCGCAATTCAATCAGCGTTTCCAGTTGCGCGCGAAAATCCGGCGCGTAGCGTTCGAGCGGCTGACCCGGCGGCAAACCGAGGTCCGTGCGCAATGGATCGATTGCTTCGAGCGCGTGACGCACGGTGGCTTCGTCCGGCGCGGCCGGCTCCAGTACAAACAGATTCACGCCGAACGGGCGATCCGTCAGCGCGCGAATCGCCGCGACTTCGCTTGCGATCTTCTCGGGCGACAGTGCCGCCGCCGCGAGGAAGCCAAGACCGCCGGCATTCGATACCGCCGCCACCATCGCAGGCGTCGTCGCGCCGCCGGCCATCGGCGCCTGCACGACCGGCACCCGCAACTCGAAACGCGCCGCAAACGGCGTCACAAAACTGCCTTCATTCATGATCGATTCCCTCTCCGGCAAAGCGCTCGTAGCATCGACGATGCCAGGACTTTAGACTCTACCGAGCCGTGCGCGCGCGGAGAAATGAATTATCGAGAATGTTTCAATCGCCTTACGAGATTATCGCCGCGCGGCGGGCGTCGTCAGGCCGCGCGCGGCCTCAATGCAAGCCGTTTCTTTTGATGGCAAACTGACCGCCCGTCTCAGGTATTCAGGCCTCTGGCATTCATTCAGACCGACCCCGCGCATCGACGCACGAGTAAATGGAGAGCAACATGAGCACGACTTCCCGCTGGATCGACATTCCCGTCGGCAACGACAGTTTCGGCGGCTATCTGGCGCTGCCCAAAGGCGGCAAGGGACCGGCCGTCATCATCATTCAGGAAATCTTCGGCGTGAACAGCCACATCCGCTCGGTCGCGGACCAGTACGCGCAAGACGGCTACGTCGCGCTCGCACCGGACATTTTCTGGCGCGTGCAGCCGCGCGTCGAATTGACGTATGACGGCGCGGATCGCGAGAAAGGCATCGAGTTGATGCAAAAGACCAATGTCGACCTGGCGGTGGCCGATATCGGCGCAGCCGCCGCGGCGCTGCGCGCGATGCCGGAAGTGACCGGCAAAATTGCGGCGATCGGCTTCTGCTTCGGCGGTCAGCTCGCGTATCTGGCCGCCGCGCAAGGCTCGCTCGACGGCGCGGTGGCGTACTACGGCGGCGGCATCCAGAACAAGCTCGAGCAGGCCGCGAAGATCAAAGTGCCGATGCAATTCCACTACGGCGAACTCGACGCGCATATCCCGCTGTCGGCCGTCGGCCAGATTCAGGAGCGCTTCGCCGGCCGTGCCGATGCGGAATTCAACATTTATCCGAACGCCGATCACGGCTTCAACTGCTCGGACCGCGCGTCGTATAGCCAGCCCGCTGCAGCGCTCGCGCATGGCCGCACGCTGATCTTCCTCGGTGAGCGGTTGTAATAACACTCGATAGCGAGGGTCCCTCCGTCGTGCAATCAGACTATCTCGCCCATGACGCCATCGGCCTCGCCGAACTGGTTCGAAGCCGCGAAGCAAGCGCTCGCGAATTGCTGGACATCGCGATCTCCCGCACCGAGGCCGTCAATCCCGCGATCAATGCGATCGTCCTGAAGGACTATGACGCCGCGCGTCAGCGTGCCTCGCGTGATGATGCGAACAGAGCGAACGGCGCGAACCAAGCGGATGGTGGCAGCACGCAAGCAGCGCTCGCGGGCGTGCCTTATCTGATCAAGGACCTGGGCGCAGCGGTCGCCGGATTGCGCATGTCGATGGGCAGCCGCCACTATCGCCATTTCATTCCTACCGAGGACGCACCGGTCGTCGCGCTCGCAAAGGCGGCCGGTCTCAACATCTTCGCCAAGACCAGTACGTCCGAACTCGGTCAGATGCCTTATACGGAGCCCGAATTGTTCGGCGCGTGCCGCAATCCGTGGAATCTCGACCACACGCCTGGCGGTTCGAGCGGCGGTGCGGCCGCGGCAGTGGCTGCGGGCATCGTGCCACTCGCGCATGCATCGGATGGTGGCGGCTCGATCCGCATTCCCGCTTCATGTTGCGGACTATTCGGCCTCAAGCCTTCGCGCGGACGTGTCCCGCGCGCGACACCGACTGCCGCAGTCGGTGAACTCGGCATCGATCACGCGGTATCGCGCAGTGTGCGCGACAGTGCATTGCTGCTCGATCTGCTGGCGGGCAACGCGGACAGGCCGCTCGGCGCGCCGGGCACTTTCCTTGGCGCCAGCCGCGAGCCATGCAAGCCGCTGAACATTGCCTACGTCACTGATCCGATGCTGGCCTTCTCGCTCTCCGCCGACTCGCGCGCCGCGCTCGAAGACGCCGCGCAACTCGCCAGTTCGCTAGGCCATAACATCGAACCGGTGTCGCTCGGCATCGATTTCGCGGCAGTCCGCCATGCGTTCCTGATGATCTGGTCGGTGACGGCGGAAGAAATGGTGCTGAACGCCGATCGCATCACCGGCCGCAAGCCGCTGCGCGACGAATTCGAAATCTCGACATGGACGATGGCGCACATCGGCCGCAAACTCGGCGAGCACGGCCTGCCCAGCGCACTGGAAGAACAGCGCCGCATCACAGAGCGTCTCACCGATTTGCTGAACCGCTACGACGTGCTGCTGTGCGCGACGCTCGCCGACGCGCCGATCAAGATCGGCGAAATGCACCCCACCTCCGCGGAGCGCATGCAGATGCGCGCCGTCACGGCGATGCCGCTCGAAGCCCTGATGAAGAAGGTGCTGACCGAAGCGTCGAACAAGGGGTTCGCATGGGCGGGATGCACAGCGTTGTTCAATCTGAGCGGACAACCGGCGATGTCGGTGCCGCTTTACTGGAACGCGCGCGGGCTGCCCATCGGCGTGCAGTTCGCCACGCGTAACGGCGGCGAAGCAACGCTGTTGCGACTGGCCGCGCAACTCGAAGCGGCGCGGCCGTGGTTCGACAAACGGCCACCGTTGATACCGGCACGCAGCTAGACGAACTGGCGCCGAACGACTGAACCCTCAAGCCGGTTTGCGCCGCGCATCGAGATCCGCGTGGCGCTTGCCGGGAATGCACGCCACTGCCACGATCGACAACGCCAATCCGCCCATCACGTAATAAGTCGGCGCGAGCGGCGAACCCTTAGTGTTGATGAGCCACGTCACGACAAAATTCAGCGCCTCGGGCGAGAGGCCGTGTGTGATCAACGCGCCAACCACCGCACCGAGCAGAAGCGCCGCCGCCTGGCTCGCCATCTGCCGTAGAAGCCGCGCTTCGAGAACGGCGCCGCTTCGATCAGCAAAGCTGTAGAACTGCCGAATTCACCACCGGCGGAGAAACCCTGCAACAGACGCCCGAGCACGATCATCAAAGGCGCGCCGATGCCGATCGCCGAATACGGCGGGGCAATCGCCAGCAGCAGAATGCCGAGCGTCATCAGCGCGATGACGAGCGATAGCGCCGCCTTGCGTCCCGCCCGATCCGCGTAAAGTCCAAGTACGATGCCGCCGATCGGCCGCATGACGAATGCGACGCCGAAGGTTGCGGTGGTCAGCAACATCGACGCATAGTCGTTTCCTGCTGGAAAGAATAATTGTGCGATCACCACCGTGAGGAAACCGAACACGGTGAAGTCGTACCATTCGAGCGCGTTGCCGATCACGGCCGCCATGACGGCGCGTGTATTGAGGCTCCGTAACGCTGGTGCCATTCGAATCTCCAGCCTGCGAAAAATGTCGCGTGGTACGGCGTCTCAGCGTAGATGTGCTTCAGCGTGCCTTAGTGCGCCCTGGCGCGAGAGAGAAAAACAATGCCCGCCGCCGCAATCGCATTGGAGTGTAAAGAGCGCACAAGCTGTTTTCAAGCAGCAAAAAAGCGTCTGTCGCGCACGGCGGCAGACGCCTCTATGATCAGACCGCAGTCCGGCACCGCAATGTTGCGGCGCATTTACCGCGACACTGAATGTGTATGCGGCTGAAACGTAATCAGGCCTTCTTGTTATATGCGCTGCACCAACCTGTGCTCGCGACCTGCTTGCCCGCGAACATCGGGCAGCCCGCGTAGGGGTCGGTCGGCTTGCCTTGATAGAAGCTGCAGTTGCCGCAGTCCTGGCCCGCTGCGTATTTCGCGAACTTGGCCTTGTCGACTTTGCTCGCGTCGGCCTTGTAGCCGAGCGCTTGTGCGGTCGGGTCGGTCTCGGCGACCTTCGGTGCGTCGGCGAAAGCCTGGCGCGACAGGGCAAACGTGGATGCCACACCAATGCTGGTGATCAAAAACGTACGACGGGAAGATTTCATGGGGACTCACTCCATTTATATTGAACTGATCGCCATTCTGATGACAGCGGTCCCTAAGGATAGCAATGAAGCTGTCGCGCGTGACGGCCCAAATGATAGAGATAACCGAATTTGCACTCCCCCGCGCGCTCGTTACGCGCTCGGAATGTCCGTTGCTCGCATGACGTGAGCAGCGGGGCGAGAAGCGAGGTGAAAACGCGAGGGTGCGACAATTAAGCGCGCCCACTCAGTTCGCAGACACGCTGAGCGATCGCTAGCGACGCCGTCAATCCAGGCGACTCGATACCGAACAGATTGACCAGCCCGCGCACGCCATGCGCGGCCGGCCCTTGAATCACGAAGTCGGCGGCGGGCTCGCCTGGGCCGGAAAGCTTCGGACGAATCCCCGCATAAGCAGGCTGCAAGGCATCGTCGGGAAGCGCGGGCCAGTACGCGCGAATCGCCGCGTAAAAGGAATCCGCACGATGCGGATCGACGTCGTAATTAATCACATCGACCCATTCGACGTCGGGACCGAAACGCGCCTGGCCGCCGAGATCGATCGTCAGATGCACGCCGAGGCCGGCTTCGTTCGGCATCGGATAGATCAGACGGCTGAACGGCGCGCGCCCCGAGATGCTGAAGTAGTTGCCGCGCGCGAGATAAAGCGGCGGCACATGCCGCGCGTCGAGGCCGCGAATCTTGCGCGCCAGCGCATTCGCGTACAAACCGGCGCTATTGATCACGCAGGCTGCGCTGATCGTGGTCGGCGCGCTGCCGCCCACGTTGATGATGAAGCGGCCGTTGCTCGCTTCGATCGCCTTGACCGGCGCATGGAACGCACACACCGCGCCGTCGCGCTCGGCGTCGCCCTGAATCGCCAGCATCAATTGGTGACTATCGACGATGCCCGTCTGCGGCGAGAACACGGCCTCCACACATTCGAGCGCGGGTTCGAGCGCTTGCGCCTGGTCGCCGTTGATTCGCATCAGGTCGAGCACACCGTTCTCACGGCCCTTCGCCATGATGCTTTCGAGCTGAGGAATCTGATTGCGCGAGGTGGCGACCAGCAGTTTGCCGCAGCGCGAGTGCGGCACGTTGTGCTCGACGCAGTAGTCGTAGAGCATCTCGCGACCGCGCACACAAAGCGCCGCTTTCAACGAACCGCGCGGATAGTAGATCCCCGCGTGAATCACTTCGCTATTGCGCGAGCTGGTGCCCACGCCAATCGCTTCCGCCGCTTCCAGCACGATCACCTCGCGCCCGCGCGCCGCCAATGCGCGCGCCACGGCAAGACCGACGACACCAGCGCCGATCACTACACATTCGATCTGATCCATGTCCCTTGACGCGGCTAACCTCGCCGCGCGCTGCCTCGTTCACCCGATAATCATGAAGACAGGGTACGGCTATCGAGGACCGCACACCGCTCGCTGTCGAACGCACCTGGCCTTACGCAACCGCTTTACAAAATTGTACGACGCTGCACAGACAGAAATGCCCGCAGGCAGACGACTGCGGGCATTCGGTCTTGAGCAGGGCTTAAACGTATGGGCCGGACAAGACCAGTGTACGCCGTCGACGATTGTCGCGCTCGAATCTTCATGCGCGCGATGGCATCGCCCCGCGTCCTCGGAGCATTGCCGGCTATGGCGACCACCTTGCCGCCGGACGCCCGTCTGGCCGAAGACAGACCGACGCAAACCCTCCGAAATCGCGAAACTAGCAACAATTGCTGCGACATTCATCCTGTTTTAAGTGTCGAACCGCCTGTTTCGTGTCCTCAGAAAGCCGTCCGAAGGCGGCTTTCTGCCAAAAACAGAGCAAAAATGCTCAAAAACCGATCGGTTTCCTGCGATTTCCATAATCCAGGCGGATGTCGCCGGCTTCGATCCGATCTCGCCCGTCGATGCGCGCCGCGCCGAAGCCATTCAGAATCGCGCGCCGCATTTCACGCGGCGAGGCCAGCTTCAGCGCATCGAGCGCGGCGTCGCCGAGCATTTCGGGAAAACGCAGACCCCAGTTATGCGCCGAGCGAATCTCGTCGTAGATCGATTGAGCGATACGGCGTGCGCCGTCACGATCCGGCGGCGGAATCTCATACACGTTCATCCGGTTCAGAATCGGCTCCGGGATCGAGCGCTCGTCGTTCGCGGTCGCGATCCAGATCACGTGACCTGCATTGATCGGAATCTCCGCGAATTCGTCGATGAACGTCTGCGCCGTGTCGTGTTCGAGCAGCGCGTAAAGCGCGCCGAGCGGATCGTATTGCGAATCGCCCGTGGCCTTGTCGATTTCGTCGACGGCAATCACGGGGTTGGCGTAGCTGCCGTTCACGAGCGCGTCGAACACCTTGCCCGGCTTCGCGTTCTTCCATTGCGACGATGCGCCCGACAGAATCCACCCCGCTGTCAGCGAACTCATCGCCACGTATTGGTACGCGGTGCCGAGCATGCGCGCCAATTGCTTGGCAAAGTGCGTCTTGCCGATGCCCGGGTCGCCGAGCAACAGGATCGGCATCAGTTCGAGCCGGTCTTCAGTCTCGAGACACAAAGCGACCTGCTTACGGATGTCGTCGAGCGGTTCCGCAAAGTTGGGCAACGCGTCGATCAGATCGTCAATCGACGGCATCCGGTTCGGCTTGACGCAGAAGCGCAGATTGCCGGTTTTCAGCATCTTTTCGTACGTCGCGCGCAGCGCCTCGTTCGCCCCTTCGCTGAGCTCGTTCAGCGCGGTCTCGACCTGATCGAGGTCGTACACCCTGCTGAAAGATGCCACGGCGATTTCCTGTTTGACCATTGCTGTTGTCATCGCACACCCCGTCTGGCTGGTCTTGCTGCTGCGGCGCCTGATGGGCACCGTTTCAGGTCCAGTGTAGCGAGGCCATATTCGCGTGCAAGCCAGCAGTCATGCGGGTCTGCTGCTAACAAGGGCTTGTTTCCTGCGATGCCCCGGAGGACGCCCCCTTGGGGATTCACCTCCTCATCGGAAATGGTGTTTTGCTGAACCCGGCCCCGTTTGAAGTGTCAGAAAGGCGTTCAGCCCATCAGGCGTAAGATGGCCTTCTGTCTACTCTGCCGGACGCAGTGACCGGAGAATCCTCCTATGTGGAAAACCAGTATCGCCGCCGTGCTGTTCGGCACTTCGCTGCTTGCGAACGCGCAACAAGGGGCGGCGCAACAGGCCGTGCAATGGCAGTTGCAGGTCATGCGCGACGGCCAGCAGATCGATTCGTTCGACGGCACCACCACCGTCGGCCAGGCGCGCACGGACACGCATCACAAGATGGTCCAGCATAACGTCGGCTGTAAAGACCAGCCTGGCGGCAGCATCGATCTGGCGCGCACGCTGACGATCTCGCCGCTGCAGGCGGATGCGAGCACGGTCACGCTGTCGATCGAAGCCCAGGAAACATTCGAGGAAGACGCCGCACAACAAACCGACACCGGTTGCAAGTTGCCGCCGCAACCGCGTCAGGTGAGCGCAAGCCATCCCGGCCTGAAGCTGCCGCCTGGTCAGTGGGTCAATTGGACGATCGTCGACAAGAATCCGAGCCTGGTTTATCGCGTGCGTGCGAGCCTTGCGAACAGCGCGAACTAGTGCAATGCGAACTGCACGAACCGAAACGAATAACCCAAGCGAACAACCGAAGCCCCCAACAGAACACGTGGACAACGCGGCATGCGAAACCCAGAAGAATTGATCCGCGAGAGCGCAGCGCCCAAGGATTTCATTGCGGTCAGTTGGAATCTGCATAAGGGCCGCACACCGCTCGGCTTTCAGGCTTGGCAGGCGATGCAGCGCTGGGTTCAGTCGACCCATGCGGACGCGTATTTTTTACAGGAAGCGATGGCGCGGCGCATGCCCTCGCCGATATTGGCAAGTAGTTTCGGCTCGCCGCTCGGCGATCCGTTGAGCGATGTCTGGCACTGTCAGGCCACCGAGATCGCTCGCGCGGCCGAACTCGAAATCGCGCTTGGGCCAAACGTCTTCAAGCCGTCCTGGCGGCATGGCAATGCGATTCTGTCGCCGCATCCGCTCGATCTCGGCGGACGCTGGGATATCTCCGCGCATCGCTTCGAAAAGCGCGGACTGCTGGTGGCGCGAGCGACCTTCGGCGGTCATTCGGTCACGCTGCTGTGCGCGCATCTCGCGCTCACGCGCTCGGCGCGCTTGCGGCAGATGAACTGGATCGCGCACTGGATCGCGAAGGAAGCGCCTGAAGGTCCGCTGGTGCTGGCCGGCGACTTCAACGACTGGCGCAACGACTCGGTGCCGCTCTTCGCCGAACACGGCCTGCAGGAAGTGGCGACGCTGCTCGGCGAATCGGGCCGCACATTTCCGGCCTTCTCGCCAGCGCTCGCGCTCGACAAGATGTTCGTGCGCGGCATGGAGCCGGTCGAATGGATCCAGCCGACGCAGGAAACCGCGTGGCTATCGGATCATTTGCCGTATATGGCGCGGTTGCGAGTCGAGTGAACTACTTTAAAAGGCGACCTAGCCGCCTTTCCGCCTTTGTCTTTTTGCCCGCCACGAACGAACGTGAAGCCGGCAAGGCAGCGCTGATCAACGCGCACTACTACACGCATTAGCCTCTTCGCGGCGTCCAGTTCAGCGCCGCCGCGATCTCCTCGCCGGGCAGCAACACGCAGCCGCCCACCTGCTCCCGCATGCCCATCGCGTTGAAGCAATCGGTCGTGTTGGTCACCGGTTCCACGCACAGTTGCGCATCGTTGGCGGGCGCGAATACCACCATATGATCGAAGGGCGCATCGGCGGTCATCGTCAGTTGACGGTGTTCGTCGGGCCATGCAATCGTCGCCTCGCGCGACCAGTTGGCGAAGTTGTTGTCGAGCGCGAACGTGTCCGGCGACATGCCGTGGCGCAACGCCTCGACCGCAGGGTGCGGGCCGAGATGCGTGGGCAGCACGTCGGCGTCGGCATGCCACATGGCTTGCACTTCGGCGTAGACGCGGGTCTGCGCGGTGCGCGGATAGTACGGGTGATGACCCATGCCGAAGGGCATCGGCCGGTCACCGAGATTCTGCGCGGACAGCGTGATACGCAGCGCGCCGCCGATCAACTCGATGCGCTGCCGCGCGCGATAACGGAACGGCCAGTCGCCGGGCTGCCGTGAGTCCGGTTCGTGTTCGAAGTGCAATTCCACGGAGCTCTCCGTGCGCGCCCCCACCTGCCACGGATGCCGCCACGCGTTGCCATGCAGCGCATGCGTAAAGCGCAGGTCGTTGCCGTTCAGATCGACTGTGCCGCCGTCGAACTGGAAACGCGCGTCGCGAATCCGGTTGCAATAGGGAAAGAGCGGAAAGCTCGCCATGCGCAGCGGATCACTTTGATCGAACGCTGCTTGCGTGGCTGGCCGCAGCCAGTGAAGCGGGCCTTCTGGCGTCGACTCATAGTAAGCCGCGAGCGCGCCGCCGACTTCAGGCGCGACCACCACGTGCATGGCGCCAGCCGTCAGCGTGACAAGCGACGGCGCGATCGCGGGGTCGTCGAGCCACGTGAGCCCGGTGAGTTCAGCGACGAATGGCCGGATCGGATTCAAGGAAACGTCGCGCATGGTCAGAAAAGGCGGGGCCTCAGGCGGATGGCGGCATGAACGCCCATCGATGTCTCCTATGACATGCCGCGCACAGCGCGCGGCCGGCGGAACCGTCAGGCTCCGCGCGACCGAGAATCGCACGCCAAAGCGTATCGGTCAATATTATTAGTAATAAATTCACCAAAACTAACCAATTCTTGCCTTACCAAATCTCCCAAATGGCGGGTTAGCGCGCGTTGCCGCGCGCATATTATTAGTGGTACCGTCAGCACCACGAATGCCACCGGCATGCTCCTGCTTTTGCGCCGCTGCAGCGCGGCCCGCACAATGAAAAAATCGACTCAACGCCGCCCGACCATGACCGACATCGCCAAGCTCACCGGCGTGTCGCAATCTACTGTTTCGCTCGTGCTGAACAACGCGACCGGCGCAAAATTCTCTGAGACCACCCGCAACAAGGTGCTGAAGGCCGCGCACGACCTCGGCTACCGGCTGTCGCTGCGCGAACCGGTATCGGTTTCGGACGATGAACGCAACTTGATCGTCTATCTGGCCGACGAGATTTCCACTAGCCCGCATCCGGTCGTCAACGTCGACGGCGCGCGCGATGCGGCCTATGCGAGCGGCAAGATGCTTGCCGTCTACTCGACGCACGGCAACGCCGACATCGAAAAGCAGGTGCTCGACGCGACGCTGTCCAATCCGCACGTATTCGGCGTGATCTACGCGACCGTCTACACCCGCAAGGTCACCTTGCCGGCGGCGCTCTCGCAGGTGCCCACCGTGCTGCTGAACTGCTACACGAGCGAAGGCGGGTTGTCATCGGTGGTGCCCGCCGAGGTCGCGGGTGGCCATCTGGCGACCGACTATCTGCTGCAGTCAGGGCATCGGCGGATCGGCTATATCAACGGTGAGCCGTGGCAGGACGCCTCGAAAGACCGCCTTAAGGGCTATCGCACGGCGCTCGCCACCGCCGACCTGCCGTACGCGCCGGAACTGGTGCGCGACGGCGACTGGAGTTCGGGAGTCGGCTTCGAAATGACGCTCTCCCTGATGCGCGAAGCGCATCCGCCGACCGCCATTTTCTGCGCCAACGACCTGACCGCGCTGGGCGCGATCGAGGCTCTGAAGCAACTCGGCCTGCGTGTGCCCGAAGACGTTTCCGTGCTCGGCTACGACGACCAGGAAATTGCCCGCCACACGCATCCGCCGCTGTCGACCGTGGTGCTGCCGAACTACGAACTGGGACGCTGGGCCGTCGAAACCCTGCTGCAGGAAGAGCACAACCGCGCAGCGGGCGCACCGGTGCGGCATCGCCTCGTCAAACTCGACGGACCGCTCGTCGAACGCGGTTCGGTCAGGGTAATTACCGAGGCAGAAAAGCCAATAATTAATATTATTAGTGATTGACCGATAATAATTCCCGGTGGAATAATCGGCACGTCCGGTCAGGGTGAAACAGCTCGGCCGACAGGAGAAACACTAAAAAGCAAATACACCTCACCAGGTACTGGAGGAAGACAATGGCGTCGCTCAACACGCAGTCGCGCACGCACGCGCGCAAGCAGCAGATTCGTCCGCTGGCAGGTTCACTGCTGGCTCTGGCAATCGGGTTCGGCGTCGCCACTGCGCACGCCGACGACGCGTTGCCGAAGTTGGCCAGCAAGACGCCGCTGAAGGTCGGCTTCGCGCAGACCGAAAGCAACAATCCGTGGCGTCTCGCGGAAACCAAGAGCTTCAAGGACATCGCCGCGAAGTGCGGCTGGCAGGTCGTGATGACCGACGCCAACGGCTCCAACTCCAAGCAGGTCTCTGACATTCAAAGCATGATCGCGCAGCACGTCGATCTGCTGGTGTTCCCGCCGCGCGAAGAAAAACCGCTGGCGCCGGTCGTGCTGCAGGCTAAAAAGGCCGGCATTCCGGTGATCCTGGTGGACCGTGACGTCGACCAGTCGGTGGCCAAGGCGGGCCGCGACTACATCACCTTCATCGGTTCGGACTTCATCGATCAGGGCCATCGCGCCGCTGACTGGCTCGTCAAGGCAACCGGCGGCAAGGCGAAGATCATCGAACTCGAAGGCACGACGGGCGCGTCCGCCGCGAACGACCGCAAGAAGGGCTTCGACGAAATCATCGCGAAGAACCCGGGCATGACGATCATCGCCTCGCAAAGCGGTGACTTCGCGCGCGACAAGGGCCGTCAGGTGATGGAAACGCTGTTGCAGGCGCACCCGGAAGTGACCGCCGTCTACGCGCATAACGACGAAATGGCGCTCGGCGCGATCGCCGCGATCAAGGCCGCCGGCAAGCAGCCGGGCAAGGACATCCAGATCGTCACGATCGACGGCACCAAGGGTGGCATGGACGCGATCGCCGCCGGCGAACTCGGCGCAAGCGTGCAGTCGAGCCCGTTCTTCGGCCCGCTCGCCTGCGACGTCGCCCAACGTTACGCGAAGGGCGAAAAGATCCCGACGTGGGTCAAGGTCTCGGACCGCTTCTACGACAAGAGCAACGTGCAGCAGAGCATGCAGTACGGCTATTGATCGACAGCCGCCGTCGTACACGCGGTTGGGTAGCTTGATGGCAGCGCTTTAGCGGAGTGTCCACGCGCTCCGTACCTCGAAGAAAGCCTCTTCGAGAGCTGTGCCCGCAGGACGTCCCCGCCCCGAATCGATCTCCTTGGGGGGCGGGTGACGGGAAGGGTTCGGAGCGACGCGTTCGTGGCAGCACGGGCCGTCGCTTCGCTTTTATGCGGCGTAACATGGTTCGACGACACCGCCTGCATGGAGCCCGAACGAACGGCCACAGCGGCTCGCACTGCCCAGCGCATGCAGCACGTGAAGCAGGACACGCATCAGGAGGACACCCGTGACGGAATCCGGCACGCAGACACCGCACTCTCCCCTTACCCGTTCGCCGCTGCTGGAGATGCAGGACATCGGCATCAGCTTCGGCGGCGTACCCGCGTTGCGCAGCGCCAATCTGAGCGTGGCAGCCGGCGAAGTGCACGCGCTGATCGGCCAGAACGGCGCCGGCAAATCGACCATGATCAAAATCCTGACCGGCGCCTATCGGCGCGGCTCGGGCAGCGTGCGCTTCGAGGGCCGTGAAGTCGATTTCCGCACGCCGAAGCAGGCGCGTGAAGCCGGCATCAGCACGATCTATCAGGAGATCAACCTGGTGCCGTTCCGCTCGGTTGCAGAGAACATTTTCCTCGGCCGCGAGCCGCGCCGCTTCGGCCTGATCGACTGGCGCGCGGTACAGCAACGCGCCGCCGCCCTGCTCGATTCGTTCGGTTTGCAGATCGATGTGAAGAAACCCGTCGGCCGCTATTCCACCGCGATCCAGCAGATGGTGGCGCTGGCGCGCGCCGTCTCGTCGGATGCGAAGATGGTCATCATGGACGAGTCGACCTCGTCGCTCGATGAACGCGAAGTGGAATTGCTGTTCACGGTGGTGCGCAAACTGCGCGACGACGGCCGCGCGGTGATCTTTGTCTCACACCGGCTCGACGAACTGTATGCGCTATGCGACCGCGTCACCGTGATGCGCGACGGCCAGACGGTCGCGCAAAGCGCGATGGCGGAGATGGACAAGCTGCAACTCGTCACGACGATGCTCGGCCGCACGCTCGCCGCCGTCGTGCACGAAGACGCCGCTGCGCGTGAAGCCAACCTCGCGCGGCGCGGCAAGCAGGCGATCGCCGCGACGCACCTGAGCGCGCATCCGAAAGTGAGCGACGTGTCACTTGAAGTGCACGCGGGCGAAGCGGTGGGACTCGCGGGCCTGCTCGGCTCGGGCCGGACCGAAACCATGCGCCTGATGTTCGGCGCCGATCCGCTCGAACAAGGCTCATTGTCGATTGGCGGAGAAACGGTGGCATTGAAGTCACCGCAGGACGCGATCGCGCGCGGCCTCGCCTACCTCACCGAGGACCGCAAAGCCGAAGGCATCGTCCCCGAACTCTCGGTGCGCGACAACCTCACGCTCGTCTGCTTGCGCACGCTGGCGAAGAACGGCGTGGTCGACGTGAAGAAACAGCAGGTGATCGTCGACCGTTTCATTGCTTCGCTCGGCATCAAGCTGCGTTCGGCCGATCAGCCGATTCGCGAACTGTCTGGCGGCAATCAGCAGAAGGTCCTGCTTGCGCGTTGGCTCGCTGCCGAACCTTCGCTGCTGTTGCTCGACGAGCCGACGCGCGGCATCGATGTCGGCGCCAAAGCCGACGTGGCGAAGATCGTGCGTGAACTGCGCGATGCGGGCCTCGCTGTGCTGCTGTCCGCCTCCGAACTCGAAGAACTGACGGCGGTGGCCGACCGCGCGGTGGTGATCCGCGATGGCCGCACCGTCGCCGAACTGAACGGCGCCGACATGAGCGAGACCGCAATCATGGACGCCATCGCCTACGGCAGCGAAGGCCAATCGCAACTGGTCGAAGCCGCCCAGACCGCACATATCGAAGACGCGTTGGAGGGCGACCGTCATGGCGCTTAAGTTGCACACCGAGTCGATACACACCCAAACCACGCCGCCTATGCCGCACGCAGCCACATCACGCGCCACGGCCGCATCGACGGTGAAGAAATGGCGGCACCTGGCCATGCAACGCGAAGTGATCGTGTTGCTCGCGATGGTGCTCTTCAACCTGATCTTCACCCCGCACTTCTTGTCGCTGCAAACCTTCAACGTCAACATGACGCAGGTGGTGACGATCGTGATCGTCGGCATCGGCATGACGCTGGTGGTGGCGACGGGCGGCATCGATCTGTCGGTGGGCGCGTCGATGGCGATCTCAGGGGCGCTCGCGCCGATGCTGTTCCTGAATATTCCCGGGCCGGGCGGTATCGCGCTCGCGTTCGTGCTGCCGGTGCTGGCGGCGGCCGCGTGCGGCGTCTTCAACGGCTTGCTGGTGACGAGGCTATCCGTCCAGCCGATTGTCGCGACGCTGGTGCTGTTCATCGCCGGGCGCGGCATCGCCCAGGTCGTCACCGATGGCAGCCTGCAGGCGTTCAACACGCCCGCCTTCCAGTGGATCGCCTTGGGCAAGGTCGCCGGCGTGCCGTTTCAGGTGCTGCTGATGCTTGCGCTGGTCGTACTGTTCGCGTCGATCGTGCGCAAAACCCTATTCGGCCAGTACCTGCTGATCACCGGCGGCAACGAAAAGGCCGCCTATCTGTGCGGTGTGCCGACGGCCACCGTCAAGCTGATCGCTTACACGTTGTGCGCCGCGCTCGCGGGACTGGCGGGGCTGATCTCAATCTCGGTGAATTCGTCCTCGGATGCGAACGTGGTGGGGCTCGGCGTCGAACTCGACGCGATCGCCGCGGTGGCGGTCGGCGGCACGGCGCTGACGGGCGGCAAGGCGTATATCGGCGGCACGCTGATCGGCGCGCTGATCATCCAGTTGCTGCGCTATACGCTGCTCGCGCACGGCATTCCCGACGCGGCGGCACTGGTGGTGAAGGCCGGCATCATCGTCGCTGCGGTTTATGTGCAACGCCGCTCGCGTTAAAGCGTGCAGGACACTCCGGACTCGATGCGATGAAAAAGAACCTTCCTATCCTCCTTGCACTGGTCACGCTCATCGTGCTCGGCCTCGTGCGCTACGACCATTTCGGCTCGGCCTACAACATCACCTCGTTCTGGCGCTACAACTCGATGTTCGCGCTGATCTCGATCGGCATGGCCTTCGTGATCATCACGGGCGGCATTGATCTGTCGGTCGGCACGGTGGCGGCTCTCGCGAGCGTCGTCGCCGCGTTGACCAGCGCGTACGGCGGCGGGGTCGCGGTCGTGGCCGGCTGCGCGGCCGGCATGGCCGTCGGCGTGCTCAACGGCCTGATCATCACGCGGCTGAAAATCCTGCCCTTCATCGTGACGCTCGCAACCAGCCTCGGCGCGCATGGCGTCGCGCTGCTGCTCGGCAAGAACGATGCGGTGTCGATCGCCGCCGACTCGAACTTCGGCAACTTCGGTCAAGGCGATCTGTTCGGCCTGCCGATCCCGGGGATCGTCGCGGCAGTCGCCGCAATCGCCGGCTGGCTCGCGCTGCGCAGCACGCGCTTCGGGCGGCATTCGCTGGCCATCGGCGGCAGCGAGGAAGCGGCGCGGCTAATGGGCCTGAACGTCGACCGCACGCTGGTGATGACTTATGCCGTGAGCGGCCTGCTCGCCGGCATGGCAGGCGTGATCCTCGCCGCACAATTCGGCGCCGGTCAGCCGAACGAAGGCGTTGGCTGGGAGCTGTTCGCGATCTCCGCGGTGGTGCTCGGGGGCACCTTGCTTACCGGTGGGGAAGGCTCGATTGCGATGACGATCGCCGGCGTGCTGTTGCTTGGGCTGGTGTTCAATCTGCTGAACTTCGAAAACGGGCTGGGATTCATCAGCCTGTCGGCGTACTGGCAATCGGTGATTCGTGGGGTCTTCCTGCTGCTGGTGATCGTGCTGCAGGCGAGGGTGTTGAAGCAGCGCGGCAAGAAGCGCGTGGCGGCTCCGGCGTAATCAAAACAGGAAACGCTGGAATCCTTATTTAACGGTGGATTCCAGCTGTTCGCCCGAGTGCCAATCAACCTTTGTGTACCAACCTGGCAAGGCCATGCAGCGCGAACAGAAGTGAGCGCGCTCGCCCTGCGCATCTCGCCTTTACGGCCCGATTTCCTCACCTTTCGCACTGATCTCCCGCCCTTTTGCCAGTTTTATCAGCAGGGTCAATGCTGCGGTGCACGGCGGGTTTCGGTATCATCCTGAAAATGTTGCCCGCGCGGGGCGCCTATCCGGCGCATGCCGGACAGCCGATGGCAGCCGCCCTGCGCGGTTTTCGCCCATCGCCGTACCCTTGCTGAAGCGCGGCTGCAGCCACGCCAACGTACTTCGCGGCGCCGATCGTCACAACCGCCGGCGCCGACGCTTCCAGGTCCGGTAACCCGCTTCACCACGCTCAACCGCCGCGCCAAAGCCCTCGGGCAGCGGGCGCGGTAAAATAGCGGATTGCGCGTGATTCCCGATCTCGGGTTAGCGCAGCATCGCCCTTGCCGTGCCGGCCGGCTAAAACGACTGGCCGCCTTTGTTTTCGCACTATCCAAGAAGCCATGAGCAACCTGAATTCACAAACAGTCCTGAGCGTCCATCACTGGACCGATACGCTTTTCAGCTTCACCTGCACGCGCGATCCGTCGTTCCGTTTCGAAAACGGCCAGTTTACGATGGTGGGCCTCGAAGTCGACGGCAAGCCGCTGATCCGCGCCTATAGCCTTGCGAGTGCGAACTACGAAGAGCACCTCGAATTCCTGAGCATCAAGGTGCAAGACGGCCCGCTCACGTCGCGTTTGCAGCATTTGAAGGTCGGCGACGAAGTCCTGATCGGCAAGAAGCCGGTCGGCACGCTGATGGCCGACAACCTGCTGCCGGGCAAAACGCTGTGGCTGCTGTCCACCGGCACGGGTCTCGCCCCGTTCATGTCGATCATTAAAGATCCGGACATTTACGAGCGCTACGAGCGCGTGGTCCTGACGCACACCTGCCGTTTCGTCGACGAGCTGGCGTACAAGGAATACATCACGGATCACCTGCCGGCGCACGAGCATCTGGGCGAGCTGGTGCAGGAAAAGCTGCTGTACTACCCGACGGTGACGCGCGAAGCGTTCCAGAACCGCGGCCGCATCACCGAACTGATCGAAACCGAAAAGCTGTTCGCCGACCTCGGCGTGCCGGGCTTCTCGCTCGCAGACGACCGTGTGATGCTGTGCGGCAGCCCGCACATGCTGCGCGACACGCGCAAGCTGCTTGACGACTTGGGCTTCCAGGAAGGCAGCAACAACGCGCCGGGTCACTACGTGGTCGAAAAAGCGTTCGTGGGCTAAGCGGACGCTCAGATTGAGCGGCCCACGCCGCGGAATCACCAGAAAGGAGCCTTCGGGCTCCTTTTTTGTTGCGCAGTTACAAATCGACGCCACCGCCCTGACATTTGACGTCAGCATTATTCCTACATTGCGTGCGTTGCAAAACATCAACCGTTGTGTGAAATGTACGCGCTAACCCTTGGTGCACCTGCATTTTTTCTTTTTTATGAGATATCATCGCGGCGCATGATCGGTCGCTTTAAACGTCGGCCGTAGTACGATCATCATGTTACTGAATGTAAATTTCGTTACGGTGCGCCGTAGCGATTTGTCCGTCGCGGACGACGCGAAAGGACGTCACTGGAGGCCAGAGACTCGCATGCGTTCTTTCGTCTTCGCGCCGCCGATGCGCACCCGCTTCGCCGTTTGCACTGCTTCCTGAGAGGGAAAGTCATGGATACGTCGACCGTCGTCCCGTTTAGCGCCCACATTCCGCCTTCACTTGCACACGCCGCGCCGCCCTCCGCTGCTGAGCGCGAACTCGCGCAACTGCGCGCCCGCGTGCGCCAACTGTCGGCTGAGCTCGTTCAGGCGCAGGAGGCTGCCTGCCGCCATGTGGCGCGCGAATTGCATGACGGCGTCGGCGCCGAGCTGACCGCGACGCGTTTCGCCCTTGCCGGCGTCGAAACCTGGCTGCCCGCCGATGCGCCGCCGCAGTGCGCCGCCGCGCTCGCCGTTGCGAATCGTTCGCTCGACGCCGTGTGCACCGCCAGCCGCCAGGCCGTCGCGGAACTGCATGCGCCGTCGCTCGAAGCGGGCATTGTCGGCGCGCTGGCGCAATGGACTGGCGACTTCGCAGCGCGCACGAACCTGCGCACGAGTTTCGTCTGTGCCGCCGACGTGCGGCTCACGCGCCTGCCCACCGACGCGGCGCTGGCCATATTCCGGGTCGCCCAGGAAGCACTGAACAATATTGCCAAGCACGCGCGCGCCGAATCCGCCGACCTGCGGATCGAGACCGGCCGCCGCCACCTGACCTTGATCGTCAGCGACGACGGCATCGGCTTGACGCGCACCGCCCGCAGCCGTCGAGGCCATTTCGGCCTGAGCGGCATGCAGGCGCGCTGCGCCGCCTTCGACGGCACGTTACGGATCAGCGCCCGCCGGATCGGCTCAGGCCGCGGCGACAGCGGCACCGCGTCGCGCGGCACGCTCGTGCAGGCACGCTTTGCGTGGGATGCGATGCTGGCGAGCGCACCGGGCGCCGAGCGTCGCGCGCTGCAATCGTGAGCACGCCATCATGAGCCTGCGCATCCTGCTGGCCGACGACCATGCGGTGGTTCGCCAAGGCGTCCGCCAGTTGCTGCTCGACCGCGGCGTGGCGCGCGAAGTCACCGAGGCGCAAAGCGGCGCCGAAGCGCTCGACGCCGTTGCCCAACACAGCTACGACGTGGTGCTGCTCGACATTTCGCTGCCGGACATGAATGGCGTCGAAGTGCTCAAGCGTTTGAAACGCAAAGCGCCGCGCGTGGCCGTACTGATGTTCTCGATGTACCGCGAGGACCAGTACGCCGTACGCGCGCTGAAGGCCGGCGCCGCCGGCTACCTGTCGAAGACGGTCGACGCCGCGCAGATGATCGGCGCAATCCAGCAGGTCGCGGCGGGCCGCAAATACGTCAGCCCGGCCATGGCCGAAGCGCTGGCGGACTACGTCTCCTTCGACGGCGAACAATTGCCGCACGAAAAGCTCTCGGATCGCGAATACCAGACGCTATGCATGCTCGCGTCCGGCAAGCGGCTGACGGATATCGCCATGGCGTTATCGCTGTCGGTGAAGACGGTCAGCGTGTACCGCACCCGGCTGCTCGAAAAGATGAAGCTGCGCAATAACGCCGAGCTGACCTTCTATGTGATGAGCAACCGTCTCGTCGACTTGAATCCGGCGATGGCCGGTTGAAGCTTTCTTCCCCAGATCGCTAAATAGCGCCCGATCAGCGCGGGCGCGATTCCGCCCGACCGGGCACGCAACGCGCGAAAACCTTTCCACCGCGCGCCATGCCCAGACAAACGTCACGCCCAAATCGCTTTCACCAGGCATTTTCCGCCTCCTCTTCAGACGCTAAAAACACCGTCCCAAAATGGTGCAGAGGCGCTCATCCGTTAAAATCGCGGGTTTCCCCTGACATTCGGCGCGCAAGATGCGTGCACTACTGGAGACCCACCGCCAATGTCCCTGTTCCGCAAGAAGAGCGTCGAGCACATGATCGCCGCGAGCGCTCAGAACGCCGGCCTGAAGAAAGCGCTTGGCGCGCTCGATCTGACTTTCCTCGGCGTCGGCGCCATTATCGGCACTGGCATTTTCGTGCTGACCGGCACGGGCGCGGTTCAGGCCGGCCCGGCGCTGATGGTGTCGTTCCTGATCGCGGCGATTGCCTGCGGGTTCGCCGCGCTCGCCTATGCCGAGTTCGCCTCGACGATTCCGGTTGCGGGGTCCATCTACACGTATTCGTACGCGACGCTCGGCGAGCTGGCCGCGTGGATCATCGGCTGGGACTTGATGCTCGAGTACGGGCTGGCAACGTCGGCGGTATCGGTCGGCTGGTCGGGCTATCTGCAATCGTTGCTGTCGGGCTTCGGCGTGAGCTTGCCGGTTGCGCTGACGGCGGCGCCCGGCGCCTTGCCCGGGCACGAGACATGGTTCAACCTGCCCGCTTTCCTCGTGATGATGGCGATCACGGCGCTGTTGTCGCTTGGCGTGCGTGAATCCGCGCGAATCAACAACATCATGGTGGCGATCAAGGTGATCGTGGTGCTGCTGGTGATCGGCGTGGGTGTTTTCCACGTGACGCCGGCGAACTGGCATCCGTTCATGCCGAACGGCTGGAACGGCGTGTTCGGCGCGGCGGCGGTGATGTTCTTCGCGTTCATCGGGTTCGATTCGGTGTCTTCCGCGGCGGAGGAAGTGAAGGATCCGAAGCGCGATTTGCCGATTGGGATCATTGCGTCGCTGGGAGTGTGCGCGGTGCTGTACGTCGCGGTGGCGGCTGTGGTCACCGGCATCGTGCCGTCGGCGCAGTTCGCGAACATTTCGCATCCGGTGTCTTACGCGTTGCAGGTGGCGGGTCAGAAGTGGGTGGCGGGCTTTATCGACCTTGGTGCGGTGCTGGGCATGCTGACGGTGATTCTGGTGATGGCTTATGGCCAGACGCGCGTGATTTTCGCGATGTCGCGGGATGGGTTGTTGCCTGCACGGCTTTCCCGGGTGCATCCGAAGTTTGCTACGCCGTTCTTTACGACGTGGCTCGTGGGGATTTTCTTCGGGCTGATTGGCGCGCTGGTGCCGTTGAATGTGCTGGCTGAGCTGATCAATATCGGCACGTTGGCCGCGTTTTCGATGGTGTCGATTGCGGTGCTGGTTTTGCGGAAGACGCATCCTGAGTTGCCGCGGGCGTTCCGGTGTCCTGGTGTGCCGGTGGTGCCGGTGTTGGCTGTCGCCTCGTGTTTGTTTTTGATGGTCAATCTCCAGGCTGTTACCTGGGTGGCGTTTGTGGTTTGGTTGCTGATTGGGATGGTTATTTATTTTGGTTACTCTCGCCGGCATTCCAAGTTGGCGAAATAAGGGTTTGGGTTTTGCCTGCTCGGCGCTTTTGTCAGTGTTCTTGGGGTTTTGGCCTTTCCTTGATCTGGCTTTGGTGCCTTTCCTTGAATTGTTAGTGGTCTAT
>NZ_JALOCP010000045.1:0-61964 GCF_030511745.1 Paraburkholderia sp. SECH4
AATCCGTGTTCTCGCACATTCCGCGTTAGTGACAAAGGACTCATCAGCTCCCACTTCGCACTACGTGCGTCGCGGACGGGTATGCATGGGAAACCACGGGCTTCGGTTGAGGTTTGTGGGGGCCATCGGCTTCGCCTCGGCGACGCACCTCTGCCGTCGTGCGGCTCCTCACTTCCAATGAAATGTCGATATGCTGCAATGCCCATTGCCATTGCCATTGCCATTGCCATTGCCATTGCCATTGCCATTGCCATTGCCGTAGCCGTAGCGTGGCCGTGGCAGTAGCAGTAGCGTCTGTGCGTGTGCCTTTGGATATGTAATGGCAACAGTGGTGCCGAGCGAAACGGGGGAGTTGAAGCGTAGAGGGAGGTTTTGTGAAGTACTCTTCGGCGCGCGGAGCGTCGCCGGAAGTATGACGCCCTTGTCACTGGCGTATGCAGGTGCACGAACACAGATTCCAGATGCACCACTACCTGTTGCAGACCACGGTGCCCACTTAGCATTAGCGGTTTGAGCTGCTTTCTCTTGCCTACTTCTCTTTGCAGCCGGCAAAGAGAAGTAGGTGCCGCCCCGCACAGGGGCAACGCTAATAGACTACTAACAATTCAAGGAAAGGCCAACGCCATAAGAACACTGACAAGACCGCCGAGCAGGCCAAAACCCTCGCCAAAAAACCGCCAAGCACGCAGCAAACCCCAAATTCCCGCCCATAGGGCGCAACTACTTTGACGTCGTCAACGCCCCCCATCAGCGGCCTTCAAACCAAAACAGAAACCACCTGCCGCGAACAGCGCCCAACCCCATCGCCGAAGGCAAAAACCACCCCCCGCCCCCTGGTGCACAGGGAGAAATAAACCGCTAATCTCGACCCCGCAAGCCTCCCCAAAGGCCGCGCGCAGCGCAAGAAACAACCCGCGCCGCGAATGAAATGGCCCTAAAAAAGCCAGCCGTGCAACGGCAAAAAAGCACCTCGGAGTACCTTTTGGAAAAGTCAGCATCCCCTGAAGACTGGATCACCCGCAGCCTGCGTGCCGTCTGGCACCCCTGCACCCAGATGAAGCACCACGAGCGACTGCCCCTAATCCCGGTCGCACGCGGTCAAGGCGCGTGGCTCTACGACCGCGCAAACAACCGTTATCTGGACGCGATCAGCTCCTGGTGGGTCAACCTGTTCGGCCATGCCAACCCGCGCATCAACGCGGCATTGAAAGATCAACTCGATACGCTCGAACACGCAATGCTCGCCGGCTGCACGCACGAGCCAGCCATCGAACTCGCGGAGCGCCTCGGCGCGCTCACCGGCAACACGCTCGGTCACGCGTTCTTCGCGTCCGATGGTGCATCGGCCGTTGAAATCGCGCTGAAGATGAGCTTCCACTCGTGGCGCAATCGCGGCTTCGTGGACAAACAGGAATTCGTCTGCATCGCCAACAGCTATCACGGCGAAACCATCGGCGCGCTCGGCGTCACCGACGTCGCGCTCTTCAAAGACGCCTACGATCCGCTCATCCGCAACGCGCATGTCGTCGCGTCGCCCGATGCGCGCCTCGCACAAGCAGGCGAAACCGCCGCCGACGTCGCGCGCCGCGCGCTCGATCAGGTTCGCTCGTTGTTCGAAGCACGCGCCACGAAAATCTCGGCGCTGATCGTCGAGCCGCTCGTGCAATGCGCAGCCGGCATGGCGATGCACGACGCGTCGTATATCGCCGGCCTGCGCGCGCTGTGCGATCAGTACAGCGTGCATCTGATCGCCGATGAAATCGCTGTCGGTTGCGGTCGCTCCGGTACGTTCTTCGCGTGCGAACAGGCCGGCATCTGGCCGGACTTCCTGTGTCTGTCGAAAGGGATCAGCGGCGGGTATCTGCCGCTCTCGATCGTGTTGTCGCGCGATGAGATCTTCGACGCCTTCTATCACGACGACATCGCCCGCGGCTTTCTGCACTCGCATTCGTACACGGGCAATCCGCTCGCATGCCGCGCGGCGCTCGCCACGCTCGATCTGTTCGCGAGCGACAACGTGCTCGCCGTCAACGCGCAGAAATCCGCCAGGCTAAAGGCCGCGCTCGCGCCGCTCGCCGAACATAAGCAAGTGCGCAATCTGCGACAGTGCGGCACGATCTTCGCGTTCGATGCAGTGATCGACGACGCTCAGCAAGCCAAAACATTCTCGCGCCGCTTCTTCGAAAACGCGTTGCAGCGCGAACTGCTGCTGCGCCCTATTTCGACCACGGTGTATCTGATGCCCCCCTACATCCTCGACGACGAAGAAATCGCGCTGCTCGCCTCGCGCACACGCGAAACCTTCGAAGCCACGCTCGCGGAGACCCGCTAATGCATCTGCTCGACACACTCACCGAAGGCCTCAAGGAAATCGACGCGCGTGGTCTGCGCCGCCGTCGTCGTACCGCTGACACGCCGTGCGCCGCGCACATGACGGTCGACGGCCGCGCGATCATCGGCTTCGCCAGCAACGACTATCTCGGCCTCGCCGCACATCCGAAACTGATCGCCGCCATCGCTGAAGGCGCTGAGCGCTATGGCGCCGGCAGCGGCGGTTCCCATTTGCTCGGCGGCCACTCGCGCGCGCACGCGCAACTCGAAGACGATCTGGCCGAATTCGTCGGCGGCTTCGTCGACAATGCGCGCGCGCTCTACTTCAGCACCGGCTACATGGCGAATCTCGCGACGCTCACCGCGCTCGCTGGCCGCGGCACGACGCTCTTCTCCGACGCGTTGAATCACGCGTCGCTGATCGACGGCGCGCGTTTGTCCCGCGCTGATGTGCAGATCTATCCGCACTGCGATATGGCAGCCTTGAGCGCGATGCTCGATGCCTCGGACGCCGAAGTCAAAGTGATCGTCTCCGATACGGTATTCAGCATGGACGGCGACATCGCGCCCCTGCCGCGTCTGCTTGAACTTGCAGAACAGCATGGCGCATGGCTGATCGTCGACGACGCGCACGGTTTCGGCGTGCTCGGTCCGCAAGGCCGTGGCGCGATTGCAGAAGCCGCGCTGCGCTCGCCGAATCTGATTTCGATCGGCACGCTCGGCAAGGCCGCGGGCGTGTCGGGTGCATTCGTCGTCGCTCACGGGACGGTGATCGAATGGCTCGTGCAGCGCGCACGTCCGTACATCTTCACGACTGCGTCGGTGCCTGCTGCGGCGCATGCGGTGTCGGCGAGCCTGCGCATCATCGCTGGCGAAGAAGGCGATGCGCGCCGTGCGCATCTCCGGAAACTGATCGAACGCACGCGCGCAATGTTGAAGGCCACGCCGTGGCTGCCGGTCGATTCGCACACTGCCGTGCAGCCGCTGATCATTGGCGCGAACGATGCCACGCTCGACATCGCGGCTACGCTCGATCGTGCCGGTCTCTGGGTGCCGGCAATCCGTCCGCCGACCGTGCCCGTGGGTACGTCGCGGCTGCGCATTTCGCTTTCCGCCGCGCACTCGCAAGCGGATCTGGACCGGCTCGAAGCAGGCTTGCAACAACTCGGGGCGAAGGCGGCATGAGTAGCTCGAGTCAAAGCGCGCTGTCGCTATTCGTCACCGGCACCGATACGGAAATCGGCAAGACCTTCGTCTCCGCAGCACTCCTGCGCGGTTTCGTCCGAGAAGGCCTGCAGGCCGCCGCGATGAAGCCGATCGCCGCGGGCGCGTTCGAAGTGAACGGCGTGCTGCATAACGAAGATGCGGATCAACTCGACGCCGCGTCGAGCGTCCTGCTGCCGCCGGAGATTCGCACGCCGTATCTGTTGAAAGAACCGGCCGCGCCACACATCGCAGCTGCACTGGAAAACGTCACGTTCGATATCGATCACATCGTCGAATGCCATGCGCAGGCTTTGAAACAAGCCGAGATCGTCGTGGTGGAAGGCGTCGGCGGTTTTCGCGTGCCGCTGACCGCGACGCAAGATACCGCCGACCTCGCCGTCGCGCTGAAGCTGCCGGTCGTGCTGGTGGTCGGCATGCGCCTCGGCTGCATCAGCCATGCGTTGCTCACCGCCGAAGCGATCGCCACGCGCGGCCTCATGCTCGCTGGCTGGGTGGCGAATCGTGTCGATCCGGACATGACGTTCCCCGACGAAAACATCGCTTCGATTCGCGAGCATCTTGCGCGTGAATACGACGCCCCCTTACTCGGCATCGTGCCGCATTTGAGCCCGGCTTCGCCCGAGCTCGCAGCGGATCAACTCGACATCAACCGACTCCTGCAGACGCTGCGCCACGCGCAGCGCTGAAAACCCATTACATCCATCCATGAGGATTGACGACATGACGCAACTGAACATCGCTCCGACGCCAGCCGACACGGCCGCCGCCAACAATAACGCAGCAGCAGGCGCCAAGCCGGTGGCCAAGTGGCGCGTCGCCGACATCGTCGCGCTGTACGAACTGCCGTTCAACGACCTGATGTTCCGCGCGCAACAAACCCATCGCGAACACTTCGACGCCAACACCGTGCAACTGTCGACGCTGCTGTCGATCAAGACCGGCGGTTGCGAAGAAGATTGCGCGTACTGCCCGCAGTCGGTGCATCACGACACGGGGCTGCAAGCCGACAAGCTGATGCCGGTCGATGAAGTATTGGCTGCCGCCAAGGTCGCAAAGGAAAACGGCGCGACGCGCTTCTGCATGGGCGCGGCGTGGCGCAATCCGAAGGACCGACACCTCGAGCCGATCAAGGACATGATCCGCGGCGTGAAGGCGATGGGCCTCGAAACCTGCGTGACGCTCGGCATGCTGGAGACGCATCAGGCGCAAGGTCTGCGCGAAGCGGGTCTCGACTACTACAACCACAACCTCGATACGTCGCCGGAGTTCTATGGCCAGATCATTTCGACGCGCACGTATCAGGACCGTCTCGATACGCTGGAACGCGTGCGCGATGCGGGCATCAACGTATGCTGCGGCGGGATTGTCGGTTTGGGTGAATCGCGCCGTGAGCGCGCCGGCCTGATCGCGCAACTGGCGAACATGGAGCCGTATCCGGAATCGGTGCCGATCAACAACCTGGTGCAGGTGGAAGGCACGCCGCTGACCGGCACCGAAGCGATCGATCCGTTCGAGTTCGTCCGTACGATTGCAGTTGCACGTATCACGATGCCGCGCGCGATGGTGCGTCTGTCGGCAGGCCGCGAGCAGATGGACGAAGCGTTGCAGGCGCTGTGTTTCCTCGCCGGCGCGAACTCGATTTTCTACGGCGACCAGTTGCTGACTACCAGCAACCCGCAAGCCGAAGCGGACCGCAAGCTGCTCGAACGCCTCGGTATTCGCGCAGAAGCAGCGCAGCAGATGCCGTTGGATCAGAGCGGCTGCGAGCATGGCTGCGATAAGCACGCTGCGCCGAACTAAAGAACTACGTGTACGAAGCGCGTGTGGTAAATCGCGCGCACACGAAAAAGGCCACCTCGTTTCCGAGGTGGCCTTTCTACTTCCAGGCAGAGATTTACTTCTTGTCCACGATGATCTGATCGAACGTCCCGCCATCGGAGAAATGCGTTTGCTGTGCTTTCTGCCAGCTACCGAACATTTCTTCGACGGTGAAGGTCTTGATCGGCTTGAACTCGCCCGCGTGCTTCGCGAGCACGTTCTTGTCACGCGGACGCAGATGATGCTGGGCAATGATTTCCTGCGCAGCCGGCGACCAAAGATAGTCGAGATACGCCTGCGCTTCCTTGCGCGTGCCGCGCTTGTCGACCACCTTGTCGACGACCGACACCGGCGGCGCAGCCAGCAGGCTCACAGACGGATACACCGCTTCGAAATTGCCCGCGCCCACACCCGTGTCGATCAACGACACTTCGTTTTCGAACGTCACCAGCACGTCGCCGATACCGCGCTGCGTGAAGGTCGTCGTCGCACCGCGGCCGCCCGTGTCGAGAATCGGCACGTTCTTGAAGATCGCCTTTTCGAAATCGATCGCCTGCGCATCGGTGCCGCCGTGTTGCTTGCGATAACCCCATGCGGCCAGATACGCGTAGCGGCCGTTACCCGAAGTCTTCGGGTTCGCAATCACCACTTGCACGCCGGGTTTGGCGAGGTCGTCCCAGTCCTTGATGTGCTTCGGATTGCCCTTGCGTACGAGGAACACCATAGTCGTCGTGTACGGAGCGCTATCGTCCGGCAGACGCGCGCGCCAGTTGGCGGGTACCAGTTGACCCTTTTCGGCGAGCAGGTCGATGTCGTTCGGCTGGTTCATCGTCACCACGTCAGCCTGCAGTCCTTGCAGCACCGACAGCGCCTGCGCGCTCGACGCGCCATGCGACTGGCGAATCGACACGCTCTCGCCGCTCTTCTCTTTGTATGCCGTGATGAAGCCGGCGTTGATGTCCTTGTACAACTCGCGCGTCACGTCGTACGACACGTTGAGCAGCGACGTGTCTGCGTGCGCCGTCGAGATGCCGCCGAGCGCGAGCGTCATTGCCGTCATGCCGGCTGCCAGCCAGCGCGATGCCCCCGTCTTGCCTGCCATCTTGTCCCCGCCTATCGATGATGAAAACCTGTGGCCGCACAAACGTGCAGCGTGAAGCGGGATTCTAACGGATCGCTTACTGGTTCACTCGCGCTCAACTGCGCATTCAAGTCCTCCTTCGCTTCCTCGCTCAATGACGCGTTCAGTTGCGCGCCCGGGGACTCGATCGCTTGCCGGGCAGCGGTTGCCCAAACGCCAGGCGAAGCACTCGAACCCACTCAAACAAACGCGTGCTGCGCGACCTCGAAGGTCTCCTCGCGAAAACGCAGCGGTGCCGCGCAATGCACCAGCGTATCGACGAAATACTTGGCGCGCGGCCACGGGCCGAATCCCGCCGCCGTGTTGATGTGTCCTGCGTCGCCGAGATTGACGAATGCGCTACCGAAACGCTGCGCGAGATCGCGCGAACCGGCGAGCGGCATCCACGGGTCGGTTTCACTGCCGATCAGAATCGACGGCACGCCGAGACGCCGCGCGTCGAACGGTCCGGCGAAGGCGAATTTCTCCGGGCTGGCAGGCGCGACGAACAGCACGCCGACCACATCGTTCGCATACGACGCCTGCTGCAACGCGTGCGCAGTCGCAAGGCAACCAAAGCTGTGGGCGGCCAGCACGAACGGCCCGCGTTCACGGGCGAGCAGATCGTGCAGCGACTTCGCCCAGACAGCGACGTCCGGGGCGTCCCAGTCGGCCTGTTCGACGCGCAGCGAGCGCGCGAATTGCCGTTCGAGCCATGTTTGCCAGTGCGCGCCCTCGCTGCCGTGCAGGCCGGGAACGGTGACGAGCCGCGGCGGCCATGTCGATTTGGTGCATGAAAGCATGTCTGTCCCTCGCTGCCGGAATCCGGGAAATGATTGTCCCGCCGGGCGTCGCAAGGGCGAACCAAGTTTTTGTGCTTTGTTTATGGGGCAAATGCGCGGCCATGTCGCAGAGTAAAACCGCACGCCCGTGCGCAAACGCGCGCGATTCGCGGCGAAAAAGTAGAATGAAGCCTATCCGTAAAAGGAGGAGGCCCATGCCGCAAGCGTCGTCTGAAGCACCGCGGGCGTTGCAGCCGTTCTACCGGGCCTCTCCCGTCATCCGACTCGACAACGCACGCGCCTTCCGGACCGTATGAAAATCCTCTTCTACATGCCGCATTCCGACGCCGCCGCGTGGCTGCACGACTTCGCCCATGCGCTGCCGGAAGCCGATTTGCGCGAATGGCAACCGGGCGACACCGAACCAGCCGATTTCGCGGTCGTGTGGCGCCCGCCGCGTGAGATGCTGGCCGGCCGCGACAATCTGCGCGCGATCTTCAATCTCGGCGCGGGTGTCGACGCGATCCTCGGGCTCGAACACGAGCAGCCCGGCACGTTGCCGCGCGGCGCCCAGTTGATCAGGCTCGAAGATACCGGCATGGCGCTGCAAATGGCCGAGTATGTGACGCATGCGGTGCTGCGTTACCTGCGCCGTTTCGACGAATACCAGACGCTGCAAAGCGAGCGCCGCTGGGAAGTGCTCGATCCGCATCCGCGTGAGACCTTCACCGTTGGCGTGCTCGGCCTCGGCGTCCTCGGTACGCATGTCGCGCAAGCAGTCGCAGCGTTCGGCATGCCGGTGCGCGGGTATAGCCGCAGTGCGCGGCAAATCGACGGCATCACGACCTTCGCCGGTGAATCACAGTTCGATGCGTTTCTCGACGGCGTGAAAGTGCTGGTCAATCTGCTGCCGCATACGCCGGATACGGGCGACGTGCTGAACACGCGCACCTTCTCGAAGCTCGCGAAGGGCGCCTATCTGATCAACGTCGCACGCGGCGGGCATCTGGTCGAACAGGATCTGCTCGAAGCGCTGGCAAGCGGCCAGGTCGCCGCCGCGACGCTGGACGTGTTCCGCGAAGAACCGCTGCCGCCCGATCATCTGTTCTGGCAGGAGCCGCGCATCACGATTACGCCGCATATTTCCGCGCTCACCTTGCGCGAAGAGAGCGTCGCGCAAGTCGCACGGAAAATGACGGCGCTGATGCGCGGCGAAACGGTGAGCGGCGTGGTCGATATTGAACGTGGATACTAAGCGTGGATACTGAGCAAAAATATCGAGCACGGATTTTGAACACCACCGAATTCATCTGAAGGAGCGCCGCCACGCGCGGGCTCATTGCATGGGACCGGAGTAATGCGCTAAAGCGCAAACTCCGGGGTCGACCGCTTTGCATGGGACCGGAGTAATGCGCTAAAGCGCAAACTCCGGTCGACCGCTTTGCATGGGACCGGAGTAATGCGCTAAAGCGCAAACTCCGGTCGACACAGGAGACTCATCATGGCCTTGCCCCAACGCGTCAAAATCGTCGAAGTCGGCCCGCGTGACGGACTGCAGAACGAGAAAGAATTCGTCCCCACCGGCATCAAGATCGAGTTGATCAACCGCTTGTCGGCGGCCGGCTTTCGCAACGTCGAAGCCGCGTCGTTCGTGTCGCCGAAATGGGTGCCGCAGATGGCTGACGGCGCCGACGTGATGGCCGGTATCGAGCGCCGCGTCGGCACGATCTACTCGGTGCTGACGCCGAATCTGCGCGGCTTCGAAGGTGCACTCGCTGCGCGGGCGGATGAAATCGTGATCTTCGGTGCGGCTAGCGAAGCGTTCTCGCAGAAGAACATCAATTGCAGCATCGCAGAAAGCATCGATCGGTTCGCGCCGGTCGCGCAGGCGGCGAAGGAACATGGCCTGCGGATTCGCGGCAGCGTGTCGTGTGCGCTGGGCTGTCCGTATCAAGGCGAAGTGCCGGTCGCGTCGGTAGTCGATGTGGTCGAACGTTTCGCGGCGCTCGGTTGCGACGAGATCGACATCGCGGACACGATCGGCGTCGGCACGCCGAAGCGCACGCGCGAAGTGTTCGAGGCGGTCACCAAGGTGTTTCCGCGCGAACGTCTGTCGGGGCACTTCCACGACACCTACGGTCAGGCGCTCGCGAACATCTACGCGGCGTTGCAGGAAGGCATCGAGATCTATCACGCGTCGGTAGCGGGGCTCGGCGGCTGCCCGTATGCGAAGGGTGCAACCGGCAACGTCGCGACCGAAGACGTGCTGTATCTGATGAACGGCCTCGGCATCGAGACCGGCGTCGACCTCGCGCAAGTTGTCGCGATCGGTGATTTCATTTCGACGTCGATCGGCCGGCCCAATGTCTCGCGCGCCGGCAAGGCGTTGCTTGCCAAAGCCCGCAGCGAGCAGGCCAACTGCGTTTGACGCGCGCCGCTCATTTGGCCATTCATTCCCGCACACATTTCGCCAAATCATTCAGGACCTGAAACGATGACGGATCACGCTTCCCTCGACTCCGACGATCTCGCCGCATTGCCTGACTCCGCACGCCGCGTCGCGCTGTTGTTGCGCGAACGCGGCCACGCTGGACGGATCGTAATGCTGCCGGAAACCGGCAAGACTTCCGCCGAAGCCGCGGCCGGCCTCGGCTGCTCCGTTGCGCAGATCGCCAAGTCGATCCTGTTTCGCCGCCGCGAAGACGACGCGCCGGTACTGGTGGTCGCGAGCGGCGCGAATCGCGTCGACGAAAAGAAGGTCGCGGCGCAAGTCGGCGAGATCGGCCGTGCGGATGCGAAGTTCGTCCGCGAGAAAACGGGTTATGCAATTGGCGGTGTTTGCCCGATCGGGCACGCCACCAAACCCGTCACGCTGATCGATGCCGATCTGCTGGAACTCGACAGCCTGTGGGCCGCCGCGGGTCATCCGCATGCCGTGTTCAATCTGACGGCGCAGGAACTGATTGCGTTGACGGGCGCACCGGCGATCGACGTGGCGCTGCGCGAGACAGCGTAAAGCCATGACAGCGGGCATCGATAACGAAGACGACGAGGCCGCCGTGCCGTCACCGTGCATCAGCGTGTGCAGGATGGACGCCTCGACCGGTTGGTGCGAAGGCTGCTTGCGCACGATCGACGAGATCGCCAGTTGGTCGTCGTTCGACGACGACGCGAAGCGCGCCGTCTGGGACGCAATCGAGGAACGCCACGCGGAGTTCATGGCAAAGCAGGCAAAGGCGCAGCGATGAACGCCGCGCCGCGCGTCGTAACGATCGGCGAGACGTTCAGCTCGACGCTCGAGCTATCGGCGGAATCGGTGAAGTCGTTCGCCACGCTCGTCAACGACTTCAACCCGTTGCATCACGACGACGCCTACGCCGCGCAAAGCCGCTTCGGCGGTTTGATCGCGTCCGGCACGCAACCCACCGCGTATTTCATGGCGCTACTGGCGACCTATTTCTCCACGTACGCGCAGCCGCTCGGCCTCGAGTTCGATATCAAGCTAAAGAAAGCCGTCCACGCGAACGATACGTTGACGATCAAGTGGCGCGTGCGCGACGCGTACTGGAAGCCGAGTCTGAACGGCGATCTGACGCATCTCGAAGGGAGCGTGGTGAATCAACGCGGCGACACCATGTTGATCGGCACGTCGACAATCCTGGTGATGCCGAAACCCGAAGCATCGGCGAATGCGAACGCGAGCACAAACCCGGACACAAGCGCACCATGACCAACCTACCGGCATCGATCCGGGTCTTCGAACGCGGCTGGCTATCGTCGAACAATGTGCTGCTGGTCGATGACGCATGTGTCGCACTCGTCGATACCGGCTACGCGACGCACGCGCCGCAAACCCTCGCGCTCGTACAGCAAGCGCTCGGCGCGCGACCGCTCGATCTGATCGTCAACACGCATCTGCATTCAGATCACTGCGGCGGCAACGCGCTGTTGCAGTCGACGTGGCCGTGCCGTACCGCGATTCCCGCGTCCGAAGCCGACGCGGTGCGCGATTGGGACGAAAGCCGTCTGACGTTTCGCGCCACCGGCCAGACCTGCGAACGCTTCACCTTCACCGAGACGATCGCGCCCGGTGCGCAACTGCGGCTCGGCGCGCTCGATTGGCAAGTGCTCGGCGCACCTGGCCACGATCCGCATTCGTTGATGCTGTATTGCCCGGACGAACGCATCCTGATCAGTGCGGACGCACTGTGGGAAAACGGCTTTGGCGTGATCTTTCCCGAACTGGAAGGTGAAAGCGGTTTCGCCGAAGAACAGGCGGTGCTCGAAGCCATTGCGAAGCTCGACGTGCGGCTCGTGATTCCCGGCCATGGTTCGCCCTTCACGAATGTCGAGCAAGCGCTGGAACGGGCGTTTTCACGCGTTGCGTGGCTACGGGCCGATCCGGCACGTAATGCGAAGAATGCGTTGAAGGTGCTGATCGTGTTCAAGCTGCTCGAAGTCCGCGCGATGAGCTTCGACACCTTGCTGCGGATGCTCGACGATGCCGCCGCGATGCGCGCTGCCGCCACCATGTTCAAGCCGCGTGGCGAATGGCCCACATTGGTGCACGCGATCGTCGAGGAGTTGGCGGCCAAAAACGGGCCATTGGCGATCGATGGCGAGCGCATCGTCGCGCGCCAGGCTTGACGCGCACAGGGCTGGCGCGCGGGCGGCCGGCAACAGGCGGCGAGCAAGACACCAAAACCGTCGCCCCAAAAAGAAAGCCGCTCGACCATCAAGGCGAGCGGCGGAAATTCTGTCGGACGTGATCAGCGTCGATATGAATGATACGCGTGCCGGTTTTTCGATCGCATCAGTGATTTCCCTACAGAAGCTTGACACTGCCTTTTAAACCCGCATACAGACGACATTACGAAGCTTCGTAGTCGCGCGCGTTGAACGTCATTGGTCCGTCTATATGAACAATGCGACGCGCCAATTGCTCCGGAATCCGTACTATTGCCGGCTGATCCATCGGCATCCCAGCCATTCCATCAGGTCGAAGACAGGCGTTTCTGCGGCACGATCCGCCAGCCGAGATTCACGCCGGCGGCCGCGAGCAGGATCAGCACCGCACCGAGCACCTGAATCCACGCGAGCGTCTGTCCGAACGCAACCCGGTCGACGATGATCGCCACCACCGGATAGATGAAGGACAACGCGCCGGTCATCGAAGTCGGCAGCTTCTGGATCGCGCCGTAGAGCAGCACGTACATGAGCCCCGTATTGACGATACCCAGCACGATCAATTCGAGCCACTGCACACCGTTGGTCGGCAGCGCATCGAAGCGCACGAACGGCGCCAGCATCACGACACCGAGCGACACCTGGATCAGCGCGATGAGGTGCGGCGGCGTGCCCTTCAGGCGCTTCGTGATAATCGACGAGACCGCATACATCGCCGCCGCGCCCACGGCATAGGCGACACCAACCAGATACTGGCCCGGCACCGCCAACACCGCCGGCTCGACCTTCACCACGAACACGAGGCCGATAAACGCGACCACCAGCCAGGCCACCGTCGACGCGCTGACGCGCTCGCGAAACACCAGCGCGCCAAGCGCGACCAGCATGAACGGCTGCGTGTTGTAGACGGCGGTCGCCATCGAGATCGAAGCCCGTGAATAGGCCGCGAACAGCAGCACCCAGTTGATGACGATCGCCGCGCCGCCGAGCAGCGCGAGGCCGAGCATCTTCCATGAAAAGAGCTTGCGCCTGAACAGGCCTAGCACGGCGCACACGAGCGCCAGCGTCGCGCCGCCGAAAATACAGCGAAAGAACACCACATTGAACGGACTCTGCTGCGACGACACCACCAGCCAGCCGATGGTGCCGGACATCAGCATGGCCATGGTCATTTCCGCCGCGCCGCGGCGAATCTCATTTGACGCCATGTTTCGATCCTCGAATTGATTCCTGCATGAGAAGCAGTGTAATTAATCCGATCGCCCGAATACAGGGCTAAACTTAAGTCATCCTGCGAAGAAACCTAATAATCGAAGGCCGTCATGACCAAACGCCTTGCTCCCGCCACACCCGCAACGCTCGATGAAACCGACCGCGCCCTGCTCGCCGCGCTGGCGGCGGACGCCCGCCAGCCGGTCAGCGAACTGGCGCGCCGGGTTGGCCTCTCGGCGCCAAGTACGGCCGAACGCGTCCGCAGGCTCGAAGCGCAAGGCGTGATCGAGCGCTTCACCGTGCAGATCGATCCGCGCGCGCTCGGCTTCACGCTGCAGGCAATCGTGCGCGTGAAGCCCTTGCCCGGGCAGTTGCATCTGGTGGAAGACGTGATCCGGCGGATTCCGGAGTTTGTCGAATGCGACAAGGTGACGGGCGACGACTGCTTCATCTGCCGCCTCTACCTGCATTCGATCGAGCAGCTCGACGAGATTCTCTCGAAGGTGACCGAGCGCGCGGAGACCAGCACCGCCATCGTCAAGTCGACGCCGGTCGCGCGCCGCTTGCCGCCGCTAGGCTGAGCGGAACGCACGGCCGTGCCGCGTCACCTCGCGCGTGAACGAACGGCGGCAGCGTTGCGAGCCGAACGAAGCCACTTACTGCTCGACCGCCTCGAAGAACGACAGCATTTCCGCTACCAGTTCGTCCGGCGCCTCTTCAGGAATGTAATGCCCGCACGGCAATGAGCGCCCGCTCACGTCCCGCGCGACGTGACGCCATTCCGCCAGCGCGTCGAAGCACTTCTCGATCACCCCCTGCTCGCCCCACAACACACGCAGCGGACAGCCGATCTTGTGACCGCGCTCGATGTCGGCACGGTCGTGTTCGAGGTCGATGCTCGCCGACGCCCGGTAGTCCTCACACATCGCATGCACGGCGCCGGGTTGCGCCAGCGCGCTGCGATAAGCGTCAAGCGCTTCGGGCGCGAACGGCGCGAGGCCCGCGTGACGGCTGCCCATTACCGCATCGACATACGCGGCCGGGTTCGCGCCGATCAGCGTCTCTGGCAGCGGCTCTGGCTGGATCAGGAAGAACCAGTGGAAGTAGTGTGTCGCGAAGGCGCGGTCGGTGGCTTCGTACATCGCGAGCGTCGGCGCGATGTCGAGCAGCATCAACCGCTCGACGGCGTCGGGATGATCGAGCGCCATCCGGTGCGCGACGCGGGCGCCGCGATCATGGGCGCACACGAGGAATCGTTCGAAGCCGAAGTTGCGCATCACGGCGACCTGATCAGCGGCCATCGCGCGTTTGGAATACGGTGTGTGGTCAGGGTCGCTGGGCGGTTTGCCCGAGGCGCCGTAGCCACGCAGGTCGGTGGCAATGACGGTGAAGTGCTCCGCCAGTTGCGCCGCGCACCGCTGCCAGATCAGATGCGACTGCGGGTGACCGTGCAACAACAGCAGGGGCGGCCCTGCCCCGCCCCTCACTCCGAAAATATCGACGTCGCCCACGGCGACACGAAAGGGCGTGAAATCCTCGAAGGCCATAGCGGGTCTCTTGTCGTTTGGGAGTCAAACCATTGTAGAAGCGCAATGTGTCGATGCGGGGTGGGATAGCCCACGCAAGCATAGAACCTGAACACTCCTTCCAACTGTTCCAAACGGACACGATCCGGCAGCTTCGCCTATAATCGAACGATCGTTCTTAAATTTCCGGGCGGTCATGGCAAACGCGTGGCAAATGCGTGGTGGGATTGCAGCGGCAGCACGGCTGCTGTTCAGTCTCGACGCACCACAGGCCATGGGCCGCTAAACTCACTACCGCCGGGCGCTCTACACCGCACCGGTCCGTTCATCAGGAGACTCGCACCATGGCATTGCCCGCCGTCCTGCAAAAACTCGCGCTGCCCGTCGTCGCTTCGCCGATGTTCATCGTCAGCTATCCCGAACTCGTGTTAGCTCAATGTAAGGCCGGTATCGTCGGTTCGTTCCCCGCGCTGAACGCTCGCCCGGCCGAACTGCTCGACGAATGGCTGACGCAGATTCAGGCACAGCTCGCCGAGCACAAGGCGGCTAATCCCGACGCGGTCATCGGGCCGATCGCCGTCAACCAGATCGTCCACCAGTCGAATACGCGGCTCGAGCACGACGTGCGTGTGTGCGTCGAACACAAGGTGCCGATTTTCATCACCAGCCTGCGCGCACCGGCGCGTGAGATCGTCGACGCGGTGCACAGCTACGGCGGTATCGTGCTGCACGACGTGATCAACCTGCGGCACGCGCAGAAGGCCCTGGAAGCGGGTGTCGACGGACTGATCCTGGTGGCGTCGGGCGCCGGCGGCCACGCGGGCACGACCTCGCCGTTCGCGCTGGTCGGCGAAGTGCGGCGCATGTTCGACGGCCCGATCGTGCTGTCCGGCTCGATCGCCAACGGCGGCTCGATTCTCGCCGCGCAGGCCATGGGCGCGGACCTCGCCTACATGGGCACGCGTTTCATCGCGACTAAGGAAGCTCACGCGGTCGACAGCTATAAGCAGGCGATCGTCAATTCCACGGCGTCGGACATCATCTACACGAACCTGTTCACCGGCGTGCACGGCAACTACATCCGCGAAAGTATCGTGAATGCGGGGCTGGACCCGGAGGCGCTACCGGAATCGGACAAGACCGCGATGAACTTCGGCAGCGACAAGGCGAAGGCGTGGAAGGACATCTGGGGCGCAGGCCAGGGCGTCGGTCTGATGGACGACGTGCCGAGCGTTGGTGAGCTGGTTCGGCGTTTGACGCAGGAATATGACGACGCGAAAGCGCGGTTGGGGATTGCGCGGTAAGTGGCTTGTTAAGGTGTTTTGCTGCGGCTCTCGGTTCTGGAGCCGCAGCATGTACGGTACTTACACCCAGGCGTTATGCAAGGTCCCTTGAGCGGGCCTCACATGTGGGTCGTGCGTACTGGCTCGCGCCCAAACTTCACATATTGCGGCGGTACTGCCCGCCCACTTCAAACAACGCGTGCGTGATTTGCCCGAGCGAGCAGACGCGCACGACGTCCATCAGCACCGCGAACACGTTGTCGTCGTCGATCACTGCGCGCTTCAAGCGTTCAAGCGCCGCGGGTGCGTCGTCACGGTGTTGCGCCTGAAAATCGCGCAGGCGTTTCAACTGGCTCTGTTTTTCCTCGTCGGTGGAGCGGGCGAGCGCGATCGGCTGCGGCGCTTCATGCGGATGCGCGCTCAAAAACGTGTTCACGCCGACGATCGGATACGAGCCGTCGTGCTTGCGATGCTCGTACAGCATCGACTCGTCCTGAATCCGTCCGCGCTGATAGCCCGTTTCCATCGCGCCCAGCACGCCGCCGCGCTCGGTCAGCCGATCGAATTCCGCCAGCACCGCTTCTTCCACCAGATCGGTCAACTCCTCGATCACAAAGCTGCCCTGATTCGGATTCTGATTCTTCGCCAGCCCCCATTCGCGGTTGATGATCAACTGGATCGCCACCGCGCGGCGCACCGAATCTTCGGTGGGCGTGGTGATCGCTTCGTCGAATGCATTGGTGTGCAGCGAATTGCAGTTGTCGTAGATCGCGATCAGCGCCTGCAGCGTGGTGCGGATATCGTTGAAGTCGATTTCCTGCGCGTGCAGGCTGCGGCCCGAGGTTTGCACGTGATACTTGAGCTTCTGGCTGCGTTCGTTCGCGCCGTAGCGTTCGCGCATTGCAATGGCCCAGATGCGTCGCGCGACACGGCCGAGCACCGTGTACTCCGGGTCCATGCCGTTCGAAAAGAAGAACGACAGATTCGGCGCGAAGTCGTCGATCGACATGCCGCGCGCGAGATACGCCTCGACATAGGTGAAGCCGTTCGCGAGCGTGTAGGCGAGTTGCGAGATCGGGTTCGCGCCCGCCTCGGCGATGTGATAGCCGGAGATCGACACCGAATAGAAATTGCGCACGCCGTGATCGACAAAGTACGCCTGAATATCGCCCATGACTTTCAGGCTGAACTCGGTCGAAAAGATGCACGTGTTCTGGCCTTGGTCTTCCTTCAGGATGTCGGCCTGTACGGTGCCGCGCACGTTTTCCAGCGCTGTGCGGCGAGCGGCGGCGAGTTCGCCCTCCGTGAGCGGACGACCTTGCTCCTGCACCATACGGGCGATCTGTTGATCAATCGCGACGTTGAAGAACATCGCGAGAATCGTCGGCGCCGGCCCGTTGATCGTCATCGACACCGACGTCTCTGGCGCGCACAGATCGAAGCCGTCGTAGAGCGTTTTCATGTCGTCGAGCGTCGCGACGGAGACGCCCGAGTTGCCCACCTTGCCGTAGATGTCGGGGCGCTCGTGTGGCTCTTCGCCGTAGAGCGTGACCGAATCGAAGGCTGTCGAAAGACGTTTGGCCGGCATGCCTTCGGAGAGCAATTTGAACCGGCGGTTGGTGCGGAACGGATCGCCTTCGCCGGCGAACATCCGTGTCGGGTCTTCGTTTTCGCGGCGGAACGGAAACACGCCGGCAGTGAACGGAAAGTAGCCCGGGAGATTGTCGAGCATCAGCCAGCGCAGGATTTCGCCGTGGTCGACGAATTTCGGCAGCGCGACTTTGCGGACCCTGGAGCCGGATAGTGTCGTGACGGTGAGCGCGGTGCGCATTTCGCGGTCGCGTACGCGGACGATGTGTTCGTCGCCGGAATAGGCGGCCACGGTTTGCGGCCAGGTTTTGAGGAGTTTGCGTTCGCGTTCGCCGAGGGCGGCGGTGCGTTGGGCGATGAGTGTGTCGAGTTGGGTTTGGGGCGTGTTCGCGGCGTTCGCAGAGGCATTTGAGTCTGAGCCTGCGGAAGGAGCGGTAGCGGCATTGAAGGCTGTGCCTGTGCCTGTGCCTGTGCCTGTGCCTGTGCCTGCACCTGCATCAGCTTCGGCGAGCATGCGGCGCGCTTCTGAAAGTTGCCAGCGCTCACGCGCCACCCGCGCTTGCGCGTCGGCACGCTCGCGATACGCGTGAACAGTCTGCGCGACATCCGCCAGATAGCGCACGCGTGCCGGCGGCACGATGGCGTTGCGGCCGCTCGAAAAGCGCAGGTTGTCGAGCACCGGCAGGCGGCCGCCGCCCGAGCGCAGACCGTGCGTGCGCAGCGCCTCGGCAACGTGCTGATACAGCGCGGTCACGCCGTCGTCGTTAAAGCGCGAGGCGATCGTGCCGAACACCGGCATCGCGTCGGGCGCCTTCGCGAAGTCGCCACGGTTGCGCTGCACCTGCTTCGCGACATCGCGCAACGCATCCGGCGCACCTTTACGGTCGAACTTGTTGATCGCGACGAAGCTGGCGAAGTCGAGCATGTCGATTTTTTCCAACTGACTCGCCGCACCGAACTCCGGCGTCATCACATACAGCGATTCGTCGACAAACGGCACGATCGCCGCATTGCCCTGCCCGATCCCGGACGTTTCGACGATGATCAGATCGAAGCCCGCGGCCTTGCACAGCTTGAGCACGTCTTCCAACGAACTCGTGATTTCGCTCGATGCGTCACGCGTCGCCATCGAACGCATATAGACGCGCGCGCCGCCGCCCCAATCACCGATCGCGTTCATGCGGATGCGGTCGCCGAGAAGCGCGCCGCCGGATTTTCGACGCGACGGATCAATGGCCAGCACGGCAATGGTGAGTGCGTCGCCATAGTCGAGTCGAAAACGGCGAATCAGTTCGTCGGTGAGCGAGGATTTGCCGGCGCCGCCGGTGCCGGTGATGCCCAGGACGGGGACCGCGACCGCCTCGGCGAGGACCGATAGTATTTCCTGCTCGGCTGATTTGACGCGGCCCGCTTCGTACGCGCTGACCAGTTGCGCAAGGCGGCGGAAGGTGAAGTCTGCAGGGTCTGGTTGTTCGGCGGTGCTGGCGATGCCGATGGTGCCGTCGATCTGGCTGCCTTGGAGCCCTCCACCCGCCTGCCGCCCCTTGCCGGAAACATCGCGCGCGTTGCCGTGATCGTCAGTCCGTGTCTCGACGTGCGACGCTGCGCGCGGCTCGAAACGCGGCAGCCCACTCGCCGACAAATCGGCCATCCACTCGCCAACCGGACTCTCCCGTACGGCGGCCGCAGCGCGCGCCACCTCAGCGCAGCGCGCAATCATGTCGTCGATCATGCCTTGCAGGCCGAGCCGCTGGCCGTCATGCGGCGAGTAGATCTTCTCGACGCCATAACGCCCGAGCTCGGTAATCTCGTCAGGCACGATCACACCCCCACCGCCGCCGAATACCTTGATGCGCTCGCCGCCGCGCGCGCGCAACAGGTCGACGAGATAGCGGAAGTATTCGTTATGGCCGCCCTGATAGCTGGACACGGCGACGCCGTCGGCGTCTTCGTGCAGCGCGGCGGTGGCCACTTCATTGACGGAGCGGTTGTGGCCGAGGTGGATCACCTCTACGCCGCTCGCCTGGAGGATGCGCCGCATGATGTTGATCGATGCGTCGTGTCCGTCGAACAAGGCAGCGGCGGTGACGAAACGCAGGCGTCGGCCCGCGGGCAGCTTGTGGCCACCGGCGCGCTGCGGCGTGGACAGATCGGTCATGTCTCCCCCAGATCGTTATGCGTATGGGTGCTGGCAACCAGTATAGCTAAACGGGGTGAGGCGCCTACCGCACCGCGAGCGCTTTGATCTGCTCGAGCGAAGGCCACAGCGATTCGTTCGCGAACCGCTCGGCCAGGAAGTCGACAAACGAACGCACCTTGGCCGACAGATGCCTGCGGCTCGCGTACACGACGTGGATCGGCAACTCGCGTGGGGGCACGTCGTCCACCAGCAGCGGCACCAGACGCCCCGTGGCCAGATCGTCGCCGATCACCTCGGTGCCGAGCATCGCGATACCCGCGCCTTGCAGCACGATCACGCGCTGCGCTTCCAGGTGGTTGACGATCAGGTTGCCGGTGAGGCGCACGCGCGGCGTGCCGTTGCCGGTCGCGGTCGCGACTTCCAGGGGAGCCACGCCCGCGTATTGCAGATAGTTGTGACGCGCCAGATCGGCGACGGTCTTTGGCGTGCCGTGCCGGCGCAGATAGGCCGGCGATGCGCACAGCACGAGATGGGCGGTCGCAATCTGACGCGCGATCAGCGAAGACGACTTCAGCCCGCTCGGTGAAGCCCGGATCGCGACGTCGAAGCCTTCGTCGATCAGTTCGACCACGCGGTCGGACAGGGTTATGTCCACGGTGACCTGCGGATACTGCGCGGCGTAGTCGGCCACCGCGGCCATCACATGGCTCAAGCCGAATGCCGACAGCGACGACACCCGCAAGCGCCCTTGTGGCACGACGCTCGCCGCACCCACCACCTGCTCGGCTTCTTCGAGTTCGCTAAGCACCTGGCTCAAGCGCTCGTAGTATTCGCGACCCGCCTCGGTCGGCGCGACCCGGCGCGTCGTGCGGTTCAGCAAACGCGCGCCGAGTTGCTGCTCAAGGTGCATCACGTGCTTGCTCGCCATTGCCGCCGACATCTCCATCCGCTCGGCCGCGCCGACAAAGCTGCCGACTTCGACCACATGGCGAAACACTTTCATGCTGACAAGGGTATCCATCTCAATCGCTCGCCTCAGGAATCAATCGGCGCCATTTTGCCGGGTTTATCAAAGACTGGGCGGCAAATCGGATGGACGCGGGCGCGAAAAACGGACGCCAGAAGCAGTAAAGCCCACCTTCCGGAGAAGGTGGGCTTTACTGGTATTGCCTGGTTCGGCAGGGTTGGCATCGCGCGGTACCTGCTCGCAGGCGCCGCATGCTTTGCCCCCAGAGGCTTAGAACTTCGCGCGCAGGCCGACGCCGTACGTGTTGCCGCTCGACTGGCTGGTAATCTTGTCGTACATATAAGCCGCGTAGATATCCGTGCGCTTGGACAGCGGATAGTCGTAGCCGACTGCAGCCGTCTGGCGGGTCTGGTCGAAGCCGCCGCCGTCGCGCGAATAGGCGTACGACGCCATCACCGTGCCCGGGCCGGCCGGCACGGACACGCCACCCTGCGCCGTATTCACGTGCCAGCTCGAAATGGTTTGCTGGTTATACGTGTACATGTACTGCCCAAAGAACTTCACGAACTTCATGTCGTACGAGACGCCGGCTTGCGCCACGCTCTGGCTCTTCAGGCCCGGAACTCCCGACGTATTGAAGCTGCCGAGGTCGACCGGCACATTGTTGAAGTTCACGTACTGGTACACCGCGGTCGCCGCGAACGGGCCGTGGAAGTACAGCACCTGGCCGCTCCACTTCTTCGCGCTGTTCTGACCCGCCGTGTTGCCGAGCGCGTACATCGCCGTCGCGGACAGGCCGTTGAAGTTCGGCGATGAGTACGACACCGCGTTGTTCCAGCCCGAATCGCCTGTCACGCCCTGATCCGTCGAGTACGTGGGGAACGTGCCCAGCCCGAGGTACACGTGGGTCACCATCGGCGAGAACACGTACGAGTCGATGAACGGGTTGAACAGAATCGTCGACACGAACAGCGGCGTGGTCAGACGGCCTGCCGTCACCGTGCCGTACGGCGATTCGATACCGACGTACGCGTTACGCGAGAACATCGTGTCGCCCTGGAAGCGGCCGAACTGGCCGTTCTGCGCACGGAAGAAGCCTTCTAACGTGAAGATCGCCTTGTAGCCGTTGCCCAGATCCTCAGCCCCCTTCAAGCCCCAGTACGACGTCGACATGCCGCCACCGGACACCTGGACCGCCGTCTTGCCGCCCGGGAATTTCTGCGCGCCGACCCATTCGTCGACCTGACCGTAGAGTTGCACGCTCGATTGCGCAAAAGCAGACGATGCACTGGCCAGCAGGGCGGCACACGCGGTTGCCTTGAGGGTGGTCTTCAGCGCACTGCTGATGCTTGTTTTCATGGATTCTCCTGTCTTTGTCAAAAAAGGTGTAGCTGTGCGAAAGGGGAAGCTCGCGCGAATGATTGTTGTTGTCCGTTCGTTCATCGAGCCAATCTGGGCGGGACCATCTTTGCGGACCATTTTTATGGACAAAAATATCGTGGGTTATTGCGGGTATAGCGATCTGATTAGTTTTGCCACTTATCGGCCTGATAAAGCGGTGGCCGTGTACGTCGTCACTGCATCGCCGCGGACTTTGCGGTTCCGCGCAAAGCGTTACTGACATTGCGCCCGACTGGGTGATAACGGTTCAAATGACATGCGGATGACGCGCCGCGGCGAAAACGATCAAATTTGACGACGGGAGACGGTTTGCTGCCGAATGTTTTCAAAAAAGTGTGGTGTCGAAACGTCACATTGACAGGGGCTTTTTTGGACGGCAGCGACGCGCAATACCACAGCAACCGGTTTGAAAGCCGGAGAAGCGGATTCGGCGAAGCATGGGAGGGAAAATCGGTGAGACGAGAGGTACGACGAGGAGCGGCGTTAGACCACATTGCGCGGGAGCAAGACTCCCATGCTGCCATTAGTTACGGTACGGCGAACCTTCCTGCTGACGCGGGTCGTCCCCTTGGCGCTGCACTGCACGCGGGGCGCCGCGCTCTTCGTTGTAGCGGGCGACATCGGCGCGAATCGAACCGGCGCGAACCGGCGCGTTGGGCGGCGGACGCGGCACCGCGCGCGATTCGGTGCTGACAGGCGTGATAGCGCCGGCGTACTGCATGCCGCCGCGGCTGTCGTTAGGATATCCGGCCGGCCCGGTGACACGATGCATGCCGGGGTTGTAGCCGCCAAAGCCGTTGGCGTAGTTGCCGGGGGCGAAGTTCGAACCGCCACGCGGCGAGTGCGCGTTGCTCTCGGCCATGTTGTTGCGAGCCGGTCTCGCATTGGCGGCGCCATAGTAATAGCCGCCGTTGCGCGCATCACCGCGCATTGCGTGACCCGTGGCGGCATGCGAATAACCGCCACCACCGCCGCCGTGCGGTACGCCAGGCACTTTTGCATAGGCGAACGAGCACAGCGCAGTGATAACCGCGCCCAACGCCCAGTGCTTCGTTCTCGACAACCCGTCCACCAAGTGACTCACATGCCCGAAGACCTGCCTGAAGCCCACCGTTCGAGCTGCGATGGACTTGTTCTGGGACCGGCACGAGCGCTGCGTATCTGTCGCGGCGCGGGGCATCCCGATGGCCTTTGAGCGTAATTTATGGGTGTCGGCAAAGGGTGTCGAGCCAAAAAGTGTTAGGCCTCGACCGCTGTTGTAACACCTTGTTACTGCGACGTTTTTCCGCGACAGTGTCCTTGCGCGAAAGCCTTGAAACAGCTTGCTCGAGCGGCCTTTGCAAGATCCGCTGAGGGTCCCTGAGTATGACGAATCCAAGCCGGTTTTTTGCCGGATTGTCAAAACGGCGGTGGACCAAACAGATACGGTCACCAATACTGGAACTGCCCGCCGGCCCGGGCGTGAGACCGCCGAGGCAACGATCTGATGCGCGACGCTCATTAATCGATTCGGTAAATGAATTTGCATATTCAATCGGTTTTCAACAACAATAGCCGTTTCCCATAGCCTGAGGCGGGCAGATTCGCGCGCCCTGCTTTCCGCATCACCGAATCGAGATTCCGCCATGGCTCGCCCGAAACTGCTTCCCGACAATTTCACCTTGTGCCTCGTGGGCACCGTGATCCTTGCCAGCCTCCTGCCGGTTCACGGGCAGGCCGCCGTCGGGTTCAACTGGGTGACGAACGTTGCGGTCGGCCTGCTGTTTTTCCTGCACGGCGCCAAGCTCTCACGCGAAGCGATCGTTGCGGGCGCGACGCACTGGCGTTTGCATCTGGTAGTGCTGCTCAGCACGTTCGCGCTGTTTCCGCTGCTCGGCCTCGCGCTTAAACCGCTCCTTTCGCCACTTGTCACGCCGGCGCTCTACGCGGGGGTCCTCTTCCTCTGCACGCTGCCGTCGACGGTTCAATCGTCGATCGCGTTCACGTCCATTGCCAAAGGCAACGTGCCGGCGGCCGTATGCAGCGCGTCGGCCTCGAGCCTGCTGGGCATCTTCATCACCCCCGCGCTCGTCAGCCTCGTCGTCACCAATCAGGCTGCGAGCGGCGGCGCCTCGCCGTGGCATACGGTGGGCAACATCGTTTTGCAACTGCTGGTGCCGTTCGTGGCCGGGCAGTTGCTGCGCCCGCTGATCGGCAAATGGATCGAGCGTAATCGCGGCGTACTGAAGTTCGTCGACCAGGGCTCGATCCTGCTGGTGGTGTACGGCGCGTTCAGCGAGGCCGTTGACGAAGGCCTGTGGCACCAGATCCCGCTGTCCGCACTTGGCGGCCTGCTGTTGATCAGCGTTGTGCTGCTCGCGCTCGCGCTGGGCGTGACGATCCTGGTTAGCAAGCGGCTCGGCTTCAACCGCGCCGACCAGATCACGATCATCTTCTGCGGTTCGAAGAAAAGCCTCGCCGCCGGCGTACCGATGGCCAAAGTGATTTTCGCCTCGCATGCGGTGGGCGCCGTGGTCTTGCCCCTGATGCTGTTCCACCAGATCCAGCTCATGGTGTGCGCCGCGCTCGCGCAGCGCTGGGGGGCTCGCGACACCAGCGGCGAAACCCGCGCGGCTCCGCGCGAGCGGCCCGCCGCCGCTGTCGCGCGACGTTGAATACGCGCGCAATGCAAACAGGACATTCATAAGCGCCCTCCCTGAGCGTCATTTGAAGAAAGCCGCCTCGTGCGGCTTTTTTGTTATTTCACGCTCAAACGCCGCCGCTGTCGCCTCAGCCGGATGGCATAGGCAAAGTCCTGGTCGTGGCACAACCGTCGCCAGCTGGCCCAAGGCCGCGACGCACCACCTCGGTGCAACGCGTCACTGAAACTTCACTTAACTCCAGGCTGAATGGGTCGATAAGACGAAGGTCGATCGCTACGCCTAACTGCCATGCAACCTCGTTCGCCCTCCCGATCCGCTACGCCGCGTATCGAGGAGTTGATCGCCCGGCGTGACTTGTCCGCCGTATTCCAGCCGATCATCGATTTCGACGACGGCGCGATCCTCGGCTACGAAGGTCTGATCCGTGGCCCCGCCGGCACACCGCTCGAAACGCCGTTCGCCCTGTTTTCGCAAGCGCTCGCCGAGGGCTGCGCGCTTGAACTCGAGCAGGCCGCCGCGCGCACCTGCATCAACGCGTTCGCGAAGCTCGATTTCGACGGCAAGCTGTTTCTCAATTTCAGCGCGGGAGCAATCCGTCAGTTGGCCGACGCGCACGACGACACGCTCGCGCTGCTGCGTCGTCGCGGTGTCGATCCGCAACGGATCGTGATCGAGTTGACCGAGCAAAGCACGATTCTGGATGTCGCCAGCTTCCTGCCGGTGATTTCGACGTTGCGCACGGCCGGCGCGCAGTTCGCGCTCGACGATTACGGCACCGCGAACGCCAGCATGAATCTTTGGGTGCGCCTGCAACCGGACGTCGTGAAGATCGACCGCTTCTTCATCCACGGCATCTCCAGCGACTCGCGGAAATTCGAAGCCGTGCGCGCGATGCAGCACTTCGCCAACGCAAGCGGCGCGCGGCTGGTGGCCGAAGGCATCGAAGACGAAGCAGATCTGATCGTGGTGCGCGACATGGGGATCGGCTGCGGGCAGGGGTTTTTCTTCGGCCGGCCGCATGCCCAGCCGGCCAGTAGCGTCACCGACGACGCCCGCGACGCACTGCGCGCCGGTCACATCGCCGTATTCCCGGAGACCACGCGCACAGCGAGCAGCGCGTCGCCGTCGGGCGGCATGGCATCGGCGAAGATGATGGTGCATGCGCCCGCGCTGCCGCGCCACGCGACCAACAACGACGTGCTCGAACTGTTCAACCGCCTGCCCGATCTGCATGCGGTAGCGGTGGTCGAACACGACGAGCCGGTTGCGCTCATCAACCGCCGCAGCTTTATGGACCGCTACGCGCTGCCTTACCACCGCGAGCTGTTCGGCAAGCGGCCATGCCTGCAGTTTGCGAACGCGTCGCCGGTGATCATCGAGCAATCGATGACCGTCGAACAGATGGCCAAACTTCTTGCAAGCGACGATCAGCGTTATCTCGCCGACGGCTTCGTCATCACCGACAACCACGGCAAATACGCCGGTCTCGGCACCGGCGAGAAGCTGGTGCGCGCGGTGACCGAGGTGCGCATCGAAGCCGCGCGCTATGCGAACCCACTGACCTTCTTACCGGGCAACATCCCGATCAGCTCGCACATCGCCCGCCTGTTGGGCAACGACGCGGGCTTCTACGCGTGCTACGTCGACCTGAACCACTTCAAGCCCTTCAACGATCAGTACGGCTACTGGCAAGGTGACGAGGTGTTGAAATTCGCTGCCGCCGTACTCGCCGACGTCTGCGACCCGACCCGCGATTTCCTGGGTCACGTCGGCGGCGACGACTTTCTGATCCTGTTCCAGAGCGAGGACTGGCAGGAGCGCGTACTGCGCGCGATTCACCTGTTCAACGAAGGCGCGCAGCGCTTCTACGCGCCCACCGACCGGCTGGCCGGCGGCATCCACGGTGAAGACCGGCGCGGCAATCCGACCTTCTTCAGCTTCGTGACGATGGCCATCGGCTGCGTGCGCGTCGAGTCGGACGGCGGGCCGTCGTTTTACAGCAGCGAGGAAATCGCGTCCGTCGCGGCGCTGGCGAAGCGGCGCGCGAAGCACGAGACGAGCGGCTTCGTGCTGATCGACGCGGATGAGAGCGTGGTGCTGTTACGCGGACAGGCCGACATGGCGGCGATGGCCGTCGACTGAGTGCGCTGGCGCGCCCACGCCAAAGCCAAGCCACGCCCACGCCCACGCCCACGCCCACGCCCACGCCCACGCCTTGTTTAGTTTATTTTACTAAACAACATAAATCAGGCCAGCAGCACTGTCTACGGGTATTTCCGGGTACGGATCACACGTTCACGAGGCTGTTTTAGCCACGTTTTACTATACAATCGGCCGAACCCAAACACCGTGCGGCCGCCCCACTTGCGGCCGCTTCATTCGATGGCCACAACCATCCGCGACGTCGCCCGCGCGGCCAGCGTGTCGATCGGCACCGTCTCACGCGCATTGAAGAATCAGCCCGGCCTTTCCGAGGCCACCCGCGAACGCGTGGTCGAAGCGGCGCGGCAGCTCGGCTATGACGCCGCCCAGTTGCGGCCGCGCATCCGCCGTCTCACCTTTCTGTTGCACCGTCAGCACAACAATTTCGCCGTCAGCCCGTTCTTTTCGCACGTGCTGCATGGCGTGGAAGACGCGTGCCGCGAACGCGGCATCGTGCCTTCCGTGCTGACCGCCGGTCCGACCGAAGACGTGATCCAGCAGATGCGTCTGCATGCGCCGGACGCGGTAGCGATCGCCGGTTTCGTGGAGCCCGAAACGCTGACCACACTGGTGGCGATGCAACGCCCGCTCGTGTTGATCGACCTGTGGGCGCCCGGCCTGCGCTCGGTGAACCTCGACAACGCCGCGGGCGCCACGCTCGCCATGCGGCATCTGTTCGAACAGCAGCGCAAGCGCGTCGCGTTCATCGGCGGCTCGCTCGCGCACTTCAGCATCGCCCAGCGCGCGCTCGGTTACAGGCGCGCGTTTTTCGAAGCGGGCTTGTTGTTCGACCCATCGCTGGAACTCACGATCGACGCAGGCCTCGATCCCGACACCGGCGCTGCACGCGCGATGCACCAGTTGCTCGACGCACCCGGCCCGCGGCCCGACGCCGTATTCGCCTACAACGACGCCGCAGCGCTCGCCGCGCTGCGTGCGTGCCTCGCGCGCGGCATCCGCGTGCCCGAGGATATTGCCATCATCGGCTTCGACGACATTCCCGCCGCCGCGCATGCCACGCCGCCCTTGTCGACCATTTCGGTCGACAAGGAAGCGCTCGGCCGGCGCGGCGTCGAGTTGCTGCTTGAAGATACACCCGCTGAACTCGAAGTCCGCTTGCCCGTCCATCTCATTGCCCGTGCCAGTACTTTGGTAAAAACGCCATGACGCAATCCGATCCGCTTCACCCCGCCAACGGCGCCGCCGCGGCGCCGCCCGTCGACAGCTTTCGCAGCCGCGATTTTCTGATCGCTCATGTGCAGGACACGCTGCACTTTTACGCGCCGAACGTGCTCGATCCGAGCGGCGGCTTCTTCCATTTCTTCCGCGACGACGGCTCCGTCTACGACAAGACCACGCGGCATCTGGTGAGCACGTGCCGCTACATCTACAACTACGCGATGGCCTATCGTCAGTTCGGCGACCCACAGCATCTCGAGTACGCGCGCCACGGTTTGCGCTTCCTGCGCGAAGCGCATTGGGACGCCGAACACGAAGGCTACGACTGGGAGCTCGAATGGCGCGACGGCAAGAAACACACGCTCGACGCAACGCGCCACTGCTACGGCCTCGCATTCGTGCTGCTCGCGTATTCGCATGCGGCGATGGCCGGCATCGAGGAAGCCAGGCCGATGATCGGCGCGACCTTCGAGTTGATGGAACACCGCTTCTGGGACGCCGCCGCCGGCCTCTATGCTGACGAGGCGACACCCGACTGGCGCGTCAGTTCGTACCGCGGCCAGAACGCGAACATGCACACCACCGAGGCGCTGCTGACAGCGCACGAGGCGACCGGGCACCTCGTCTATCTCGACCGCGCGGAACGGCTGGCGTCGAACATCACGCTGCGTCAGGCGAAGCTCTCGCAAGGCCTCGTGTGGGAGCACTTTCACGCGGACTGGTCGGTCGACTGGCATTACAACGAGGAAGACAGCTCGAACATCTTCCGTCCGTGGGGCTTCCAGCCTGGGCACCAAACCGAGTGGGCCAAGCTGCTGCTGATTCTCGAGCGCTATCGTCCGTTGCCGTGGCTACTGCCGCGCGCGATTGAGCTATTCGACGCCGCGATGACGCATGCCTGGGACGAAGACCACGGTGGCCTCTATTACGGCTTCGGCCCGGACGGCACCGTGTGCGACCACGACAAGTATTTCTGGGTCCAGGCAGAGACCTTCGCGACCGCGGCGCTGCTCGCCAAGCGCACCGGCAACGAGCGTTTCTGGGACTGGTACGACGAGATCTGGCGCTATAGCTGGGCGCATTTCGTCGATCACAAGTATGGCGCGTGGTACCGCATCCTCACGTGCGACAACCGTAAGTACAGCGACGAAAAGAGTCCCGCCGGCAAGACCGACTATCACACGATGGGCGCGTGCTACGAGGTGCTGGCGCACGCACTGCCTGACGGCGCGGCCGCTGCGTCCGAATCCGCGGAGTAAGCAAAATGAGCAACTTGAGCGCAAACACCGAATTCCCCTTCTTCGTCTCGGCCGGCGACATCCTCACCGATCTCGTGCGGACCGGCGCCTCGCAATGGCTCTCGCGTCCTGGCGGCGCCGGCTGGAACGTCGCGCGCTGCGTGGCGCGGCTCGGTTTGCCGACGGCGTGTGCCGGCTCACTGGGCGTCGATAACTTCTCCGACGAACTGTGGAACGCAAGCGTCGCCGCAGGGCTCGACATGCGCTTCATGCAGCGCGTGGAGCGCCCACCTCTGCTGGCGATCGTTCATCAAACGCATCCACCGGCATACTTTTTCATGGGTGAAAACGGCGCCGATCTGGCGTTCGATCCGACGCGCCTGCCGGCTGGCTGGATCGGGCAGGTGAAGTGGGCGCATTTTGGCTGCATCAGCCTGGTGCGTCAGCCGCTTGGCGACACGCTTGCCGCGCTGGCCGCCGAGTTGCGCTCGCGCGGCGTGAAGATCAGTTTCGATCCGAATTACCGCAATCTGATGGAGCATGGCTACGAGCCCACATTGCGGAAGATGGCCGCGCTGGCTGATCTGATCAAGGTGTCGGACGAAGATTTGCGCATGCTGTTCAAGACGGACGACGAGGCCGGCGCACTTGCGCAGTTGCGGGCGATGAATCCCGCCGCCACCGTGCTGGTCACGCGTGGACCGGAGACGTCCATGTTGATCGACGGCGCGATGGTTGTAGAGGCCCGGCCACCACGAGTGGAAGTTATCGATACGGTTGGAGCGGGGGATGCCTCGATTGGCGGTCTGCTGTTCAGCTTGATGACCGCACCGCAGCGAGCGTGGCCGGAGCACCTGGCCTTTTCTCTGGCCGCCGGCGCCGCGGCGTGCCGCCATGCTGGCGCGCATGCACCTTCTTTGGATGAGGTTGTGGCGCTGCTGTAGTTTTTTTGCCTTGTGCGGCGCGTATTGTTGTCGACATCGGTTGCCAACAATACGCGCCGCGTAGCCGAAAAACCGAACCCCGGTCATCGTGCTAGGATGAAAAAACCCAACCCTTTGGAAGAAGGAGCGTCGCCATGGATGACATCACCTACACCAAAGGTATCTACACGGCCACCGCCTCGATAAGAGAAGTGCAAAGCGACACGTGGCAGGGCATCGTTACGCTTTCCCGCGACGAGGGCGAAGCAAGCACGGACCAGGAGACCACGGTCTACGAAGTCGAAGCCACTTCGTCCACGCCCGAGGAAGCCCTCGAGGAAGCCAAGGCGCTCGCGCACCGCATCCTCGGGGAAATCGAACTCTAGGCAACCCGGCGCTGCGTCCATCGCACAGCGCCGCTTCTAAATCAACCGGCTGGAGGCGATCATGGCTGAACAGCTCTTCCTCTACGGCGTGTACTCGATTCACGTCCGCCCTCTCGAACTCAACGGCGCACGCTGGGACGCGGAATACGAAATCCGGCATCGCGAGAAAGCCGTCAAGCCGTGGACCACCGTCGGCGGCGACAACGGCTACGCGGATGAAGCCGAAGCTATCGCAGCAGCGCACCAGCAAGGCGTCGACGACATCGAACACGGCGCCGGCATTCCAAAACCGAGGGCGTTTCCGTAGACCTTCAGCGGGCGCATTGGTAGAGGCGTGTGCGTCAAGCGAGCGGAATCGCCGCATCTCCCGCACGCTCGCCCAAAGTACCGCAGGCGGGTGTTGGAAGCGCCGCCTCGGCGCCCGTGCAACACGCCGTCGATGTGCTACCTCGACGTCTGTGCAACCTGCCGTTGAGGCACGCTCTCCAACGTCCCTTCAGCGCGCCGACAATCCCCCTCCGCGCGCTAACCGGCGTGCTACGCTTTACGCGTTCTTCCTCTCCACGGGCACGCGATGGCGACCGAATCACCAGACCATCTTTCCAGCATCGGCGACGACGAAACGCGTGCGCAGAAACCTCGTACGCGCGGCAGCCGGGAATTGCGCCTGGATGATCGCGTCGTTATCGCGCACGGCATGCCGACGCCGCTCTGGCAGGATCTCTATCACCGCGCACTCATGGTCCGCTGGCCGACGTTTTTCGTCTCGCTCGGGGTCTTGTTCCTGCTGCTCAACACCGTGTTTGCCGCGCTCTACATGCTCGGCAACGCACCGATCGCCAATCAGTTTCCGGCAGGCTTCAGCGGCGCGTTTTTCTTCAGCGTCGAAACGCTCGCGACGGTCGGCTACGGCGACATGCACCCGCAAACGGTTTACGCCCACTGGATCGCAACACTGGAGATCTTTGTCGGCATGTCCAGCATCGCGTTGGCGACCGGGCTGATCTTCGCGCGCTTCTCACGTCCGCACGCCAAGATCATGTTCGCCCGCTACGCGGTCGTATGGCCGTACGAGGGCCGCATGACGCTGATGGTGCGTGCCGCCAACGCGCGTCAAAACGTGATCGCCGAAGCGCGGGCGAAACTCCGCCTCATGCGACTGGAAACCTCCACCGAAGGTTATACGCTGCGCAAGCTCTACGACTTGACGTTGGTGCGCGACCAGCATCCCGTGTTCAAACTGGGCTGGGTCATGATGCACGTCATCGACGAAAGCAGTCCGCTATTTGGCGAGACCGCCGAAACGCTCAAGGGCCATGATGCGTCGCTGTGGCTCACGCTCGAAGGGGTCGACGAATCGACCTCGCAGACCATGCAGGCGCGCCATATGTGGCGTTGTGAGCAGATCCGCTGGCAACACCGTTTCGCCGACATCATGCGTGACGAGGGCGGCGTGAGTCACATCGATTACTCGCATTTCGACGAGGTCGTGCCGCTCGATTCAGCACCTGTCTCCGCGCCTATGGCGAAGGCGCCCGCGCCGTAAAAACAGGACTGAAACGCACCAGGGCATACCCGAACCCGTCCATCGCGCAGCAGATCCATCTCAAAACTTCATTAAAACGCGCGCCCCGTCGCGCTGTTTCGTTGAACGCCTCGCCAAGTAGAAAAAATTCACTCCAATTGGCGCTAAAAAATAGAGTCTCTTTCGCCGCGTCGCCTTTTGTGGCCCCCACCCCACGGCACGCGGATGCAAAACATTGGAGACTCACCCATGACCCCTCGCCTGCCCATCGACGGCACGCCCGCTCTCGCCGACTACAAGCTGTCCGATAACCTCACCGCCACGCGCGGCCGGATCTTCTTGACCGGCACGCAGGCGCTGGTGCGCCTCGCGCTGATGCAACGCGTAGTCGACCGCGCGCAGGGCCTGAACACCGCCGGCTTCATCAGCGGCTATCGCGGCTCGCCGCTCGGCATGGTCGACCAGCAGTTGTGGAAAGCGAAGAAACTGCTCACGGCGAGTGATATTCGCTTTTTGCCCGCGATCAACGAAGAACTGGGCGGCACCGCGGTGCTCGGTACGCAGCGGGTGGAATCGGACCCGGAACGCACCGTCGAAGGCGTGTTCGCGATGTGGTACGGCAAAGGCCCCGGCGTGGATCGCGCGGGCGATGCGCTGAAGCACGGCAACGCGTACGGCTCGTCGCCGCACGGCGGCGTGCTGGTGGTGGCGGGCGACGACCACGGCTGCGTGTCGTCGTCGATGCCGCATCAGAGCGACTTCGCGTTGATGGCATGGCATATGCCGGTGGTGAATCCGTCGAACATTGCCGACATGCTCGAGTTCGGCCTGTACGGCTGGGCGCTGTCGCGTTTCTCGGGTGCGTGGGTCGGCTACAAGGCGATCTCGGAAACGGTCGAATCCGGTTCGACGGTGGACCTCGATGCGTTGCAAACCGAATGGACGGTTCCGCAGGATTTCGAAGCGCCCAGCGGCGGCTTGCATAACCGTTGGCCCGATCTGCCGAGTCTCACGATCGAAGCGCGGATGCACGCGAAGCTCGACGCGGTCCGTCATTTCGCGCGCACCAACAGCATCGACAAATGGATCGCGCCGAGTCCGCATGCGAACGTCGGCATCGTCACGTGCGGCAAGGCGCATCTGGACTTGATGGAAACGCTGCGCCGGCTCGATCTGACGGTCGCCGATCTGGAAGCGGCCGGCGTGCGCATTTACAAGGTCGGCTTGTCGTTCCCGCTGGAGATGACGCGCATCGACGCGTTCGTGTCCGGTTTGTCCGAAGTGCTGGTGATCGAGGAGAAAGGCCCGGTCATCGAGCAGCAGATCAAAGACTATCTGTACAACCGCACGCAAGGCACGCGGCCGATCGTGATCGGCAAGAACGCCGAAGACGGCACGCTGCTGCTGTCGTCGCTAGGTGAATTGCGGCCGTCGCGCATTCTGCCGGTGTTCGCGAACTGGCTCGCGAAGCACAAGCCGGCGCTCGATCGTCGCGAGCGCGTGGTCGATCTGGTGGCGCCGCAAATCCTTTCGAATGCGGCGGATAGCGTGAAACGTACGCCGTATTTCTGCTCGGGCTGCCCGCACAACACGTCGACCAAAGTGCCTGAAGGTTCGATCGCGCATGCGGGGATCGGCTGTCACTTCATGGCGTCGTGGATGGAACGCGACACTACCGGTTTGATTCAGATGGGCGGCGAAGGGGTCGATTGGGCCTCGCATTCGATGTTCACGAAAACGCGCCACGTATTCCAGAATCTCGGCGACGGCACCTACTTTCACTCCGGCATTCTCGCGATCCGCCAGGCGGTGGCCGCGAACACCACCATCACCTACAAGATCCTCTATAACGATGCCGTCGCGATGACGGGCGGCCAGCCGGTCGACGGCAGCATCTCGGTGCCGCAGATCGCGCGTCAGGTGGAAGCCGAAGGCGTGTCGCGTTTCGTCGTGGTCAGCGACGAGCCGGAGAAATACGACGGCCATCACGACATCTTCCCAAAAGGCACGACGTTCCACCATCGCAGCGAAATGGACACGGTGCAGCGCGCGTTGCGCGATATCGACGGCGTGACCGTGCTGATCTATGACCAGACCTGTGCGGCTGAAAAACGGCGTCGCAGGAAAAAAGGTGAGTTTCCCGATCCGGACAAGCGTCTCTTCATCAACGAGGAAGTTTGCGAAGGCTGCGGCGATTGCGGCGTGCAATCGAATTGCTTGTCGGTCGAGCCGCTTGAGACAGCGTTGGGGCGTAAGCGCCGCATCGATCAATCGTCGTGCAATAAGGACTATTCCTGCGTGAACGGATTCTGCCCGAGCTTCGTCACGGTGGAAGGTGGCAAGCTGAAGAAAGCCGCGGGCGCCGCGTTCGATCCGGCCGCGCTCGCCGCGCGCGTCGACGCCTTGCCGATTCCCGCGACGCATCTCGATGCCGCGCCTTACGACATTCTGGTGACCGGTGTTGGCGGCACGGGTGTCGTGACGGTCGGCGCATTGATCAGCATGGCCGCGCATCTGGAAGGCAAGAGCGCGTCGGTGCTCGACTTCATGGGCTTCGCGCAAAAGGGCGGCTCGGTGTTGTCGTTCGTGCGCTTCGCCGCGCGCGACGAGTGGCTCAATCAGGTGCGTATCGACACGCAACAGGCCGACGTGCTGCTCGCCTGCGATATGGTGGTGGGCGCGAGTGCCGATGCCTTGCAGACGGTGCGTCATGGCCGCACGCGCATCGTAGTCAACACGCATGCGATTCCGAACGCGACCTTTGTGCAGAACCCGGACGCGACGCTGCATGCCGACGCGTTGATCGACAAGATGCGCCACGCGGCAGGCGACGATCGCATGTCGACGTGCGACGCCCAGGCGCTCGCGACGCGTTTTCTCGGCGACACCATCGGCGCGAACATTCTGATGCTCGGTTACGCCTGGCAACTTGGCCTCGTGCCCGTGTCGTTCGCCGCGATGATGCGCGCGATCGAATTGAACAACGTCGCGGTGCAGATGAATCAACTGGCGTTTTCGATCGGGCGTGTTGCTGCGGAAGACCCCGCTGCGCTCGAATCGCTGTGGCAAGCCCGGCATCTGGCGAAGCAGACGGTGCGCGTCGATACGCTCGACGAACTGATCGCGCATCGCGAGGGTCGTCTCCAAACGTACGGTGGCGCGAGTTATGTGCAGCGGTATCGCACGTTGGTCGATGCGGCACGCCGTGCCGAAACCGCGGTCGATGCAAAGGGCGAGCGCATCACGCGTGCCGTGGCGACGACGTTCTATCGTCTGCTCGCGGTGAAGGACGAATACGAAGTGGCGCGCCTGCATACGGATGCGGCCTTCCGCGAAGCACTGGAAGCGCAATTCGAAGGTGTCGCGGGCAAGGACTTCGGCATCAAGTTCAACCTCGCGCCGCCGACGCTCACGCGTCCTCAACCGGGAGTGAATCCGACCAAGAAAACCTTCGGTCAATGGATGTGGCCGGTTTTGGGTGTGATGGCGAAATTCAGCGGCTTGCGTGGCACGATGTTCGATCCGTTCGGCCGCACGCTGGAACGCAAGATGGAGCGCGAACTCGCCGGCGATTACGAAACGACGTTGCAACGCGCGTTCGCAAAGCTCAACGCGAACAATCTGGAAGACGTCGCGAAGCTCGCCGATCTGCATGCGCGTGTACGCGGTTATGGTCACGTGAAGCTGGCGAATCTGGCGGGCGTGAAGCGCGGCGAGCGCGATCTCGCGGCGCGCTTGCAGATCGAAGCAGCGACCAGCGCATCGGTGAAGAAGTCGCTGGAAGAGATGAAGGGCGCCGGGCAGTTGCGCGGGATTCCGGTGGTCGTCGCGAAGTAATTCTTTCGCTCCGTAGATGAAGAATGCCGCTTCGGGTTGAACCTCGAAGCGGCATTTTTTTGCCTGGTGGATTTGCACCGCGTTGTGCCCAATAGCGCTGATTATCTTCCTGACGAATCAGCCACGCTTTGTGTCCAGTAGCGCCCTCACCTGCGCGACTTTCGCCGCATCGACGGGCGCAAGACCGTTGCCGCCAACGCGCACACCCGAACCGAAGTGAACCGCTTGAACTTGCGTCGCGCTCACGAAGCCGGCTACTGCATCGATGGTCAAACCCGCGCCCGCCAGCACCGTGCAATGTGAGCCGGCCGCTTGCCGTACCAGCTCACTCACGATCGACTCTGCCTGCAGCACGGAAGGTTTGCCGCCCGAGGTCAGCACATTCGTCACGGCGTCGAAACCGAGCAGCACGTCGAGCGCTTTCTGCAGATCACGCGTTTCGTCGAACGCACGATGGAAGGTGATAGCCAAGCCATCCGCCGCATCGATCGCACGTGCGAGGCCTTCGCGGTCGATCTCGCCATCCGCCGTCAGCATGCCGATCACCACGCCGTTCGCGCCCGCCGCCTTGACTGCACGCACGTCGCGCAGCATCACGGCGTAGTCGTCAGTGTCGTACACGAACGAGCGGCTATGCGGTCGCACGATCACGTTGACGGGTACGGCGCTCGCGGCAACCACCGCCTCGATCAACCCAAGGCTCGGCGTCAAACCGCCCTCGCCCATCGCGGTGACGAGTTCAAGACGGTTCGCACCGGCCTGCACGGCAAGCCGGGCGTCGGCAACGGTCGTGGCGATGACTTCAAGTAGGACTGACATAAGCGCGGCTGTGGGTCGTTAAAAACGACATGATCTCAGAACCGCCGCGCGTCCCGCCAATCTGGGCCATGAGGACCGCCGCTCACCCTCCGGAGCGAAGCATCCGAACCTCTATTCTTCGACCCAATCGATATCGCCGCACAGCACGCACGTCTGATCACCCACGCGCGTCGCCACCGACAGCGTCACACACGGCAGCGCCTCGTTGATCGACAGATACGGACGCGTCACATGCACGCGTTCAGGCGCGTTGATCGCCGCACGGAAATACGGACGACGCAGCCAGTTCGCCCCTTGCGCGTCGGCAAGCGGCAAAAAGCGCGTCTCATGCGCCGCGCGATCGGCACGCAACACGACGTTGCGGCCCGCCTGCTTGCCCTTCGCATCGAGCAGAAAACAGCGCGCGGCATGGTCGAGCGCGAGGAAATTCCAGCACACTTCCTCGAGCGGTTCGCCGGCTGCGAGCCGTTCCGCGGCACGCTCAAACGCCCGCAGATACGGCGTGAGACGGCTCGCATTGCGGCGCTCGCGCGCTTCGGCCTGATCGCGATAGCGGTCGGTGACTTCGCTGATGCAAGTCGTGGCGTGCGCCGCGTCGGCCGCCCCTGGATTCGGCCGGCCGAAGAAAAACCCCTGTACGAAGTCCGCATCGCAGGCGAGCGCCATCTGCGCTTCGTGTTCCGTTTCTACACCTTCGATCAGCACCAGCTTGCCCGCTTCGTGCAGCAGCGCCACCAGCCCCGGCAGGATCGTCGCCATATCCGCACGATGCGCGGCGTGCGACAGCATGATGCGGTCGAGCTTCACGATGTCGGGATTCAACTGCCAGATCCGTTCGACGTTGGAATGGCCCGCGCCGAAATCGTCGAGCGCAATCAGGAAACCACGCTCGCGGAATTGGCGCACGGCGTCGGCGAGACGTTCGAGATCTTCGGCGCGTTGTTCGAGCACCTCAAGCACGATCCGCCGGGGCGACAGATCGAGTCGCTTGAGGTTGGCCAGCAAGGCGGCGGCGAGATACGGGTCGGTGAGCGCGCCGGGATGGACGTTCAGGAACAGCCATTCGCGCTCGGCGCCAAGTACCTTGAAGTTCTCCAGATGCAGGGTCTGGGCGAGCCGGTCGACTTGCAGCACGTCGCCGAGACGCGCCGCCTCGCCGAATACGTCAAGCGGCGACACAGGCCGGTCGAGCGCATCGTGCGCGCGCAGCAGCCCCTCGTAGCCCACTGCCCGCATATGCGACAGGCTGAAAATGGGTTGAAACACGCTGGTCAACGTCAGCTCGCCGTGCTGCACCGAAAAACGTTCGAGCCCCGACGTCACCTCGACATCGAAGCCATGCGGCGCGCTGGCCGTCCTTTCCTGTTGCGCAATCGTCATGCAATCCTCTCACGCGAGAGCCGGGCCGGTCCGAACGCGGAAGCGAACAACCTCGGCACCGTTTCTCAAAATGTGCGTCATCGATATTCCTTAAGCAAGCTCCATGCGCACGCTGGCGCACATTCGAATGAAATTTGCATGAAAGATTGCACCGATGAATGAGCCGATGCGCCGCGCGGGGGCGCAGCGCGCACCGTTAAGGTGCATTACCTTACCTGGACGCTTGCCGATCGGGCTCGCGGGACCTTGTCGGGTTAACAATGGCGTGCTGCAGCGTCGGGCTAAACTTCGGCCTTGTGCCTCACGCACGCCTCGCGATCGATACGCGGCGGCATCGTCGACGATCGCAGAGGAAGCACCGCTATATCTCCAGAAATAGACCGATGGATATTGTCTTTACCGTACTGATTCTTTTGCTCGCCGTCGCAGCTTCCGGCATCGTGACGCGGATGCTGCGGGTCGCCTTGCCGCTGCCGCTGGTCCAGATCGCGATCGGCGCCTTGCTCGCATGGCCGAGGCTCGGGCTGCACGTCACTTTCGATCCGGAAATTTTCATGATGCTGTTCATTCCGCCGCTGCTGTTCGCGGATGGATGGCGAATCCCGAAGCGCGAATTGTTCATGGCGCGCCGCTCCATCCTGATGCTCGCGCTCGGCCTGGTTTTCATGACGGTGCTGGCGGTCGGCTACTTCATCCATGCGCTGGCGCCATCGATCTCGCTGCCGGTCGCGTTCGCGCTTGCCGCGGTGCTGTCGCCGACCGATGCGGTAGCGCTAAGCGGTATCGCCGGCAAGGGCAAGATTCCCGGGCGGTTGATGCATATCCTCGAAGGTGAGGCGTTGATGAACGACGCGTCGGGCCTTGTCGCGCTGAAGTTCGCGATTGCCGCGGCGCTGACGGGAGTGTTTTCGCTGCGCGACGCGTCGATCAGCTTCGTGATCATCGCGGTGGGCGGTCTCGCGACGGGCGCGGCGGTGAGCTGGCTGTTCAGCTTTGTGTCCGCGCATTTTCTGAGTCTTAACGAAGAAGGCGATCCGGCACCCGGTGTGGTGATGACGCTGCTGATTCCGTTCGCCGCGTATCTGATCGCCGAGCGCTTCGAGTTCTCGGGCATTCTTTCCGCGGTCTCGGCCGGCATGATGATGAACTACGCGAACATCGCGAACGCCGGGCCGGTGTCGTCGCGCGTGCGCGGGAACAGCACGTGGACGATGATCGAATTCGTCTTCAACGGCATGGTGTTCATTCTGTTGGGGCTGCAGTTTCCGCACATTCTCGGCCGCGCGCTGCTCGACGCGCACGAGACCAGCGATGTGGAGGTGTGGCGCTTGATCGGCTACATCGCCGCGGTGGCGGCGGCGCTCTACGCACTGCGCTTCGTGTGGGTGTGGTTGCTGCGCTGGTTCGCGAGCCGCGGCGCGGCGAAGCACGGTATGGCGAGTGCCGTGCCGGGGTTGCGCACGGTCACGGTGACGACGGTGGCCGGCGTGCGTGGCGCGGTGACGCTGGCGGGCGTGTTGTCGTTGCCCGAGGTCTTGCCGGGTGGTGCGCCGTTGCCGGGGCGGGACCTGGCGATTTTCATTGCCTCGGGCGTGATTCTGCTATCGCTGCTGGTGGCCGTCGTGGCGTTGCCGCTGTTGTTGAGCGGCTGGCGGCGGGGTAAGGATCCGCATGCGGCGGAGGAGGCGATGGCGCGCACGATGGCGGCGCAAGCCGCGATTCGCGCAGTTGACGAAGTGCACGAAAGAGACTGCGCGGATCTGGATGAGTCGGCATCGGCATACGCGGCGGATGTCACCGCGCGAGTCATGGACATTTATCGACGACGGCTCGCCACATTGGAAGAAGAACAGGAGCCGCGTGAACTGGCGCGCCGTGCCGATGCGCTGGAATTCCGGATGAAGTTGGCGGCGATGCGAGCCGAGCGGAAGGTGCTGCTTGCGCTGCGCAATAGTCAGGAAATCAATGACGAGACTTTGAACAAGCTCATGCGCGAGGTGGATCTATCGGAGACGGCGCTGACCGTGCGGAAGCGATAGAGGTAGCAGTCAGCGTTACGACGCGGCGATGGCCTTTCTATTGATCGCTTGATCTCTCAATCACAAGAGAAAAGGCCGTCGCCCAGGTCAATCAGGCCACCGGTCCCTGCGCCGGCTTCCTTCTCAGAAGCGCGTACAAAATGATCGCGCCGAAGGTCGCGGTACCGATCCCGCCGAGCCCGAACCCACCGAGCTTCAACGAAAAATCCCCAGCGCCAAGCACGAGCGTTACCGCCGCCACGATCAGATTCCGGTTGTCGGAGAAATCGACTTTATTCACGACCCAGATGCGCGCGCCAGTTACCGCGATCAGGCCGAACACAACAATCGACACGCCCCCCAGCACCGGCCCCGGAATGGTCTGAATCACCGCACCGAACTTCGGCGAAAAGCCCAAGACCAGCGCAATCACCGCGGCAATCACAAACACCAGCGTCGAATAGATTTTGGTCACGGCCATCACGCCGATGTTCTCGGCATACGTCGTCACCCCCGTGCCGCCGGCAAAGCCAGACAGAATCGTCGCGAGTCCGTCGCCGATAAATGCACGGCCGACATAACCGTCGAGGTTCTGACCGGTCATCGCGCTCACCGCCTTGATGTGCCCAAGATTCTCAGCAACAAGAATCACCGCAATCGGCGCAAGCAAGGTCATCGCCTGCATGTTGAAAACCGGCGCGGTGAACTGCGGCATACCGAACCATGCAGCGTTCGCCACAATCGCAAAGTCGATCGGCTTGCCCATGCCGAGACCATTCGTGACGATCGCGTAAATCACGTACGCCATCAGCAAACCGACCAGAATCAGCAAACGCTGCAGCATGCCGCGCGCAAACACCGCGACCGCGCCGACGCACAGCACCGTCACCAGCGCCATCCACGAGTCGAAGTTGCTCCCGCTCACGCCATGCACCGCGATCGGCGCGAGATTCAAGCCGATCACGCAGACAATCGCGCCCGTCACCACCGGCGGCATCAGCGTTTCAATCCATCGGGTGCCGACCGCCGACACGATCAGGCCAATGATCGCGTACACCACCCCGCACGCGATGATCCCGCCCAACGCCACCGGAATGTTCATGTTCGGACCGTGGCCGCCATACCCCGTCACCGCGATCACCAGACCGATGAATGAGAAACTCGAACCGAGATAGCTCGGTACGCGCCCACCCACAAGGACGAAGAACAACAACGTGCCGATCCCCGACATGAAGATGCACAGGTTCGGATCGAAGCCCATCAGCAACGGCGCAAGCACGGTGGACCCGAACATCGCGACAACGTGCTGAATACCCATTGCAAGCATCTGCGGCCACGCGAGACGCTCGTCGGTGCCGACAATGCGACCCTCGGCAGCGTTCGGCTGGGCGCGCCAGCGTGGGAAATAGGAATCGGCCATGGCGGGGGTTCTCCTCTGTCGGCGTTGTAGTGGACGGCGCTGCGAAACCGCGCCATCTGGGAATTACGCGCGAGTGTACGGAGAGGCACCAGGCCTGGCAAGGGCGGCAAAAAGCGCGCAATGAGCGCTACGCGCGCCGCGCGTCCAGCGAGAACACCGTCACCGCCGCTTGCAACTGCCTGGCCTGATCCGCCATCGACGCCGCCGCGGCCGCCGCCTGCTCGACCAGCGCCGCGTTTTGCTGGGTCACGTCGTCCATCTGCGCGACCGCGCGGTTCACTTCCTCGATGCCGGTGCTCTGCTCCTGCGACGCCGACGAAATCTCACCCATGATGTCGGTCACACGCTTCACCGCATGCGTGACTTCCGCCATCGTCTGACCGGCCCGCTCGGCCAGTTCGGCACCGCTGCCCACACGCGCCGTCGAGCTCTCGATCAGTTCCTTGATCTCCTTGGCGGACACCGCGCTGCGCTGCGCGAGTGAACGCACTTCGCCCGCCACCACCGCAAAGCCGCGGCCCTGCTCGCCAGCCCGCGCCGCTTCGACGGCGGCGTTCAGCGCGAGAATATTGGTCTGGAACGCGATCCCTTCGATCACCGCAATGATGTCGGTCATGCGCTTCGAGCCGGCCGCCAACTGGCGCATCGTTTCGACCACATCGCCGACCAGGCCGCTGCCGCGCGCCGCCACTTCCGACGCGCCATGCGCGACACCACCCGCCTGCTGCGCGTTCTCGGCATTCATCTTCACCGTCGACGTCAATTCCTCCATGCTCGACGCGGTTTCCTGCAATGCGGCAGCCTGCTCTTCCGTGCGTTGCGACAGATCAGTGTTGCCCTGCGCGATCTCGCCCGAGGCCATCAGGATCGATTCGCTCGACTCGCTGATGCCCGAGACAATGCCCGCCAGCCGCTCACGCATATTGCTCAGCGCAAACAACATGCTGTGGGTATCGCCCGCACGGGTGTCGACGCGCACGCTCAGGTCGCCGTCGGCGATGCGGTTGGCGATGTGCATCGCGTAATCGGGTTCGCCGCCGAGCTGACGCGCAAGGCGTCGTGCAATCACCGTCGCGAGCAAGGTGCCCACCGCGATCGCGCCCAACACCAGCGCGAGCATCACAATCCGCATGTGCTGATAGTTGGCTCCCGCCTCCTGCTGCGCTTCGTTGGCTTGCTGACGGCGATAGTCGATCAGCGCCGTGATGCGATCGCGCAGCGCCTCGCTCGACGCAATCGCGCGGCGCACGAGTTCGTTGTTGTCGACGCCGGCCGGAATCGGTTCGAGACCGATCTGCTGATGCACGATGCCCTCCCACACCGCCGACTTGCGCAGCACTTCGTCGAACATCTCCTGACCCTTGGCTGTAGCGATGGTCGCGCGATACTGATCGTAGGCGCCGTGCATCTCCTTGAGCGACGCGACGATGCTGTCCTTCAACTTTTGACGGCCGGCGTCGTCGGCGGCGTAGCCGAGATTCGCGGCGGCAAGATCGGAATCGATCTTGTGACGGTTCGCCTCTTCCATCCAGTAGAGGCCGTTCATGTGCTGGTCGCAGATGGCGTCGGCAATGGCATGCATCGACGACAACGTCTTTAGCGAAGTCCCGCCGATCACGACGCAGAACCCGATCACGACGGCAAACGCCAACAGCAGCTTCCTGAATACGGTCATGCGATCGAACCACTTCATCTCACCATCCTTCATAAGTCCTAAGGGGACGCTCGCGTCGCTGCGCCATGGCAAAACATTTCGCCATTTTTCAGATACGTGGCGACGCTCCCACCTCTTTTACGGCGTGCGTAACAGAGACTTGATGCGATAAATGGTGGGCATAACCGGGACAGGATGATGTAAGGAATGCCTGGCGCGCGGGTCCGGATCGCTACGTCGACGCGCTTTGCATGTCGGCGCAATGATTGGGATTTGTCTGATATATGGGGATGAGCCGAGCTTTTAGACTTTGTCTGTTGCGTTCACCCCCCATGAGCGCACGTGATGTTGATGTAACTCTCCGACTTTCCGCTCACGCTCCCCGGCGTGAGCGGCTTTTTTTTGTCCCTACGTTTCGTTGGTCGGCGCACTCGCCAGTGCGTCCGGTGCGTTCGATACGCGGTTGAATTTATGGATGCGTAACGAGCGCACCTTGAGCAAGCCGCAGCGTGTGATCGCGCACATCCTCCGGCCATGCCGCGACGATCCCGTCAAAGCGCGTCCGATCGTCGGCATAGAGCGCGCGTGTCGCATCTTCGTAATCAGGCAGATTGCCGGCGATCGCGGTCATGAAGCGATACACCGCTTCTTGCGCTGCGCGTTTGCGGTCCTTGTCCTCGCCCGCAAGCCGCGCCGCGTCGACCAGTTTGCGCAGCGCGACCGAAGCGCCACCCGATTGCCCATTGAGCCAATCCCAATGACGCGGCAGTAACGTCACCTCTCTCGCCACCACACCGAGCTTGGGCCGGCCGCGGCTGCGCGGGGTGTCGTCTTCCCCGGCGTCAGCGGTTGGTGCGGGTTGTTCGCCGGGCGCCCCGCTTGCCAGCCGCGCCAGAATCTCTTCAGGCGTACCGCGCAAATCAAACTCGACCGGGCGACTCGTGACGTCGTCGAAAACCAGCACGGGCGCCTGTTCACCGCGCGCCAGCACTTCGCGTATGGCGAGCGCCACCTCGGACAAGGAGCCCGAGGCGATGCGGCGGTGCCCCTCGAATGCGGTGCAGGTTACAGGGTGGGGGGTCATGACAAACTCCAGAAAGATGAATTTGTCGAATTATACCCGGGTATAAATTAAGCGCAACATATTACCCGGGTGAAATTATTCAGAGCAGCGCACGCGGTTGGTTCTGCGCCAATCAGCGCTGGCCCGCTGCTCGAACTCGGCGCGGCCCACTAACCGGCACGCCTGTGAAATTGTCCTGCCTCATTGCGCCGGCGACGCCACGGCACTCCGCCGATCCGCCCGCGCCGCCACCGGGTAGCAAAGCACGCGGTTGCGGCCGGCGTCCTTGGCCTCGTAGAGCGCCTCGTCCGCGGCGTTGACGAGTGCGCGGCTCGTCGCGAATACCTGGCGGCCGGTGCAGGCAATGCCGATGCTGATGGTCAGCACATGGTGCGAGCTCGCGACGTGGCGAAGTTCGAGCGCCTGAACCGCGGCGCGAATTTTCTCGGCGATGGCCGTCGCCCCGGTTTCGTCGGTATCCGGCAAGAGCACAGCGAATTCTTCGCCACCATAGCGCGCAGCGGTATCGCCCGGGCGTCGCACGTTCTGCCCGATGCAGCGCGCCACGGCGACGAGCGCATCGTCGCCGGCCGAGTGGCCGTATAGATCGTTGAAGCCTTTGAACGTGTCGACATCGATCAGCAGCATCGACAACGGCCATTCGTTACGTTGCGCGCGGCGCCACTCCTCTTCCGCATGTTCCTCGAACGTGCGGCGATTGTTCAGGCCGGTCAGCCCGTCGGTACGCGCGAGCACGCGCAACTCTTCTTCGGCCGCGCGGCGCTGCCGCAGTTGCTGCGAGAACAGGAGAGCGAGCGCAATGATCACTACGTCGAGCGCCGCGATCAGCGTACCGATGATCCACGCGCGACGCCGCCACTCCACATAGATATCGCGCGTGGAGAGCGCCACGTCGAGAATCAGCGGATACATATCGATATGGCGGAACGCGTACCAGCGCTCGACACCGTCGATCGCCGCCGTGCCGAAGAAGTCCCCGCTCGGCTGCAGAAGGAAGCGTGAGTAGTTCGCGGTGCCGGTCAGGCTCCGGCCGATAATTTTCGGATCGTAGGGGCGCCGCATCAGCATCGTGCCGTCGTTCAGCATCAGCGCCATCGACCCGCCCGCGCCGAGATTCATGCCGGCGAACAGGTGTCTGAAGTAAGTGAGCCGCATCGTGCCGACCACCACGCCGCCGAAGCTGCCGTCCGGCCGCGAGATGCGCCGGCTCAGCGCAATGCTCACGTCCTTACCGTGTACCTTGGGTATGAACGGATGGCTGACATACAGGCCGACATTGGGAGAGTCGCGCTGAACGCGGAAGTATTCACGCTCGGCGAGATTGAACGCGCGCGGAGGCGTGGATTGCGAATCGAAGACGATGTTGCCGGCCGTGTCGAGTACGAGAATCGAACCCAGGTCTTTTGCGCTGGCTGAGCCGTCGAACAGCACCATCTGGCGGATCGCCGGCGGCAAGTCCAGCACGCCGGGTTGTTTCAAGCCTTCAATGACGGCCCGCAGCGACAGATCGTAGATCTCGAGATTGCGCGACACGTCGCGTTCGACCAGCAGCGAAACGTTGAAGACCGAATCCTGCGCGCGCCGCAACGCGTCATCGCGCATCTGCGCCAATACCCACACTGCGATCGCGAGGATCGCGCTGGCCAGCACGATACTGATGGCAATCACGATGTTCGGTCGGCGCGTCACCATGAGCGTTTCATTCGAGCATGCGCTGACCTACACGCGTGGAGGAGTTGGCCGCGCCCGGAAGGCGCGTCCCGTGAAACGGTAGCCTACCAGACGCTGAGGCGCGTCGAACGAGGGAAAAGACAGGTTTTTGGCGGACTAAACGAAATTTTTCGACTATGGGACGTCGCGGGCCGCGGGGGCGGCGCGCGGACGTCACCCCAGCCGGGCGCTCAGCCCGCGTGCAGATCGAGCGCCGGCTCGGATGCGGCGCGGCTGAGCGCACGGAGATCGGCAACCTCGAGCACCGCTTTGGCGGCGCCATGGCGCGCGACCTCCAGCATCGCCAGGCCGATGTCTTCGGTGCTCAGAATGTGGTTGGGAAACAGCGCGCGCAGCGTCGACAGAAGCGGCCTCGCCACCGTATAGAACAACCGGTACGAGCGAGTTTTCGAAACAGCGCCGTTCAGCGGCTCGATCACGCCGGGGCGGAACAGGTAGACGGCCTTGAACGGCAGCCGTAGCAGCGCATTCTCCGTCCTGCCCTTGACCCGCGCCCACATGGTACGGTCGTGTTCAGTGCTGTCGGTGCCCGCACCTGACACGTAGACGAAAGTCATCTGCGGATTCAGACGGGCAAGCGTCTGCGCAGCGGCCAACGTCAGGTCGTAGGTCAGGCGCGCATACTCGGCCTCCTGCATGCCTGCCGACGAGACGCCCAGACAGAAAAAGCACGCATCGAAACCCTTCAGCGACTCTTCCACCGCCCGGTAGTCCATCAGGTCCGGCTGAATCAGCTCGTTCAGACGCGGATCGAGCTGGCCGGTGCGGGTGCGGCCAACCGTCTGGACTACCTCGACATCAGGCGCGCGCAGGCATTCGCGCAATACGCCCTGCCCGACCATGCCGGTCGCGCCGAATATCAGAACCTTCATGATGTGTGCTCCATGATCGCGCCCGGCCAGCGCGCATTGGTCAAACCTTCGAATATGTCCCACAAGCGGGCGGTGACCGCTTTGTCCTGAGCGTGGCGGGCGATCTGAGCGTCGCCCGTCCGCCGCATGCGCGCTCAGGCTTTCGCCGATGCGCCCGGAAAGGCCGGCAGCGGCGTTGGCGCGGAGAAATCGATGGCCGCGCTGACTGCTCGCCATGCTTCGGCGGCTGCAGCGCGCGCCTTGTCACCTTCGCCGGCGAAATGCAACGCATCACTGCCCAGCAAGAGATGCGCCGGCAACGAATCGTGATACGCGAGCTTCAACACCACTTGCGCAACCTTTGCGGGATCGCCGGTTTCCTGGCCGACGTACTGGGACAGCATATCCGTGACGGCGCCGACCGACGGCACATAGTCCGGCAGCAATTCCGGCGCCTCACCCATCGCCCCCGTACCCCACTCCGTTTTCATGCCGCCTGGTTCGAGCGCAGTGACGTGGACGCCGAACGGCGCGAGTTCCTGGCTGATCACCTCAGTGAATCCGCCGACCGCCCACTTCGCGGCCTGATATGCGCTCAAACCCGCGATCCCGACACGGCCACCCACCGACGAAATCTGGATCACGTGGCCGGATCGCTGCTTCCGCAGCACCGGAAGCGCCGCACGCGTGACGTTAACCACACCATAGAAGTTGGTGTCGATCTGCGCACGAAAATCGTCTTCGGTTGTTTGCTCGAACGGCGCCAGATGCCCGAAGCCCGCGTTGTTGACGACCACATCGAGCCGCCCGAAAGCATCGACTGCGGCCTGCACCGCCTCGCGCGCCGCGGCCGGATCCGTGACATCCAGCGCAACCGCGCGAACCTGCTCGCCGTAGCGCGTCAGCAGATCGGCCAACTGACGCGGATCGCGTGCCGTAGCAACCACCCGCTCACCGGCACGCAACGCCGTTTCGACAATGTCGCGCCCAAGCCCGCGGGCACTTCCCGTAACCAACCAGACCTTCGACATAATGCGCTCCTTACATTTAATTGAGCATGTACGCGCTCATTAATAAGACAAAAAATTTAGTTCTGGGCAATCGCGTGCCAGAACGCCTCAAAGCCGGCCTTGCGATAACGGTCGGTATTGGCCGGTTCGCGAGCGATGAAATCCATGGTGGTTTCGGCCAACGCCGCCATGATTGCCGACAGGAAAGCCGGCGGATGATCACGCAACGCGCCGCTCGCCACGCTTGCCTGAATCATTGCGTTGATGTCTGCGAAGGACTCCATGCCAGTTGCACGCGTGCAGTCGGTCAGACGCTCCGACACGGACAGTTGTGCCATTGCCCGGCGTTTTTGCGGTTGCGCCACGCCCCAGTCGACAAACCTGTTCCACACGTGCTGGACGCGCACGCGCACGCTGGCTTGCTTCGGATAGGTCGTCATCATCACTTCGCGCAGCTCCGCCTTGATGTCCAGGTAGAGCTGGTTCACCAGCTCGTCCTTATTGTCGAAGTACGTGAACAGCGTTCCTTCAGCCACGCCCGCGACTTTTGCGATGCGCGCGGTGGGCGCGGCCAAACCCTGCTCGGCGATCACCTCAGTTGCAGCGCCAAGGATGGCGTTGCGTTTGTCTTCGCTTTTCGGACGGGCCATACGGTTCGCTTCGACTACAAACAATTAATGAGTGATTGCTCAATCATATCCGCAGGTGATCACTTGTTCAAGCCATTTTCTATTGCCTGATGCTGGCCAGCAGGTCATTGGCTCGGACACACGCCGGAAAATGAAATGAATATGTAAGATTAAAGTTTTCATCATGCGCCTAAAGATATTCAAATCAACAGAAAATGATGCATTCTTCGCGCATCGTACGCAAGCTTAGTAGAGAAATACCCGAGATTTCTTAAGTCTGTAAGAATCCGATCCGATAACCAGTAAATGGGATACCGATTTATTGCCGGACGTTCGACGCACTCGTGGGATGCGTCTTAGGGAAGGCACTAGGGGTAAACCGCGCGGGGCTGCCACGATGGTCGGCAGTCAGATAGACGCTCCCATGCCCGGACCTGAGAGTCCATTGCGAACACTTCAACGTTTCGTTATTGGAGAAAAAAATCGTGACACTCAAGAACCTCACCATCAAGACCAAACTCATTGCCGGCTTCGGCATGCTGTCTCTCATTGTCGTCGCGGTTTCCGGCCTTTCCCTGAAGGCGCTGAGCGATTCGACCGAGGGGTTTTCCAACTTCGTCCACGGCATCAACGCACGCGCCGATATGGCGGTGCAGGTTCGAACCGCCGTGGACCGCCGAGCGATCGCGGCGCGCAACCTTGTGCTCGTGACCAAACCCCAGGATCTCGAAGTAGAGAAAGCCGACGTGACGCGCGCTCACGAAGACGTGCAAACCGACCTGAAAAAGCTCAACGACATGATCGCTAGCGCGACCGATACGTCGGAGAAAGCACGCAGTCTCGTCGCCGAGATCAATCGGGTCGAAGCAGCTTATGGTCCGGTTGCCCTCAACATCGTCAATCTCGCGCTCACCAACAAGCGGGACGAAGCGATCGTCGAGATGGACGAGCATTGCCGGCCGCTGCTCGCCGCGCTGATTCGCGCGACCAACGCGTACGCCGACTACACGCGCTCACGCCAGGAACAACTGGTCAACGAGTACACGGCGCATTACGAAAACCAGCGCAATCTGCTGATCGCGATCTGCCTTATCGCGCTGGGGCTCGCCGTCGGCGCATGCGTGGTGATCACGCGTGCAGTGACGGGGCCGCTGCGTTTTGCGATCGACGTCGCGCGCACGGTGTCGGAAGGCGATCTGCGCACGCGCATCACGGTCGAGGGCAGCGACGAAACCAGCAAACTGCTGACCGCCCTGCGCGAGATGAATGAACGGCTAACGGTGACCGTCGGACGGGTGCGCGACAGCAGCACCAGCATCGCCGGCGCGGCACGTCAGATCGCGGCGGGCAATATGGACCTGAGCCAGCGTACCGAGCAGCAGGCTGCTTCGTTGCAGGAAACCGCTTCCAGCATGGAAGAACTCACCTCCACGGTTAAGCAGAACGCGGACAACGCGCAGCAAGGCAGCATGCTGGCTGCGAATGCATCGTCGGTGGCACAAAAGGGTAGCGAGGTCGTCGGGCAGGTGGTGAACACGATGCACGACATCAGCGACAGCTCGACGAAGATCGCGGACATCACCGGCATCATCGAAGGCATTGCGTTCCAGACGAACATCCTCGCGCTGAACGCGGCGGTCGAAGCCGCGCGTGCGGGCGAACAGGGGCGGGGTTTCGCGGTGGTCGCGAGCGAGGTCAGAAGCCTGGCTCAACGTTCGTCGAGTGCTGCCAAGGAGATCAAGGACCTGATCGCCACTTCCGTGGACAAGATTCGCGACGGGTCCGCGCTTGCCGGCGAGGCGGGCAAGACGATGACTGAAGTGACTCAGGCAGTCGCACGAGTCACGGACATCATGTCGGAGATCGCGGCGGCCTCGACCGAACAAAGCCGTGGGATCGAGCAGGTCAATCTTGCGATTACGCAGATGGACAACGTCACGCAGCAGAATGCGGCTTTGGTGGAAGAGGCTGCAGCGGCTTCGCGGTCGATGGAAGACCAGGGGGAACAGTTGACTGACGCCGTGGCGTTTTTTCAGGTGAAGGATGCGGCGGCTGCGGTAGCCGCGGCTCCTGCTCCTGCTCGGCGGGAGGCGCCGCGGCGCGAGGTGGCGGCTGCTGTTGCGGTTGCTCCGAAACGCGTTGCACGGGCTACGGCCGTTGCGCCGGTTAATGCACTTGCTACTGCGGCTGTAGATGACGGGTGGGATAAGTTCTGATCGGATCGTTCTGATTCAGGAAAGCGCCACGCTCCCGCATGACAAGCACGCGGGAGCGCAGTTAATCACGACGCTGCGCGTCGTCTTAGGTCAGCCCGTCAGGCAGTCTTTTCCGAAGCGGCAGGAAACGGCAGCGAGTGAATCCGCCTGCCGGTGGCCGCGAAGATCGCGTTCGCGACCGCCGGCCCGACCGGTGCGACACCCGGCTCGCCGACACCCGTCGGCGCTTCGCCCGACTGAACGATATGCACCTCGACCTTGGGCATCTCCGCGAACCGCAGCACCTGGTAGCCGTCGAAGTTGTTCTGCTCGACCTTGCCGTCCTTCAGCGTGATCGCGCTGTGCAACGCCGCGCCGAGACCGAAGCCGATGCCGCCTTCCATCTGTGCGGCGATGACGTCGGGATTGATCGGCGTGCCGCAATCCACTGCACAGACGACGCGCTCCACTTTCACGTTACCGTCCTTGTCGACGGAGACTTCCGCGACTTGCGCGACGTACGTCTTGAACGCCTCGGCTACCGCGATGCCGCGCCCGCGGCCTTTGGGCAACGGTTTCGCCGGATCCCAGCCCGCTTTCTGGGCGGCGAGTTCGAGCACGCCACGCATGCGCGGTTCATGTGCGAGCAGATCGCGGCGGAAGACGAACGGGTCCTTTCTCGCGGCGTGCGCGGCTTCGTCGATGAACGCCTCGACCGCGAATGCCGTATGCGAGCTGCCGACCACCCGCCACCACAACACGGGCACGCCGGTCTGCGTGGTCGTCAGTTCGACCGAGATGTTCGGAATCGCGTAGGCCACGTTAGCGGCCCCCTCGACGGACGTCCCGTCGATCCCGTTCTTGACCATCACGCTGGCGAACGGCGTGCCGGCAAGAATCGACTGACCGACGATGCGATGCCGCCAGCCGACGAGCTTGCCGTCCGCGCTCAGGCCCGCGTCGAGCTTGTGGAAGTACATCGGCCGGTAGAGGCCGCCGTGGATGTCGTCCTCGCGGGTCCACTGCAGCTTGACCGCCGTGCCGTTCGCGCCCAGCGCCTTCGCGATCGACACGGCCTCGACGATATAGTCCGACTGGGTGTTCGCACGTCTGCCGAAGCTTCCACCCGCATACAGCGTGTGGATCTTGACCTGCTGCGGATCGAGCCCCGCCGTATGTGCGGCGTTGGCCTGGTCGATGGTCTGAAACTGGTCGCCGGCCCAGATTTCGCAACTGTCAGCGGTGAGTTTGACAACCGCGTCGAGCGGTTCCATCGGCGCGTGAGCGAGATACGGGAACGCGTAGCTGGCGGAGATTTTCCTCACCGCACCTGCGAGCGCCTTCGTCGCATCACCGTCTTTTCGGGCGGACATGCCGGGCTGTTCGGCGAGCTGCCGGTATTCAGCCATGATCGCGTCCGAGCTGCGCTTTTCGCCCTTTGAATCGTCCCATTCGACCTTCAACGCATCGCGGCCCTGCTTCGCCGCCCAGAACCCCTTCGCGACCACCGCGACGCCGCCCGGCACCTGCACGACCGAGACGACGCCGGGCACCGCTTTCGCGGCCGACGCATCGAACGACTTGACCGTCGCGCCGAAGAGCGGCGGACGCTGCAGCAGTGCGACCAGCATGCCTGGGAACGTCACGTCGAGCGTGAACTGCGCGGTGCCGTTGGTTTTCGGCGGCACGTCGACGCGCGGCAGTTGGTGGCCAATCAAACGAAAATCCTTCGGCGACTTGAGCGTGACCGTATCCGGCACCGGCAAGCGGGCCGCGGCCGACGCAAGCGATCCGTAGGTCGCGGTCCGGTTCGTGGCTGCGTGATGAACGCTGCCGTCGCGCGTCGTCAGCTCTTGTGCAGGCACCTGCCACTGCGCAGCGGCGGCGGAAACAAGCATCGCGCGCGCTTTCGCGCCGGCTTCGCGCAATTGCATCCACGAGTTGGCCATCGCCGAACTGCCGCCCGTGCCCTGGATCGTGCCGAACGCGAGATTCGCATAGCGCTTCGCATCGGCGGGCGCGCTTTCGACACGCACGTCCTGCCAGTTCGCATCCAGCTCTTCCGCGACGATCGTCGCGATGCCGGTGTACGCGCCCTGGCCCATCTCGACATGCTTCGCGATGACCGTGACGCTGTTGTCGGGCGCGACGCGCAGGAATGCATTGGGTGCGAACGTCGCCTCGGGCATCGTGGCGGCGAGCGCGCGGCGGCCCGTGCCCGCCCATTCGAAGCCGATGGTGAGACCGACTGCCGCGAAGGCGCCGGCTGCTTTCAGGAAGGTTCGGCGCGACGGGCGTACCGCATCCGTGAGATCGAGATCGGTCGTCATGGTCAGGCCTTCAGGGTGGCAGCGGCTTCGTGGATGGCCGCGCGAATGCGGGTATAGGTCGCACAGCGGCAGATGTTGCCGTTCATCGCGGCGTCGATGTCGGCGTCAGTGGGCGTGGCGTTATGTTCGAGCAAGGCTGTCGCGGACATGATCTGTCCGGACTGACAGTACCCGCACTGCGGCACCTGAAGCTTGACCCATGCGGCCTGAATGGCTTTTGCGGGCCGGCTTTCAATGCCTTCGATAGTCGTGATGCGCTTGCCCGCGATAGCCGCAAGCGGCAGCACGCACGAGCGGGTGGCCTCGCCTTCCAGATGAACCGTGCAGGCGCCGCATTGCGCCATGCCGCAGCCGAACTTCGTGCCGTGCAGGCCCGCGTCCTCGCGGATCGTCCAGAGGAGCGGCGTGGTGGGATCGGCATCGAACGTAACGTTCTTGCCGTTGAGGACAAACGATGTAGACATGGAACCTCTCCGTGGGGAAAGCCCGGACTTGGCGCCGGGTGTACGCGGCAGTGTGTACCGACTGCCTGCTGTTGCGCTTACACAATCCTGCAAATTTATTGAACAATGCTGCAAATCCAGCAGGCCAGCCGCGCTTGCCCGGCAGCGGTTGGGTATGCTCGATTCCGTCCACGGATTTTCATGCGCATGAAACAGCATTCCTCCCGGCCCGATCCTTCGGCGGCACGCGAAACCGCGCGCCGCGAACTCGCCGCGCTCATCAGCCGCTTCGCGCCGACGGACGGCACCCATCAGACGGCGATCCCGTCGCTCACGTTCTATCGCTACTCGCAGCCCGTGGATCTCGGTTGCGGCGTGACGAACTCCGCATTCGTGTTCGCGGCGCAGGGCGCCAAGCGGGTCATGGTCGCGGGGCAGGCGTACGTCTACGATCATCTGCATTGCCTCGTGACGTCCGTCGATCTGCCAGTGATGTCGCGGGTGACGCGGGCGTCGCCCGACGCGCCTTATCTGTGTGTGAAGTTCTCGCTCGATCCGCAGCGGATCGTCGAACTGGCGACGCAACTGCGTCTGCCTGAACCGGATGCCGCGTCGGCAGGCGAAGGCATCGCTGTGGCCACGCTGTCGGCACCGGTTTTCGATGCTGCGCTGCGACTCGTACGATTGCTCGATACTCCGGGTGACATTCCGGTACTCGCACCGCTCATCGAAAAGGAATTGCTCTACCGGCTGATGACGAGCGAGCAAGGGAAACGGCTGCGGCAGGTCGCGGTAAACGGGAGTCAGACGTACCGGATCGCGCGGGCAATCGAGTGGATCCAGAATCACTACACCGAGCTTTTGCGGATGGAGACGCTGGCACAGGCGGTGAACATGAGCGTGTCGTCGCTCCATCATCACTTCAAGAACGTCACGACACTGACTCCGCTGCAGTATCAGAAGCAACTGCGGCTACATGAGGCGCGCAGATTGCTGCTGCGGCATAGCGGAGATGTCGGGTCGATTGCGGTCCGGGTCGGGTATGAGAGCCCTTCGCAGTTCAGTCGCGAATATAGCCGGCACTTCGGCGCGCCGCCGCTTCGCGACATCGCGCAGTTGAGGCGTTTGGATGGGGTGGAGTTTCGGGAGTAGGGGCAAGTCGCATGCGCGACATCTCCCTTTGAAGGCGATGGAGGCGATTGGACTTCGTTAGAAACAGAAAACCCCGCGAACCTTTCGGCTGCGGGGCTTTTGGACAATCTCGGACCACTTCGGATGTGATCTTTGGTGGGAGGAGGGCTACTGAACTGTTGTAAAAACGCAAATCAGATAGGCTGACTTTTCCTTGACGCCTTTTTCGCGTGCCCCGTTTCCTGCCCCTAGAACACTTACGCTGCAAATCTCGTCATTCTATTCGACCACGGAAACACGAACAGGCGGTGATTTTTGAATTCACTGTGACCGCCCGCTACGGCCATCCAGCGCGCTCATGGTCGACCTTCATCATACTTCTCTAAAGAAGAACCTGCGATGGTCGTTAACCAGCCTTGTACTTCGTGAAAGTGGCGGATAAATGCTTGAGGACGTATGGGAATGGTTCAGGTGCACCAGCTCGGACCTATTCGACCTATTCAAAGAGTGGCTTCTAAAATGCTGGCTTTTCATCGGCACTCCAACAGTCGGCGTGCTGCTGACCGCGATACCCGCAGCACTCGCCGCGTACTTCACATTGCAAGCCTCCTTGCGAGCGAACGAGACGAGCGAACGTTCTTTGCAGGTGTCACAGGCCTCGCAGAAGTTGGCTGAGGCCGCTGAAATTCGTCAGCAGCGCGAAAACAGCGCAGCAATATTCGCTCGGCTTGATAAAGAGAAGTGCTGGCAAGAAACCCGCACTGATGCCAATTGCCGGTTCTTTTTCACTTTATCGAACGCTGGTAAGAATACAGCAGCGCACGTCGTAACTATCGCTCGAATCGCAAGGGAATTTGCTGTGGCCAATGATATCGAAGACCTTCTTGGCGGAGATTTGCCAAGTGGTCAAGTCGCCACGTATTCCTCCAGAGAATTTCCGCTAAGCTGGTCCCCAGAACAAGGCGGAGAGGTCGTGCTTGCGGTGGCGTTCGAAGATTCAACCTCCCATACCTGTGGTGTTAAGAGCTGGGCATTTCGTCCCGAGCCTGCGGGCGTCCAGAACGGTAGTATTGATTTCGTGGGTGCGACTGACGAGCACGGGGTCGCCAGGAATGCAGAGGCTGAGGCGACGAGGCGACTTCAAAGCGAGTTAGGCAATGGCGCCTGTTCTAACCTCAGTTGAAGTCTCGGATTTGTGTCCGATTCGGAAACAAATAAGAGATATGCCCCAATCGAAGTCGGACGACACCTATCAGGCAACCCCGCTCGTCATGATTGCCATCATCGGCGGGCCGCAAAGCAGCGGTAGACAGCGTGGCCTGCTGCATCCGTCGCTCGCCAAATCATTCAACAGGCACATCTAGCTTACGAACAACGGGAATTCACGATGGCGGTGTACTTCGCCGGCCGCGCGAATACCACGGTGGGCACCATGCAGAAAAGCGACCTTTTCGGCGACCCGGCCGAGCCTGACCGGTCCGTGCCTTTGGACGAAGTCTGGCGTCAAGCCCAGGAAGTGCTGGAAAAGCTCGAACAGGCTGAAGCACAAGGCTGAGCCGCCTCCATCAAATGCCGACGACGTGCTCGTAGAACCAGTCGTTGAAAGCGTCGAATCCCTGCACGGTCAGCCCGAGCCGATGGGCATTTTCGCAGGCTCTCACCAGCATCCAGCAAGCAGCCTCGTCAAGGTCCGCGTCGAAGTTTGGCGCGTCCTTGTCGTCGAAATGGCGCAATGCGTTACTGACGCGATTCTGAGTGTCTACGTAAGCCCCCTTCTTGAGAGCGACTCCGTGCAGCAGGTCGTGCACCGGCGCCGTCTCCATGAACGTCCAGTCCAGTACCGCATCTTTGCCCGAATGTCGCAACGCCTGCCCCAGGACCCGTTCCGCCGCGCTGGCCAAGGTGATGACCGAGGCAAAGCTCTTTCCGTCGAGGAAAAGAGTGATTGCCAGCTCCAGCTGCTCGAGCGCCAGGTCTATCCGGTTGCAGGATTGTGCAGGCATGGCAATGCTCCGAGGCGGATTGCTCACATTGCGCCAATGTAGCCCCAACCGCCTGTCTCCGGCGTAGGGAATCAAAGTTTTCATCGAGGCTTACGCCAGCGCACGGTCACTCCCAGACACAAAGAAGTCGTAGGTCCAGGCGCACCGCTGGAATCGGATTGTTGTCGCTGGACCCCGGAAACACAAACACGCGGGAGCACGAATGTCATAGCTCACGTGTCGCCAAACCTCACGTCGGCTATTCGGGCGGCTGTGTCGACTTCAAACGCATCGCATAGCGCGTTATTTAAGAATAGTCACAACCACGAGTGCGACAACCATCGGGATAATTAGAGCATAGACGGGGATGGTGAGCCGGACTGCGAGCCTGTCGATGTTCTCTTGCGACTTGGCAAACTCAAGTAGTCATTTCATGCCTTGCCCCCAGGAAGATTGAAGACGGAACGCTCAGAAGAGCGAGATGCTCAGTGCATTCGAAATTGACATCCCCGTCAGTTCGCCGACCCGTACTGCGATATCTAGCACGGGCGAGACCTCATGCGCCTTTGTCTAGTTGAAAACGGCCAATCCGGCGCTATTACCCAATGAGACTACAGAGGGAGTGTCCCGTATGACGCCGTTCACGCGCGACCGGCGTCATGGCAGTCGTCGGACATCCACTCGCCATAGATTTTCGGCATAATGCCCCCACCGCGATTGGGGGACATGTGGCAATAAAACTCTCAGCAACCATGGCCAACTTCGATGTCGAGCTTTTTCAGGAGTTCATCAGTGACCCGGACTTGGGCCAGGCCATTGAGGCGCTCAAGCGCGCGAACGACATCTTCGATATCATCGACCCGTTGGAGACCCAGCATTCGCAAATTCTCCAGTGGTTGCTCAACCCCCGCGAGGGACACGGGCAAGGCGATGCGATATTTAAGGATTTCCTGACCGCAGCATGGGCAAACTGCGAGGTCGAGGATGGACTGAATGCCGACTTCTTCACGCACTGGACACCAGCACGCATCAACCTGACCGGATTCCACTCGATACTGCTGCTCCTTGAGTTCCATATTTCGACCGAAAACAAGCTCGACTTCTTTATCGTCGACCCGGTCAACAGGTTCATCATCCTCGTCGAGAACAAGTACAAGGCACGACACGACAATGGCCAGCTCATACGGTATCGCGAGTCAGTGCAGATACTCATAAAGCGTGACCCCAACTTCAAGGACTATCACGTGGCGCTTATCGCGCTGGACAGGGGGCATTCAACCCAGCTGCAGTTGAGCGAATTGACGAACCACTGGGTTTATCTGGACTACAGCTGGCTGAAATCCGGGGCGACGCGCGCCGAGGCTCAGTTGCGACGGGGCAACCAGTCAGCAAGTTTGCTTATTTCATACTGCCAGCGGCAGGCGGACTACGAGTCCGAAGCGGACAAGGTGGTCGACACCATTCTGTCCCGGCTGACGCGCCGCTACAGCGCGTTGCTAAAACCCCTCGCGCAAGCCCGCTCCACGCGGGTGACCGAGGCTCAGGGGATGACACTGGGCGACCCGGCGAGCGACCTCTGGTTGTTCGCGCATCACCATCCGGAACTGGTCGACAGATTGGCGCGCCTCAAGAGCCTATCGTTCGTCAAGGCTGAACTGGAGGAGGCGTTACCGGCCGTGCGGTTCGAGTACGAGACCGGAGATGCTTGGATGCGAATCTTCGATGACGCTTGGTATGAGTACACGGAACCCGACGAGAACGACGCGTATTGGTGGCCGTTTTTCCTGCGAGTGTGGGCATTGCAGGCTCATGGCGAAGATACTGCGACAGAACCGATGTACGGCGTCAGCATCGTTTATCGGGAGGGAAAACTGCGCGCTGACCTAGCCGAACGACTTCATGCCTCGATGGAGAAAGCCTTCCCAGAGCTTGCCAGCGGGAAACAGAATGCGGACCGGCGCAGGGTGCTGACCATTGAGGTCAAGGAGGCTGACATCCGTCGCGAGCTTGTTTCGCGATATCACCTTCTCTCCTCCGCATTGCGACGCGCATGAATACTCACTCTCGTGCGCCATCGTCTTGGGAATGCATCGACTGTATGGGTACAAGGTGGAAATGGCGCATCTCGCGCGGGCAAATCCCCTGACAAAGTCTCCAATGAAAAATAGCGGGAAGGTAGGCGAGCGTGCATGGCTGTATCGGGTGGCGGCCGACTCAACGGGCAAGGCAAGGTTGAAACACGCCTACAAAATCCAATGAGATTCATTGAGGATGAACAGTTGACTACAGTCGTCTGGCGCGTACCCGGCATCTCCCTGAGAACGGATAACTGACACTCAGCGCCTTCCCGGCGCGCAACAAGCATCTTCTGCAGCAACCCAGCGAAAGGAATACGCAGACGTGAGCACAAAAACAATCGAAAACTTCTTCACCGGCAAGACGCTGGTCATTCCTAGTTACCAGCGTGATTACGCTTGGAGGGAACGTAACGTCGACGACTTGTTCGACGATGTAGAAGAAGCCCTCGAAGTTGGCGGGGGGCACTACTTAGGTACCTTCATCCTGTCTCAACAGGACAGAAACGCACCCGTACACGTGGTGGACGGTCAGCAGCGCCTGACCACACTAACCATGCTGCTCGATGCGCTGATTGATGCCGTCGACGACGCCAACATCAAACAGCACTATCGCAACACTTTCATAGAGCATCCCGTCACAGGTGCCAAGTTTCGCGTGTTGGGGGACAACGAGGTATTTTTTCGCGAACTACTGGACCGGAGAAATCCCGTTCCGGTATCCGACGGCCAAGAGCGCCTACGAAATGCCTATCTATGGATTCGTCATCGTGTCAATTCCATCAAAGTGAAGGGTGGACAGGAACTCGTGAAGCAGTGGTTGCTGTGCCTTAGTAACCTCGAAGTTCTTGAGTTTATCGAGTCCAACGAAGGCAAAGCAATTCGGATGTTTCAGTCGGTTAATGACCGCGGCGTCCCGTTAGCCAAGATGGATATCGTAAAGAGCCTGTTGGTCTACTATTCAAATCGCTATCTTGACGGCGAACTGGATGAGTTCGTCTCATCGCAGTTCGGGCAAGCATTCCGTAGCTTCAGCCGAATCAAGAAGTTAGCCTGCGAATCTGGCTACAAAGTCCGACAAATCGACCGTGATGCATTCCGCGAAGACGACGTATTGCGATACCACTACCTCGCGTTTGATGGTACCCGCTTTGGGGTTGCTGCAGGCGGTGACTACTCGGCTACGTCGGAGACGGTACTCGAAGCCTTTCTGAAACCTGCGCTGAAAGACCTGCGCGGCGACCAAGAAAAGCTGAACGAGTTCATCAAGGCGTACACAACTGACCTGACTGAATTCTTCGCTGGTCTGGAGGCATTGATTCAGTCAACCCGCACGGATATGCAGTCATACCTCCTGTGGGTGGTGCAAGACTTGTCGGCCACCCTGTACCCACTGGTCATCCGGCTGCATTTGAAAGGGTGGCTGAACGAGCGAGGCACAGTTGACGCGCGCGACCTAATGGACATCATTGAGTTGGCCGACTTGCGCGTTTTCAAGCTACGCGGCACGAATCCTCAGGCTGACATTTTCCGCATTACGCGCGAATTGCATCAGCGTAGCATCGATTGGGTCATCAGCGCACTGCAGCATTTTTGCAACTGGGGTATGCCAGACGCGATGATGGCTTCCCGTCTAGTGGACGAAGACATGTATCGCAATCCGGCGCTGCCTAGGATGCTTTTGCAAGAAGAGGTAATGGCTAGAGCCGCCGTGGATGAGCCGAAGTTGAGTTTGCAGGATTTGGCAACGCTCAATCAAAACGGTCTGACAGTAGAACACATCCTTCCCCAAGACCCGGAAAACAGCTTCAGCATCGACGGCTATGGATTTGGAAATGACGAAGACTATCTAATGCACAAGCACAAATTCGGAAATCTGGTCTTGCTTGAAGGTAGTATCAACAGCGCGTGCAAAAACCGTACGGTAGAGGACAAAATGACAGTCCCTACCTTGTACATGTCCTCGTCTATGTGCGCGCCCAAGGCGCTGGCCGCGTCTTGTGCGGGAGACAAGCGCTTTAGCAGGTCTCAACTTATTGACCGTTCAAAGCGTTTGTCAGCGGTCGTGGTAGACCATTGGCCAATTCGGAAATCCTTCGCTGTTCACCCGACTGAAGACATCGTCATCCAAGCGGACGCTGCGGTCAAATAGAGAGGGCGTCTGCCGGTGCGGCTCGAGCTATGGTCGCACTTACGGAGGCTGCTCCCCACAATTCAGGGAGTCTGGGCATCAATTGATTGCGCCAGCAAACAATGCTCCAGAAGCTATGCCGCAGCCTCCAGCGAGCTGTTGGAGAACGCCGCGGACTGAAGCTAGCGCCGTGTGGCTGCGCTTGATTGGAATCGGGTACTCGGCGAAGCGGCGCAGGTTGTCCTGCTACCATCAACTCGGACAAGCCGGCATCTCTCGCCGGTTCACCGCACGCCTTGAAGACGTTGATTAATTCAGTGACGGTCGTGCCAGAACGACCGGCCGAGCCGCCGAATTGAGACATAAAATGTCTCAATCAAACGTAGAATCCGCTTCTGCAGGTATCGACGCCAGCGCGCAAACTCCCCGCCGACGGCACGGACAGAAACGACAACGAAACGAACGCGAGGACCAGTGACCACAAGCCTTGACGAAGCAATTCTGCGCATCCTGCCGACGGAGCGTGATGCGACGGCATGGATGACCACACCGGAAGTCAGGCAACAGCTTGAAGAACGTGGGCATCGCACAAAGTATCCGAAGAAGGTCTTGCGCGAGCTGGCAAAGCTCGAGAGGGAAAAATTTGTTCTATCGACTTCGAATGGCCGGGAACTGCTCTGGCAAAGAAAACCGTGGTTGCAAGGCGCCCGCGACAGTGCGAGTCTGATGGGAGCAGCCGAAGCTGTCGCGTTTCACATTCTGCAGCGCTTCGCGGGCAACAAACTGCCTGCCGCTGTTACCAAAGACCTCGAGCCGCTTTTCTCAGCCGCCGAAGTGCGCCTTTCCCAGGAGAAAGCAGATAGCCGGATTTACCGGGCTTGGCCTGACAAAGTCGACTCAGTCGACGGCACCTTCGCTCTCCTCCGCCCAAATCTGCGCGAGGACATTTTCCACGTCATCGCAACGGCAGCATTCTTCGAAAGAGAAGTGTCTGTGAAGTACCGACCAGCGTGCGGATTTCGGCGATGGTGATCAGCCGTTTCGGTGAACGTGATCAGTATGGAAG
>NZ_JALOCP010000046.1:0-59900 GCF_030511745.1 Paraburkholderia sp. SECH4
CCCGCACAGGGGCAACACTAATAGACCACTAACAATTCAAGGAAAGGCCAAAGCCCTAAGAACACGGCCAAAACAAGCGCCGCAAAAGGCAAAAAAACATCAAGCAGCCACCAACAACCCATCCGCGGAGCGAGCCCCCTGCTGCCGAGCAGCAAACGCCTCCCCTATCATAAGAAGACTAGGCTGCGAAGCATCAAGCCACTGCTGAGCCTCGCCACAGGCGAGCCCCGAAAGCGTAAGAGTAAGCATCCGCTCACGAGGCGTACTACAAGCCTCGACAATCGCCACCGGAGTCGCCCCATCGCGCCCAGCATCAATCAACTCCTGTGCTATCTCAGGCCCACTATCCCGCCCCATGTAAAACACGAGCGAATCAGCATTCACCTGCTCACGAATCGCCGCAGTATCCGCCGCCCGGCTATGCGTAGCCAACGCAACGCTACGAGACACGCCGCGAAGCGTCAACGAACGCTTCAAAGAAGCCGCACTAGCCAGCGCAGCCGTAATCCCAGGCACCACCTCATACTCGATACCAGCCGCCTCAAGCGCCCGCATCTCCTCATCCGCGCGCCCAAACAACATCGGATCGCCGCCCTTCAAACGCACCACCACATCGTGCTCAAGCGCAGCATCCACAATCTGCTTGTTGATGAACTGCTGCGCCGTCGACAGTTGACCGCACCGCTTGCCAACCGCAATCCGCCGCGCGTGGGAAGGTGCATAGTCGAGCATTGCCGGCTCGACAAGCGCGTCATGCAACACGACATCCGCCGCGCCGAGCAGCCGCGCGCCGCGCACCGTGATGAGATCCGCGGCCCCTGGCCCTGCACCGATCAGATACACCTTACCCATTCGCCTTAACCCCATTCGTCCAGTTCGTGCGAAACCCAAAGCCGCGAGCGCGCGTTAGTTACCCAGTCGGTGACTCAAGCCGAAAACGACCGGATCATCCCAGCCGCGACGGTGTGATGCGTCGCCTCGTCGATCAGCACGAATGCGCCCGTGCCCTGATGCGAGTCGTACACGTCGCACACCAGCGGCTTTTGCAACGTCAGCGACACACGGCCGATGTCGTTCATCGTCAGGTCCTTGCGATCGGTTGCCTGCGACAGCGTATGCACGTCGAGCACTTCCTTGATCGCGCCGATCCGAGCGAACACCGTGTTGGTGGTCTGCTTCAACAGATACTTGCGTTGCGTCGACAGCGGCGTGTCGTCGAACCAGCACAGGTCGGCTTCCAGCTTCTTGGCCGGTTCCGGCGCCGCTTCGCGCAGCACGAAGGTGTCGCCGCGCGATACGTCGACGTCTTCCGCCAGGCGAATCGTCACGGTTTGGCCGGCAAACGCGCGGTCCACCGCTGCCGTTCCGCCCGTCACCGGTGCGATGATCTCGGCAACCGTCGCTTCACGGTTCGCCGGCAGCACGACGATGGTGTCGCCGACCTTCACCTCACCCGCTTCGACACGGCCCATGTAGCCGCGGAAATCGTCGGCCTGGCTGCCGTCCTGACGCGCGACCCATTGCACCGGGAAACGCAGCGCCTGGCCCGTCGGAACTTCCACCGGCAACGCTTCGAGCAAATCGAGCAGCGGCTCGCCCGCGTACCACGGCATGCTTTCGCTAGCCGTCACGATGTTGTCGCCCTTCAGCGCCGACACCGGCACGAAGCGCACATCGTTCAGACCGAGTTGACGCGCGAGTTCGACATACGCATCGCGAATCTCGTTGAAACGCGTTTCGCTGTAGTCGACGAGGTCCATCTTGTTGATCGCGACGATCGCATGCTGCAAGCCCAGCAACTTCACCAGCGCGCTGTGACGCTTGGTTTGCGGCAGCAGTTGCGCGACGCCGTCAATGAACGTTACACGCGTTGCGTCGACCAGGATGATCGCTGCATGCGCGGTCGATGCACCCGTCACCATGTTGCGCGTGTACTGCTCGTGGCCCGGCGTGTCGGCGATGATGAACTTGCGCTTGGCCGTTGCGAAGTAACGGTAGGCAACGTCGATCGTGATGCCCTGCTCACGTTCGGCTTCGAGGCCGTCCGTCAGCAGCGACAAATCGATTTCGTCGCCAACGGTACGCTTATTTTTTGCGCGCGACAGTGCCGAGAGCTGGTCGCTCAGCACGGCCTTGCTGTCGTACAGCAGGCGGCCGATCAACGTGCTCTTGCCATCGTCGACGCTACCCGCAGTAATGAAACGCAGCACGCCGAGGTCTTCTGGTTGGTGAATACCGCTCATGATTGTCTTACCCTCTGTCGATCGGAGTTAGCGCTTTAGCGCTTACTCCGATCCCATGCAACTTGTTGCGGTCGATCGGAGTTAGGGCGAAGCACTAACTCCAGTCCCATATTAGAAATAACCTTGCTTCTTACGCTGTTCCATCGCGGCTTCGGAGACTTGATCGTCCATCCGCGTCGCGCCGCGTTCCGTGATTTCGGTCACGGCCGTTTCGGCGATGATCTTCTCGAGATCATCCGCATCGCTTTCCACCGGGCACGTGCAGCTGATATCGCCCACGGTGCGGAAACGCACCAGCGCGGTTTCGCTGGTCTCGCCTTCACGCATCGGCGTGAGCGGCGTAACCGGCACGAGCAGGCCGTTGCGGCGCACGATCTCGCGTTGATGCGCGTAATAGATCGACGGCAGTTCGAGCTGTTCGCGGGCGATGTACTGCCACACGTCGAGCTCGGTCCAGTTCGAGATCGGGAACACGCGCAGGTGTTCGCCGTTATGCAAACGCGCGTTGTAGAGGCTCCACAGTTCCGGGCGCTGCGCCTTCGGATCCCATTGGCCGAATTCGTCGCGGAACGAGAAGATCCGTTCTTTTGCACGAGCCTTTTCTTCGTCGCGGCGCGCGCCGCCGATCAGCGCGGTGTACTCATGTTCAGCGATCGTTTCGAGCAGCGTCACGGCTTGCGCGGCATTGCGCGAATCCAGTTCGCGGCGCAGGCGCACGGTGCCGCGCTTGATCGAATCTTCGACATGTCCCACCACCAGTTCCGCGCCGATCTCTTTCGCGCGGCGATCGCGGAAGTCGATCACTTCGTCGTAGTTGTGACCGGTGTCGATATGCACGAGCGGGAACGGCAGTACAGTCTTGCGATTTGCGCCGATGCCGAAGGCTTTCAGTGCGAGGTGCAGCACCACGACCGAATCCTTGCCGCCCGAAAACAGCAACGCGGGCTTGCTGCATTCGGCGACCAGCTCGCGCAGGATGTGGATCGACTCGGCTTCGAGCCAATCGAGGTGGTCCATCCGGTTCGCCGTGTTGGCAAGCGGTGCATTCACAGTGGAATCGAGCGTGGTGCTCATGTTTGGGTCCTTCGTTGATTCGCGTCGCAAGCGGTTGCCTGCGTCGCGGAAGTATTCAAATCGGTATGTGCGGCGTTCAGGTCAAAAACCAAGGCCTGAACGGCCTGAATGCTTTATGCCGAAGCGTTCTCGCTGCTGCTGACTGGGATCGGCGTAATCGTCGTGATGTGCAGTCCGCATTCCTTCGTATCGCGCGACTCCCACCACCAGCGCCCTGCCCGGCTGTCTTCACCGGGACGGATCGCGCGGGTACAAGGTTCGCAGCCGATGCTCGGATAACCGCGTGCATGCAGCGGATTGACCGGTACGTCCAACGCTTTCAGGTAGTCCCACACCTCAGCTTCGGTCCAGTCCGTCAGCGGATTGAACTTGGCGATATTGCGAGCGGCGTCGTGTTCTTCCTCGTGCAGTTCAGCACGCGTCACCGACTGCTCGCGGCGTTGGCCCGTCACCCATGCGCTGACATCGGATAGCGCGCGGTTCAACGGCTCGACCTTGCGGATTTCGCAGCAGCGCTTGCGCAGATCGACGCTTTCATAAAACGCGTTCAGACCATGCGAGCCGACATACTCTTCAACCGCGGCGGCTTGCGGGTGAAACTGCTCGATATCGTAGCCGTAGCGCTCTTTCACGCGATCGAGCATGCCGAGCGTTTCAGCATGCAGACGGCCCGTGTTCAGCGAGAAGATGCCGATCTTCACGCCGCGCGACAGAATCGCGTGCGTGAGCAGCATGTCTTCCGCTGCGAGGCTGCTGGCGAGCTTCACATTCGCGTGACGCGCGGCGATCGAGTCGAGCAGCGCATTAAGGCGCTCGACCTTCGCGGCGAGTTCCGGCGTGAGAGATTGAGCGCCGCTCATGCCGAGGCCTTTGCCAGTTCGCCCGCTTCACGGCGGCGGAACAGCGGCGACGAGTTTACCGCGCCCTGATAGTTGAAGCTGAATTCGTCGAACGCCTTGAGCGCGTCGTCGAAGTCTTTGTCTTCACGCAATGCGTAAGCGTCGAAGCCGCAGCGGAACATGAACGTCAACTGATCGCGCAGCACGTCGCCGATTGCGCGCAGTTCGCCCTTGTAGCCATAGCGCTCACGCAGCAGGCGGCCGATGCTGTAGCCGCGGCCGTCGCGGAACACCGGGAAGTCCACGCCGATCAGTGCGACCGTGTCGAAGTCGACGACGATATCCGCCGGTTCGCTATCCGGCGCGAGCCACACGCCGATTTCAGCGGTGCTGCGCGAAGCGATCAGCGCCTCGCGCGAAGCTTGCCACAGCGCGAGCGGCACCAGCACCTTGCCGGCCGGCAAGGCGTCGACTGCGGGCAGCGTGCCGTCTTCAGCGGCGCGCACCACCGTCCAGTCGTCGTTGACGATCGCGCGATTCTTGATAATAGAAGCCATCTGTTCAGTATCCTTTTCGCGGTTACGCGTGAGCCGGTTGACGCGAGGCGTACACACGCTCCTTGAACGGAGCCATGCCGATGCGGTTGTACGTTTCGATGAAGCGCTCGCCTTCGTGGCGATTCTCCACGAACGTGTCGATCACTTTGCTCATCACGTCCGGCATTTCTTCCGCCGAGAACGACGGGCCGATCACGCGGCCGAGATGCGCGCCAGTTGCACCCGTGCCCTGCTCGCCGCCGAGCGTCACCTGATACCACTCCGAGCCGTCCTTATCGACGCCCAGAATGCCGATGTTGCCGACGTGGTGATGACCGCAGGCATTGATACAGCCCGAGATGTTCAGCGATACGTCGCCGAGGTCATACACGTAGTCGAGATCGTTGAAGCGTTCCTGAATCGCCAGCGCAATCGGAATCGACTTCGCATTTGCGAGCGAGCAGAAATCGCCGCCCGGGCACGCGATGATGTCGGTCAGCAAGCCGATGTTCGGCGTCGCGAAACCTTGCGCCTTGGCCTTTTCCCACAGCGCGAACAGGTCGCGCTTCTTCACGTTCGCGAGAATCAGGTTCTGTTCGTGCGACACGCGGATTTCGCCGAGCGAGTATTCGTCGGCCCAATCGGCGACCGCTTCCATCTGCACGTCGGTTGCATCGCCCGGGGCAATCGTGGTCGGCTTCAGCGACAACGTGACGGACGAATAACCCTCGACCTTGTGCGGACGCACGTTACGTTCGACCCAACGGGCGAACGCACGGTTTTCCAGCAGATGGTTCTCGAACGAAGCATCCGTATCCGGCAGCTTTTCGTACACCGGCGGCTGGAAGTATTGCGACACGCGGTCGACTTCAGCTTGCGTCAGCGTCGAAGGACCGTCCTTCAGGTGTTGCCATTCTTCTTCGACTTGCGCCGAGAATTTCTCCGGGCTCAGGGCCTTCACGAGAATCTTGATCCGCGCCTTGTACATGTTGTCGCGGCGGCCGTAGCGGTTGTACACGCGCAGCACGGCTTCGCAGTACGTCAGCAGGTGTTGCCACGGCAGATCCTTACGGATGATCGCGCCGATGATCGGCGTACGGCCCATGCCGCCGCCGGCCAGAATGTCGGCCACCAGCTCGCCCTGCTCGTTCGTCTTCAGATACACGCCCATGTCGTGAATCTGCACGGCAGCGCGGTCTTCCTTCGAACCCGACACGGCAATCTTGAACTTACGCGGCAGCCAGGCGAATTCCGGGTGGAACGTCGACCATTGGCGCAGGATTTCGGCCCAAGGACGCGGATCCACCACTTCGTCCGGCGCTACGCCGGCGAACTGGTCGGCCGTGATGTTACGGATACAGTTGCCCGAGGTCTGGATGCCGTGCATCTGCACGGCCGCGAGCTTGCGCAGGATTTCCGGCGTTTCTTCGAGCTTGATCCAGTTGTACTGGATGTTCGAGCGCGTCGAAAAGTGGCCGTAGCCGCGGTCGTGCTCGCGGGCGATCTGGGCCAGCACGCGCATCTGATCGCTGCGCAGATTGCCGTACGGAATCGCGATGCGGTGCATGTACGCGTGACGCTGCATGTACAGGCCGTTCTGCAGGCGCAGCGGACGGAACTCCTCTTCGCTCAATTCGCCCGACAAGCGGCGGCGAACCTGATCGGCGTATTGCGCGACCCGCTCATCGACGATGGTCTGGTCGTACTGATCGTATTGGTACATTCGGGGACCCCAATTTTTGCGTTACACGTGGCGTTCCGGTTACGCCGCGCTCCGGATATCTCTATTTGTCAGTCCAGCCGAGTCAGGGTTTAGACCCATCTCTCATTTGCTTATGACAAATACAGATATCCATATTGAAAAAGATGGACAGATCGTAATAAACTCGCCTTATATTTCAAACGACTAAAAAATTCTTTTGATATGCGGAGAGGTTATATATGAACCTGCATCAATTCCGCTTCGTCCGCGAGGCTGTGCGGCAGAATTTCAACCTGACCGAAGCGGCCAAAGCACTGTTTACAAGCCAGCCGGGCGTCTCCAAGGCGATCATCGAGCTGGAAGACGAGCTGGGCGTCGAAATCTTCACACGACACGGCAAGCGCGTGCGCTCGCTGACCGAGCCGGGACGCATCATTCTTCAGTCGGTTGAGAAGATTCTGCAGGAGGTCGAGAGCCTCAAGCGGGTCGGTAAAGATTACGCGGCCCAGGATCAGGGCAACCTGGTGATCGCCGCCACCCACACCCAGGCGCGCTACTCACTTCCGGCCGCGATCGCCGAATTCAAGAAGCGCTTCCCGAAAGTTCACCTTTCAATTCTGCAAGGCAGCCCGACCCAAGTGGCCGAAATGGTGATCCACGACCAGGCCGACCTCTGCATCGCCACCGAAGCGATCGCCAACTATAAGGAGCTGGTCTCGCTGCCCTGCTTCCAGTGGCACCACGTCGCCGTGATGCAACCGGATCATCCACTGCTCGACCGCAAACTTTTGTCGCTGGATGATCTGACCCAATATCCGCTGATTACGTACGACAACGCGTTCGCCGGCCGCACCAAGATCAACGAGGCATTCCGCCTGCGCGGGCTGCATCCCGACATCGTGCTGGAGGCGATCGACGCCGACGTGATCAAGACCTACGTCGAACTGGGTCTGGGCGTCGGCATCATGGCGGATATCGCGTTCAACGCTGAGCGCGACCGCCATCTGCGCGCCATGCCGGTCGGCCACCTGTTCGGCAGCAATGTGACGCGGGTCGCGCTGAAACAGGGCGCCTATCTGCGCAGCTATGTGTATACGCTCGTCGAACTGCTGTCGCCGAGCATGAACCGCAAGCTGATCGAACAGGCGCTCAAAGGCGAACACGAAACCTACGAACTTTGAACTGACCACGCTTCCCGCTACGGAGACCCTTGATGACGTCGCATAAGAACAAACTTCGCGGCCTGGCCGCTCTCGGCGCGCTCTTGCTCGCTACCGCAGCACAGGCCGACATCAAGGTCGGCATCGACCTGTCGAGCACCGGCCCCGCAGCCGTGATCGGCATCACGAGCAAGAACGCGATGCTGATGTGGCCGGCCACGATCGCAGGCCAGAAAGCTGACTACATCTTCCTCGACGACGGCTCCGACCCGGGCAACGCGGTGCGCAACATCCGCAAGCTGATCAATGAGGACCACGTCGATGTGATCGTCGGCCCGAATATCACGCCGGCGGCAATGGCCGCGCTCGATCCGGTCGCGGAAAGCCAGACACCGATGATCACGCTCGTCGGCTCGGCGAGCGTGGTCGAACCGCAGGAAGGCAAGAAGGTGTGGGCCTACAAGATGGCGCAGACCGACAGCGCGATGGCTGACGTGATGACACGCTACATGTCGAACCACAACGTGAAGACGGTGGGCTTCATCGGTTTCGCGGACGGCTACGGCGAAAGCTGGCTCAACGAGTTCAGCAAGTTCGCGGCCTTGCGGCATATTCAACTGGTGGCCACCGAGCGCTATAACCGCACCGACGCGAGCGTCACCGGCCAGATCCTTAAGCTGATGGCCGCGAAGCCCGACGCGATCCTGATCGCCGGCGCCGGCACGCCGACCGTGCTACCGCAGCGCACGCTGATCGAACGCGGCTTCAAGGGCCCGATCTATCAGACGCACGGTATCGCCACGCCCGAGTTCATCAAGCTGGGCGGCAAGGACGTGGAAGGCACGCTGTTCCCGACGCAGCCGGTCGTGGTGGCGCGCACGTTGCCGGCCGATCATCCGGCGAAGAAGGCGGCGCTCGCCTTCACCAACGAATATGAAGCGAAGTACGGCCCGGGCAGCGTGACCCAATTTGCGGGCGATGCGGCAGGCGTGTACCCGCGGTTGCAGGATGCGGTCGCGCGTGCGTTGAAGACAGCGCAGCCCGGCACGCCGGCTTTCCGCACCGCATTGCGTGACGAACTGGAGCACGCGCATGAACTGGTCGTGCCGAACGGTGTGGTCAATACGAGCCCGAAGGATCACGTTGGGCTGGATCAGCGCGCCAGCGTGATGGGCATCATCAGGAACGGTAAGTTCGTTTATTTGAGTCAGTGAACATGGCATATGCGCGCGGCGAGTTCCGTCACGGTTCAGCCGCGTGTCCCACCACGCATAGCCGCCATCTGCCGGTCTGAATTTGTCACTTTTGAGTCAATACGCACGTCTGCAGTGCGAGCACACCGTTCGAGCGGCGCGTGCGGCGCAAGCTCCGTGTACCACGCTGACGGCCAGCTTGCAGTGAGCGCAAGCGGAGGCTAATTTTGCCGACTCCGTGCGAGCGTGCGGCGCCTTGAGACCACAAGGCTGCCGCCTCTCGCCAGCCCGTGAAGTCCGTCAGACCGCGCATGCTAAAAACCAGAAAACGCATCATCATCGCCGCCGTTGTAGCTGTTGTGATCCTCGCCATCGCGATCGGCCACGCCATCAGGAAGCGCAACGGCGCCGTTGCCGCCGGCGTCGAGGTCCCTTCTTCCGTCGTCGAATTCGCACCTGACGACCTCACCACCGTCAGCCGCCGCACCCTCTCCGAAACGCTGCCGCTGACCGGCTCGCTGCGCGCCGTCACGCAAGCCGCGGTCAAATCGAAAGTGGCCGGCTCGGCGCTCAACGTCATGGTGCGCGAAGGCGATCCGGTCAAAACCGGCCAGATCCTCGCGAAGATCGACGCCCGCGACTACGTCGCCCGTGCCGAACAGACGCGCGGCCAGATGGCAGCCATGGCCGGCCAGCTCGACATCGCCAAACAAACGCTCGACAACAACCGCGTGCTGGTCGAAAAGGGCTTCATTTCGAAAAACGCCTTCGACACCGCGCAAAGCCAGTATCAAATCGCCCGCGCGAATCTCGATGCGGCAAAGGCGGCGCTGGCGTCGTCGAATCTGTCTTTGGACGACACCGTTGTGCGCTCGCCGCTCGATGGACAGATCGCCTCGCGCTCGGTCGAACCGGGCGAGAAGGTGCCCGTCGATACCAAACTGTTCGACGTGGTTGATCTGCGCACGCTCGAACTGGAAGCGCCGGTACCGGTCGGCGAGATCGGCCGCGTTCGAATCGGCCAGCCGATCCAGATCGCTTTCGACGGTATCGACGCACCGATCCAAGGCGCGATCACGCGCATCAACCCGGCCGCGCAAGCCGGCTCGCGGTCGATTATGGTGTATGTGCAGGTCACCAACCCGTCGGGCACGCTGCGGGTCGGCATGTTCGGCACCGGCACGATCTCGGTCGGCAGCCGGCAGAACGTGCTGGTCGTCCCCGCCACCGCCATCCGTACGGACGGCACGCGTCACAGCGTCTATGCGCTCGTCGACGGCAAGCTGGTCGAGCAGCTGGTGCAGACCGGCGCGACAGGTAATGCCGACGGCGATACGTGGACCGAAATCGTCGGCGGCCCGTTGGCGCTCGGTCAACAGATCGTGAAGAACAATCTCGGCTCATTGCGGATCGGCAGCACCGTGCACGTGGTGCAGCCCGCTCAGCCTGCCCCGCAAGCGGCCAGCGCGCCGGGCGCAAGCAGCGCACGCTGACCGGAGCCCTCGCCTATGTGGTTCACCCGCATCAGCATCGGCAACCCGGTGCTCGCCACGATGATGATGATGGCACTGCTCGTCATCGGTCTGTTCTCTTATCAGCGGCTCAAGGTCGATCAGTTCCCGGACATCGCGTTCCCAGTCGTGGTCGTGCAGACCGCGTATCCGGGGGCGTCGCCGGAATCGGTCGAATCCGACGTCACGCGCAAGATCGAGGAAGCGGTCAACACGATCAGCGGCATCGACGAAATCACTTCGCGTTCGTACGATGCGCAGTCGATCGTGATCGTGCAGTTCGATCTCTCGGTGGACCCAGTGCAGGCCGCCCAGGACGTGCGCGACAAGATCGCGTTGATCCGCCCTGATCTGCGCGACGGCGTGAAGGACCCGCACGTGCTGCGCTATGACCCGGCGGATATGCCGATCATCACGGTCGCCATCTCGAACGCGCCGGGCGCCTCGCTGTCCACGCGCGATCTCACCACCGTCGCCGATCAGATCGTGCGCAAGCGGCTCGAAACCGTGCGCGGCGTCGGCTCGGTGTCGCTGGTGGGCGGCGTGAAGCGGCAAGTGCAGATCGACGTGAATCCGGAGAAGCTGCAGGCGCTTTCGATCGGCGTCGATCAGGTGATCCGTGCGGTACAGAACGAGAATCAGGAGATTCCGGCGGGGCCGCTCACATCGAGCAATGTCGAGCAGACTGTGCAGGTCAAAGGCCGTTTCGAGAAACCAGACGACTTCAAACGCATCATCGTCGCGCGGCGCGGCGCGCAGTCGGCGATTCCTACTGCTTCGTCGGCGACGCAACCGGTCACGCTCGACCAGGTCGCCGAGGTAGTGGACGGTCAGCAGGAACCGGACAGCATGGCCTTGCTGAACGGACAGCGCGCGCTGTTCTTGTCGATCATCAAGGCGCAGGGCGAGAACACTGTGGACGTCGCGCACGGCGTGCGTGACGCAGTCGCTCTTCTGCAGCCGCAACTGCCGCCGGGCGTCAAACTCGATATCACCGACGATTCCTCGATCAACTTCGAAGAAAGCGTCAACGAAGTGAAGCGCACCCTGCTTGAAGGCGCGCTGCTGACGGTGCTGATCGTGTTCCTGTTCCTCGGCTCGTGGCGCAGCACGGTGATCACCGGCCTCACCCTACCGATCGCACTGATTGGCACCTTCGCGGTGATGTACGCGTGCGGCTTCACGATCAACGTGATCACGCTGATGGCGCTCTCCTTATGCGTCGGCTTGCTGATCGACGATGCGATTGTGGTGCGCGAGAACATCGTGCGGCACGTGCAGCTCGGCGCGGACCATCGCACGGCCGCGCTCGACGGCACCAAGGAAATCGCGCTCGCCGTGCTGGCGACCACCTTCTCGATCGTCGCCGTGTTTCTGCCGGTGGGCTTCATGGGCGGCATCATTGGCCGCTTTTTCCACCAGTTCGGTATCACGGTCGCCGCTGCCGTGCTGATCTCAATGTTCGTGTCGTTCACGCTCGATCCGATGCTGTCCTCCATCTGGCCGGACCCCGATCTGCATGACGCGGACACGGGCCGCAAAGGCTATCGCTATGGGCGCATCATCGAACGTTCACTGCATCTGTTCGACAAGCAGATCGACCAGCTCACCACGTTCTACCAGCGCCTGCTCGGCTGGTCGCTAAAGCATCGCGCGATCACGCTGGTCGTGGCTGCTGCCACGTTTTTTGGTAGCCTGTTTCTGGTGCCGTTCGTCGGCACCGAGTTCGTGCCGAATGCGGACTTCTCCGAGACGCAGATCGGATTGAACACGCCGGTGGGCACCTCGCTCGACGCCACCTCCGAAAAAGTGAAACAGGTGCAGGCGATTCTCGCCACCTACCCCGAAGTGCGCTTCAGTTACGCGACGGTCAACTCGGGCAACACGCAAGGCAAAAACACCGCGCTGATCACCGTGCGCCTGAAAGACCGGCGCGACCGCACGCGCGGCATGGTCGAATTGAACCAGGTGTTTCGCGCGCGGCTCGCCACGGTGGCGGGCGTGTCGATCACCGAAATCGGCGAGCCCGACGGCGCCGGCAGCACGAAAGCGATCCAGTTGAGCTTGCAGGGCGACAACATCGACGAACTGGGCCGGCTTTCGGATGCGGCTCAGGCACGGATGGCAAAGATCCCGGGCCTCGTCGATCTCGATTCGAGTCTCAAGGCGGATAAACCGATTGTCGCGATCAATGTGAAGCGCGAACTGGCGTCCGACCTCGGCGTAGGTGTGGCCGATATCGGCACTGCATTGCGGCCGCTGCTCTCCGGCGACGCCATCAGCACATGGCGCGCGCCCGACGACCAGGACTATGACGTCAGCGTGCGTTTGCCGCGCTCGCAGCGCGAGGACGTCGACGATCTGGCGAAGGTCATGATCGCCACCAGCCGCACCGACGCGAACGGTGCGCCAGTGCTGGTGCCACTGCGGCAGATCGCGGATATCGTCAAGACGACCGGTCCCGACGTGTTGAACCGGCGCGACCTGCAACGCGAGGTGATGCTGTCGGCGAACGTGAATGGCCGCTCGCCCGGCGAAGTGGCTGCGGACGTCGCGAAAACGCTCGATGCGATGCATCTGCCGGCGGGCTACCACTACCGCTTCGAAGGCTCGACCAAGAGCATGAACGAATCGTTCGTGTACGCGGTAGAAGCGTTGGCGCTCGCGGTGATCTTCATCTACATGATTCTCGCGTCTCAGTTCGCGAGCTTCGCGCAGCCGCTCGCGATCATGGCGTCGCTGCCGCTCACCTTGATCGGCGTGCTGATCGCGCTGCTGCTGTTCGGCAGCACGTTGAACATGTTTTCGATCATCGGCTTCGTGATGCTGATGGGCCTTGTGACGAAGAACGCGATTCTGCTGATCGACTTCGCGAATCAGGCACGGCGCGGCACTTTGCTCGATGCTTCCGGCAGAGGGCGCGTCATGGAGCGGCGTGAAGCGCTGCTCGAAGCGGCGCGCGTGCGTCTACGGCCGATTCTGATGACCACGCTGGCGATGATCTTCGGCATGCTGCCGCTGGCAGCCGCGCTCGGTGAAGGCGGGGAGCAACGCGGGCCGCTCGGGCAAACGGTGATCGGCGGGGTGATTACGTCGTCGATTCTGACGCTGGTGGTGGTGCCGGTGGTCTATACGGTGCTGGAGGATTGGGCGGATTGGTTGCGGAATAAATTCAGCAAAGTCAGAACCGCCAAACTGGAGCAATAGCCGCCCTATATGCCTAGGAACGCATTCCGGAAAGCTGATAACGTCCGGTCGGATCCATCAGCAAAGTCGTCCAGCATCTGAACGGCGGCACGTGCCAGCATGTCGCGCCTGAGCGTGTCGTATATGGCATCGTCCGAGAGGATCGCCGAGACGGCACCGAACGTTACCGGCAAAGCAATTTGCCGCGATTCGCGGCCGAGCAGCGCCGAAGCCGCAAGACCCACATCGAAATCATGCCGCTCAAGCAGGTCTGCGCCGTCCACCCAGATACGATCCGTATTGCCCGCGTCCCAGTAGTTGCGAAGGATCAGAAGCAGGTCCGACGCGTCCGTATTCCTGGAGACACGCCGGTCGTGCCATGCAAGAATTTTTAGAAGCACAAGGGACGGCAGACTCACGACCGGCACCATGAGGCGTTCACCAAGATCAATCTCGACAGACGTATCGATGGCCTCCCGGAACCCAAGAACATTCATCACAACCTCGCCACGGGGCGGCCAGGCGACCGAACCTTCGGGTGCTTCGAGTTCTCCGAACGGAACCAGATCCAACGGCACCGGGCGACCGACGTCCGGATCATCGAAAACCAGGGTCTGCTGTGCGCCGGCACTCGCCCTGAACAGGCCTGTCCGCTCAAGCCCGGCAATCAGGGCGCCATACGCATCCCAACTGACGGCACAAACGGCAACGTCGACATCGCGCGTGGCGCGCTCCGCACGAATGCCGTGCACATGCCAAAGCATCAGATCCCGTGCGGTCGCGCCGGCGACAACAAACTTCACGCCAAGCCGATGCGCAGTCTCCTGGACGTGGGCAAGCAGCGCTGCGGTGACTGGGTGCACGGGCCGCTCTTCGGCAACTTTAAGGCTGGAAAATATACTGCTCATAGATTTGGGTAGCCACGGAAAGATTTCGACTGTCGCCTGAAGCGACGAGGTCCGCGTAGATGAGCAAGGGGTGGACTAGCGGCTGGCGGTCAGACTTGATCCAGGCATGCTCGAGAGACTCCGGCCAGAACGATTCAAGAATCTCGACGTCGCCACGTGGATCAGGGCGCAGCCGCGCGCTCAGCATGAACTGACTGCCAAGTGGAGCACGGCTGTAAAGCGTGACGTTCGCGGCCTTCAATTCATGTGTCAGGATGTCAGCCGCCGACTCGCCACCAAGTCGAGTGTCGAAACTTGCAAAGTCGAACACGCGCCACCAGTCAGGTGTCGTGCTTGCGAAGCGCCGCGCACCAAGTTTGAATCGCAGGCGCGTCTGATAGAGGCTAGTCCACTCGAAGACAAATTTCTGCCAGTCGGGAAAGATGCGCTCGCCGCTGCTCTTCAGCGCGACGAGCCCCCGAAACTGCAGATCGTCGATGACCTGGTTGGCCGTGCTCAATGCCACGCCAGAGGCCTGTGCGATAGTTCTATACGGTTGCGACACGAGGCCAGGCTGTGTCGCAATGGCGAACATCACTTGCAGTCCTTTGCGTGTGGTAGCACGTCCTGTCTGCGGTTTCTGCACATGCTGTGGCTTTGGCCGGCCGCTAATCATGACCATACCTTCAGGCTCGCGCAGAAAGGCGTTGCCCGCTGCGTCCAGAAACGGCACGTTCTGTTCAATCAAACGGCCGGCGAGGTCCGGGTCGACGTGAGGCGCGATCAGCATGAGCGGGCGTCGTGCCGAATGCGGTTCCGTTGCGTGGGGACGATTTTGCGCGAGAAGAATGTTCGCGATATCCACTGCACTTGCCCGTGTGGTGATGAACACGGGCATTTTGAATTTTCGGCCGGAGAGGTCGAATTCGATTGCTGCATCGCCGTACGAAATGAGCGTACGAGCCGGCTTCGCCTTGTAGACGCCGGTCGAGCGTCCGAATGCGTCGCACGCTTCTCCAAGAATCTGTGCTTCAAGGAACGAATTGGCGGGGCGAGGCATGGCTTACTCGTGTACGATTTTTATGAATGTACCATAAAATCGTACATACGCCAAAAATCGTACACGCTCTCAACTCACTACTCGTCGCCGCCCCCGTGCGTGCACCAGGTTCAAAGATGCATTCAGCCATCAGACTCAGGGAAACCACAGCGCCCGTCACCGTAGTAGCGCATGCAATGCCGGCACGGGTCATCACCCGCTTGACAGGCAGGCACCACTGCAGATTGCTGTTAAAGTGCATACCTTCAATTCGCCGTTCCCCCATCATGCGCACCACCCGAGCCATCCACGCCGTCGAGCGGCTGAAAACCCGCAGCGGCAACCCGCAGTTCGCGGCGATCAGCCTGTCCGGCGGCCTGTTTTATCTGGTCGACAAATCGAGCGGTACCGATAAGAAAGTCTCCGATCCGCTAACGCTCGACGATTTCGTCAAATTCGTCGACGGTTTCGGACCGCCGAAGCCGCGCAAGGCGAGCAAGCTCGATATTGCTTTTGAAGAGCAGATCAAGAAGAGCAAGGGCAGCTAGGCAGCGCCGCACCCCATTTGCGATCGAAGATATCCGCTCCATGACCAGGACAAGCGCCAGGTCCGTCAGCATCGCGCCGGACCACAATCAACCCACCCTGTCGAAGGGCCAGAAAGCGTTCAACACGCTGATCAAACAGATCGAAAAGCGGCGCGCGAGTTTGAGCGCGTGGGAGGAGTTCACGCCGGCTTTCCAGCAAAAGTACGTGAATGAACTGCTGCCGCTAACGCAGAAGATGCAACATTTGCGTGCGCGGATGGCGCACCTTCTTGACGAGCAGAGCAATCAAAAACGTATCACGCAGACCGAGCGGCGCACCCTTTCAGCGGTGATTGTCGATCTGGCGGCGAGGTGTCTCGGGGAAGAAGATAGCGAGGAGTTGAAAGCGCTATACAACCGCCACAGCGGGTCCGACTACGACGAGGAAAGAGCGTCCGAGTTAGACGAAATGAAATCGATGCTGGAGACGGTATTAGGTGTCGAGCTAGACGACATCGACATGAACTCGCCCGATGAAGTTCTGGATCGCCTGCAGACGCATATCGAACAGGACGACGCCGCGCAAGCAGCGGAACATCAGGCCCGCCAGGCGCAAAGCGCCAAGAAAAAGAAGACGGCGAAGCAGATGGCGGCCGAAACGCGCCGCGAGGAAGAAGAGGCCCAACTGAGTCGCTCGATTCGTGAGGTGTATCGTAAGCTGGCCAGCGCGTTGCATCCCGATCGCGAAAACGATCCAGAGGAACGCAAACGGAAAACCGCGCTGATGCAACGGGTCAACGAGGCCTACAGCAAGAACAACCTGCTGCATTTGCTCGAATTGCAGCTTGAACTGGAACACATCGACCAGAACGCGCTCGATAACCTGAGCGAAGACCGGCTCAAGCATTACAACAAGATACTGAAGGAGCAGGTAGGCGAACTCGACGACGAAATTATGTTTGTCGAAATGGCGTTCAAGGAACGCTACGGGCTCGACCCGATGGCTCCCATCACGCCGAAGAAGATAATGCACGGGCTGACAGCGGACGTTTTTATGCTGCAGGAACAGATCGAGTCGCTCGAGTACGATCTGGTGGAGTTCCAGGACCTCGGCACGCTCAAGGCCTGGTTGAAAATCAGGCGGCGTTGGAATTGAAAGGCTCCCTTCGCTGCCCGACGTGCGCGTCACGTATCCAAGGTCAAGCGGGTTTTATCTCTTGCCACTGACCGTCCGCGGCACTGCTTGCCAACACTGCATCGATAAAACGCAGGCCCGCCACCCCGTCATCCACCGTGGTGAGCAACAGGCTTTCAGCGGGCAACGGTTGACCTGCATTCAACGCTTCGATCTGTAACGCCGCATCCTTGTACAACTGCGCGAACGCTTCCAGATAACCCTCAGGATGCCCCTGGGGCACACGCGTCGCGTGCGCCGCGATCGCACTTTTCACGCGTCCGCGCGTCAGTCGCTCAGCCGACCCACCGAGCGGCGTGAACCACAATTCGTTCGGATTCTCCTGATCGAAGGCGAGACTCGCTTTCGTCCCATACACCCGCAGACGCAGCGCATTCTCCGCGCCGCTTGCCACCTGGCTTGCCCACAGCATGCCGCGCGCACCGTTCGGATAGCGCAGCATCGCCTGCACGTGGTCGTCGATGCGACGTCCCGGCACAAAGGTGTGCAACTCGGCCGATAGCTCCAAAGGCAACATCCCCGTAACGAACGCGGCCAAGTGGTACGCATGCGTGCCGATGTCACCCAGACAACCGGCAGGACCCGCCAACAATGGATCCGTGCGCCAGCCTGCCTGCTTGTTCGTCCCGCTCGTTTCTATCGGTTCAGCCAGCCAGTCCTGCGCGTATTCGACTTGCACTACGCGTATTTCGCCAAGCTCTCCTTTTTCGATGAGCTCGCGAGCATGGCGCACCAGCGGATAACCGGAATACGTATGCGTCAGCGCGAACAACCTGTTCTTCTCGCGTGCGAGCTTCGCGAGCGCCTCGCCTTCCGCCAACGAAATCGCCAGCGGCTTGTCGCACACCACATGGATGCCCGCTTCGAGAAAGGCCGTCGCCACCGGCGCATGCAGATGATTCGGCGTGACGATCGCGACTGCGTCAATACCGTCGTCGCGCGCGGCTTCGGCGCGCGCCATCTCGCGCCAGTCTGTATAGCTGCGCGCGATGCCGGCCTCAGCGGCGCTCGCTTGCGCGCGCTGCGGATCGGACGACAACGCGCCCGCTACCAGTTCGAACCGGTCGTCGAGCCGCGCCGCGATTCGATGCACTGCGCCGATAAATGCGCCCTGCCCGCCACCGACCATGCCGAGCCTGAGTCTTCTTTGTGCCATCGCGCTCACTCCTTTGCGATCTGCTTCATCCGCCTCGCGGTTAGCTCGCAGCCAACTCACCGTCAAATGCCTAGCACGCGTTTTAGCTGCGCGGCATCCACGCCGCTGCCCGCGAAATCATCGAATGCATGATCAGCCACGCGAATGATGTGGCGGCGAATGAATTCCGCGCCTTCACGCGCGCCGTCCTGGGGATGCTTCAGCGCACACTCCCATTCCAGCACCGCCCAGCCGGGAAAATCGTATTGCGCCATCTTCGAGAAGATCGCGCCAAAATCGATCTGCCCGTCACCGAGCGATCGGAAACGCCCCGCGCGTTCGACCCAGCCGCTATAGCCGCCATACACACCTTGCTTGCCGTTCGGACGAAACTCCGCGTCCTTCACGTGGAACGCCTTGATGCGCTCGTGATAGATGTCGATAAACGCAAGGTAGTCGAGTTGCTGCAAAACGAAATGGCTCGGATCGTAGAGGATGTTCGCGCGTGGGTGTTGCTTCACGGCGTCGAGAAAGCGCTCGAAGGTCACGCCGTCGTGCAGGTCCTCGCCCGGATGCAGTTCGTAGCACACGTCCACACCCGTTTCGTCGAACGCATCGAGAATCGGTGTCCAGCGGCGCGCGAGTTCATCGAAGGCCGCTTCTATCAAACCTGCCGGACGCTGCGGGGGGGGGGGGGGGGGGGGGGGGGGGGGGGGGGGGGGGGGGGGGGGGGGGGGGGGGGGGGGGGGGGGGGGCCTTCGCCGCGAGCTTCATCTGCTCGACTGCCCACTGGGTGCGCGCAGCAGGATTGCCGCGCACATGCTGCGCGGCAAAGCCGTCGAACAACACGTCATACGCAGGATGCACGGCCACCAGTTGCCCTTGCAGATGCGTCGACAGTTCAGTGATCGTCACGCCCGCATCTTCAGCGACCTCACGCAACTCGTCGCAATACGCCTGGCTCGCGGCTGCCTGTTCAAGATCGATCAGACGCGCATCACACGGCACCTGAATCCCCTTGAAGCCGAGACTCGCGGCCCAGCCCGCCAGATGCGCGAAGTTGTCGAACGGCACCTCGTCGCCCATGAATTGAGCGAGAAAGATCGCCGGTCCTTTGATGGTTTTCATCGTACGGTTCCTCGAACTATGGCGCGCTTGTCACGCCTCTGCGACAGAGACATGGCAAGCGCGCGCCGGATGCCCAGGATCAGAACGGCGAGTCAGGAAAATAAAACTGCTGCGCGTTTTCCTTCGTGATCAGCACTGACGGGATGATCGTGGTCGGCGGCAGTTTTTCGCCCTTCAGACGCGCTTCTGCGGTGAGCTTGATCGCGTCGTAGATGAATTTCGGCGAGTACGATACGTCCGCCTTGATCATCGGTGCGCCGTCCATCACGTTCTTCACCATGCCCTTCGAACCCGCGCCGCCGAACACGATCTTGATGTCGGTACGCTTCGCTTGCTCGATCGCCTTGAGGACGCCCACGGCCATGTCGTCGTCGGCGGCCCAGACCGCGTCGATGTGCTTGAAGCGCGTGAGGTAGTCCTGCATCACCTTGAAGGCGTCGTCGCGATTCCAGTTCGCGTATTTGCCGTCGAGGATCTTGATGTTCGGATACGCCTTCAGCACGCCCGTAAACGCGGTCCATCGTTCGTTGTCGAGCGTCGTCGGAATGCCACGCAGCGCGACGATGTCGCCCTTGCCGTCGAGCGCTTTCGCCAGATACTCGGCGGGAATCTTGCCGAACGCAGTGTTGTCACCCGCAACATACGCATCCTGTGCGCTGGTATCCGTCAGGCCGCGATCAACTACCGTTACGTACACGCCCTTCTTCTTCACCTGAGCAACCGGCTGCGTGAGCGAGGCCGATTCGAACGGGAAAATCACCAGTGCGTTGATCTTGTTCACCGTCACCAGATCCTGCAACTGATTCGCCTGCTCGGGCGCACCGGCCGCTGTCTTCACGATCACCTTCAGATCAGGATGCGCTTTCTCCAGGTCGGCTTTCGCCTTGTTCGCCCACCAGACGATGCCGCCCGTAAAGCCGTGATCGGCTGTCGGAATCGCGACGCCCAGCGTGACCTTCTCATCGGCACGCGCGACGCCTGCCGTGCCCAGTATCCCCAACGCCAGCATGCCGGCGCCGACCGCTCGAATGATTTGCTTCATGGTTGTGTCTCCTATGTCGATCCATGCCACATAGCTGCGTTATGAGGCGTTCATGCGCCCCGATTCCCGAACTTGCCGCTGTATTCCTTGAAGCTCAACGCCCACCACCTACCGCCGTCCGCGCTGCACAAACGCGACGAAGATAATCACGACGCCCTGCACCGCCGCGTTCAGATACACGCTGATGATGCTGGTCAAATTCAGAATATTGGCGATCACCGAAAGCAGGATCGCGCCGATCACCGTGCCGACCACGCGCCCTTCGCCGCCCTTCAGCGCAGTGCCGCCCACCACTACTGACGCAATCGCCTCGAGTTCCCAAAGCAAACCCGTGGTCGGCGTAGCCGAGCCCAGCCGCGGCACATACAACACCGTCGCCACGCCGACGCAGATGCCGAGCAGCACGTACGTCACGATCTTCACGGTATCAACGCGAATCGCCGCGTAGCGCGCAACCTGTTCGTTCGAGCCGATCGCCTGAACGTGGCGGCCAAACGCCGTGCGATTGAGGATCAATGCGCCGCCCGCCGCAACGACCAGGAACACCCAGATCGGGACGGGCACACCAAAGAGGCTCGCGTAGTAAACCGGTCCGTATAGATCGGACAACGAGTTATCCAAAGTCAGCGCGCCGCCATCCGCGAGCCACGTCAGCACCGCGCGAAAAATGCCCAACGTCCCCAACGTCACGATGAACGGCTCGATACGTCCTTTGGTGATCAGCAGGCCGTGCGCGCAGCCGAACAAACCGCCGAGCACCAGGGCGAGCACAATGCCGAGCGTCACAATCAGCAACGGCGCGAACGTATGGCCGCCGACACCCGCAGCAAGTCCGTTCATCAGCCAGATCATGCTGCCCGCGATCAGCGCCGCCATCGACCCGACCGACAGATCGATGCCGCCCGAAATGATCACGAAGGTCATGCCGACCGCGATGATGCCGATGAACGATGTGCGTGTGAGCACGTTCATCATGTTGTCGAGTGTCGCGAAATCGCGGTTGAGCAGCGTGCCGACGATGCACAGCAGGATCAGCCCAACGAGCGGCCCGAGCGCATACAGACGATGCGCGAAGCGCAACGCGCGGCCGGATTGGACAGCTTCAGTGGGTGCCGGTCGCATGGGCGATCAACTCCTCTTCGGTCAGGTGTTCGAGCGTGAGCGTGGTTTGCAGGCGTCCCGCGCGCATCACGGCGACGCGATGGCACAAGCCAATCAGCTCGATCAGTTCGGATGAGATGACGATTACCGCGCGGCCCTGCGCGGCGAGACGATGAATCAGGAAATAGATGTCGCGTTTCGCGCCGACATCGACGCCGCGAGTCGGCTCGTCGAGCACGATCACGTTCGGATCGGGTTGCAGGAACTTGGCGAGCGCGAGCTTCTGCTGATTGCCGCCGGAAAGCATGCGTGCGCGGCTCGACAGATCGCCGGTGCGAATGCCGAAGTCGTTCACGGCCTGGGTCAAGGCCGCGCGCCCCGCTTTCATGTCGAGCAAGGGATGCGCGTAGCGTTCGAGCGTCATCAGCGTGACGTTGTCCTGCAGGCTTAGATTCACATGCAGGCCTTTGCCTTTGCGGTCTTCGCTCAGATACGTAATGCCGTGGCGCATGGCGTCGCGCGGGCTCTTCAGATCGGCGCGGCGGCCCGCGATCTCGATGCGACCCGCCGTGCGTTTGCGCAGGCCGATGAGCGCTTCGAATGCTTCGGTACGGCCCGCGCCGACGAGGCCCGCGAAACCCAGCACTTCGCCGGCGCGCACGTCGAAGCTCAGGTCTTCGACCCAGTCCGGTACAGCAAGGCCCTCTACCTTTAACGCAATCGGCGCGTCGGCAGGCACGGTGATCTTGTCGGGGAACATATCGGACACGTCGCGCCCGACCATCAGATTCGCCATCTGCTGCCGCGCAAGCCCAGAGGTTTCGCTGCGCGCGACGAAGCGGCCATCGCGCATCACGATCACTTCGTCGGTGATGCGCTCGACTTCATCAAGCTTGTGCGAGATGTAGACGATGGTCACGCCGTCGGCTTTCAGCTTCGCCATCAGCGTGAAGAGGCGCTCGGTTTCGGCCGGCGTGAGCGTGGCAGTCGGTTCGTCCATGATGAGCAAACGCGCGCGACGTGACAGCGCTTTTGCGATCTCCACCATCTGCTTTTCCGCGACGATCAATTCGCGCACTTTCGTATCCGGCGCTTTCTCCAGCCCCACCTGCGCGAGAAAACGCGCGGCCTCTGCCCGCATTGCAGCGTCGTCGACGAACCAGCCGCGCTTTTTTTCATGGCCGAGATACATGTTCTGCGCGATGGTCAGATGCTCGGCGAGATTGAACTCCTGGTGAATCAGCACGATGCCGGCCGCTTCCGCGTCGCGCGAACCGATGAACTGCTGCACATGACCGTCGACCAGCAAGGTGCCCGAGGTCGCCGTTTCGTAGCCGGCGAGGATCTTCATCAGCGTCGACTTGCCCGCGCCGTTCTCGCCGAGCAAACCGTAGATGCGTCCCGGCGCCAAATCAAAGCTCACTCCGTGAAGCACGCGCACCGGCCCGAAGTCTTTGCGAATATCGTCGAAGCGAATGGCGAGGCTCATAGCTTACGCGCTCCCGCGAATCACAAGCCGATGCGGCAACAACACGCCCGGTACGTTCGCCAGCGGATTCGCAAGCCGCTGCAGCAGCAGGCGCGCGGCGGTTTCGCCGAGTTCGCGCATCGGCTGGGCGATGGTGGTCAGCGGCGGATCGACTTGCGCGGCGAGCGAGATATCGTCGAAGCCGACCACCGCGACATCGTCCGGCACACGCTTGCCGACGCTGCGCAAGCCGTGGATCACGCCGATCGCCAGCGTGTCGGAAACGGCGAAGATCGCGCTCGGCGCGTGAGGCTGCTGCATCAGCAAGGCCGCGGCCGATGCGCCCGCCTCGTAGTCAAGACTGTTCAGGTTCATGCGCCAACGCTCGTCCGGCGTGATGCCCGCATCGGTCAACGCGTCCAGATAGCCTTGCTGACGCTGCCGCGCGTATAGATAGTCGACGTCCGAATTGATGAGGCCGATGCGCCGGTGGCCACGCGCGAGCAGATGCCGCACTGCGTCGCCCGCCGCCCGGTAGTTGTCGATGCCGACGTACGGCACGCCCATGGCCGGATCGAACTCGCAGCACGCGACCCACGGCAGCGCGCTGGATGCCTCACCGAGCGCCTGCTGGATAGTGGCGGGATCGAGGCAGATCGCGCCGTCCGCGCGGCGGCGGCGCAGCAGATCGAAATAGCTGCGCTCGCGTCCCGGATCGGCGCCTGTGTCGCATAGCAGCATGAAATAGCCATGCTGCCGCGCGACGCTGTCGATGCCGCGCACGATCTCCGCATAGAACGGGTTGCCGACGTCGGGCACCATCGTCAGCAGCAGGCGGCTTTCGGCGGTGCGCAGGTTGCGCGCGAGTTCGTTGACGCGATAGCCGCTGGCGTCGACTGCCGCCAATACCTTGTCGCGCGTGGCGGGCCGCACGTTCTCGTGGCCGTTCAGCACGCGCGACACCGTCGCCACCGAGACCCCCGCCTGCTCCGCCACCTGAGCAATCGAAAGGCCCTCGGCCGGACGCGGCGGCCGAGCCTCAGGCTGCGGGCGCGCTTTCGACGACGCCGCCGACGACGGCGTCGCGGGGGCCGCTTTGGACACCGGCTTGGACAAGTGGATTCGCCTCAAAAATGTAATCGATTACATTCTTGAGCGATGGACGACGCAATCGCAAGGACGGATCGCTAGGGATTAACACTGGGTCGAGCAGGCATGGCGAGAGCCCACCCAGGGTTCGGCCCGGCGGCGCACTGGCCGCGACGGCGTGGATTCGCGCCGCCATTTGGTACAATCCCGCAGTTACCCTGCCGTGGCCTGCGTACTGGGCTGTACCCCGGGGCTCTACCCCGGCGTTACACCCGGAGTCGCACTCCGAGGCCGCCGGTCAGTGGCACAGAATCGCAAACTCGCCAAACCACACTGCCGAATCCACCATGAACATCGAGCAAGCGCGTTTCAACATGATCGAACAGCAGATCCGCCCCTGGGAAGTGCTCGACCAGGACGTGCTGAATCTGCTCTCGATCGTCAAGCGTGAAAACTTCGTCCCCACCGTCTACCGCGATCTGGCCTTCGTCGACTTCGAAGTACCGCTGCCGGCCGGCCAGCACATGCTGGCGCCGCGCGTCGAAGCGCGCGTGCTGCAGGAACTGTCGGTGAAGAAACACGAAAGCGTGCTCGAAATCGGCGCCGGCTCGGGTTACATGGCCGCCCTGCTCGCGCACCGCGCGCAGCACGTGCTGACGGTCGACATCGAACCGGAACTGGCTGAGTTGGCGAAGAACAACCTCATCGCCAACGGCGTGCTGAACGCCGAAGTCGTCACGGGCGACGCCTCGCGCGGCTGGGCCAACGCCGCACCGTACGACGTGATCTGCGTATCGGGCGGCCTGCCGGTGCTGCCGCAGGAAATCCTCGAACACCTGAAGATCGGCGGCCGTCTGGCGGCGTTCGTCGGCACCGCGCCGGTCATGAAGGCGCAAGTCATCACACGTATCGACGAGAAGCAGTACCGCATTGCGGACGTATTCGAAACCTATGTCGAACCGCTGATCAACGCCGTGCAGCCGCCGCGCTTCAAGTTTTAATTCGCACGTTTTTCTGGACGGCCGGCACGCCGCCGTCCTCTGAACTGGATGTCCTGCTGATGCAAAATCTGACCGCTCCCGCGCTCGCTGAATGGCTCGCCGATCAATCGCGCCCCGCACCCGTGCTGCTCGACGTGCGCGAACCGTGGGAAATCCAGACGGCGTCGATCGCCGGCGCCGTGTCGATCCCGATGCGTGAGATTCCCGCGCGCAGCGAAGAACTCGACGACGACGCGCAAATCGTCTGCGTATGCCATCACGGCGCGCGCAGCGCCCAGGTCGCGATGTTCCTCGAATCGCGCGGCCACACCAACGTCTTCAATCTGCAAGGCGGAATCGACGCGTGGTCGCGTCAGGTCGATCCGACCGTTCCCACCTATTGATCGCACGGTCGCGGTGATCCGTCAGCGGGTGCCGGTCCACGCGGCCGCTCTGGCGCTTCGTTGCGCGGTTCTCGCATTTCTCCCGGTTTCCGCACACGCCGTCGGCTTCTCCCAGCTTTACGACGAAGCACTATCGAGCGACGCGCAGTTGTAAAGCGCGCGTGCGGCGCTTGCCGCCAATAGCGAAGAGTTGCCGCTCGCCCGCGCCAGACTGCTGCCGCAAGTCTCCGCGTCGCTCACCGGGAATCGCCAGAACACCGATTTCGGCGGCGGCTTTCCTGCCTCGTACGGCAATAGCAACGGCTACACGATTTCGCTCACGCAGCCGCTGATCCACGTCGATAATCTGATCGTGCGGCTTGGCCAGGCTTACTTCGACGCGCTCGCCTCACAGGACAGCCTCGAGATTGTGCGTTCGCAGAAGGCGTCGATCGCGCAGCAGCTTGAATCGGCCAAGCGTTCTTTCGAAGTCGGTAACACGACGATCACCGATACCAACGAAGCCCAGGCTAAATACGATCAGGCGATCTCGCAGGAAATCGCTGCGCAGAACGATCTCGCGGTGAAGCTCGCCACGTTGCAGCAGATTGTCGGGCATCCGGTCGAGCGTGTGGATGGGCTCGCCGTCGGCGCGCCGCTGCCGCCGCCAGTGCCCGCCGATATCAATCTGTGGGTCGACGCGGCCACCGACGCGAACTATCAGGTCGTGCTGAAGCAGATCGCGCTGGATAGCGCACAGCACGAAACGTCGAAGGCCAAGGCCGGTCATCTGCCGACCGTCGACCTGGTGGCGAGCCGCTCGCGCAGCAGTCTCGGTGCGGCCGGTGCGGGTAACTTCGGCGGCAATTTCGGTGGCGGCTTTGGCAGCGGCGCGAATACGCCCTCGCCCGGCACGCCGGCGCTCGCCGCGGAACTGGGCAATCTGGGGTCCACATACACGAACAGCACGATCGGCGTGCAGCTCACGATTCCGATCTTTGCGGGCGGCGCGACGCAAAGCCGTGTACGTCAAACGCGCGCGCTCGAAGACCAGGCTGCAGCCGATCTGGATACGGCTCGGCGCAATGCCGCGCTGTCGGCACGGCAAGCGTTTCTCGGTGTGGTGAGTGGGCTCGCGCAGGTGCGCGCGCTGCAGACCGCCGAGCGATCGGCGAATACCTCGCTTGAATCGAATCTGCTTGGTTATCAGGTCGGCGTGCGGATCAATATCGATGTGCTCAATGCGCAGGATCAACTGTTTTCGGCGCGTCGCGATCTGGCGAAGGCGCGTTATGACACGCTGATTAATAGTCTGAAGCTGCAGGCTTCGACCGCCAATCTGACCGATCAGGACGTGTTGCAGTTGAGTGCGCTGCTGTCGCCGGTCGATGATGGTTCGTTGACTGCACTTCCGCAGGTACCGGCTGTGCCGCATCCGGGCGTCGCGGCGAAAGGCGCTGCCGGGAAGCTTGGTCGGCGGGCGTTACCGAATGTGATGGCGCCGCAGTAAACCGATTCGCTTCATCTTTTTCATTCCCCGATTGACCCTTTGTCTACGCAGCGTTTCATTCGTTGCGCGCTTGGGCTACCTGCTGCTCGTCGTTGTTCGTTGCTTGCCGCGGGTTGTTACCTGTCGTTGATTGCCGACGTATGCGACTCCTCGCACATCCACAGGGCGCTGACCGTTTTCGATCTCCCTGACACCGCCCTTTCATTGCGATCCTTCCGCTCTGCGCCGCAGAATTTTCGTACGGTTTCCTGAGCTTTGCCTGGGCACCATGCTCCGACCATTTTTGGAGGAGCAAGGTGATGAGAATTTTGAAGATCGCGATGCTGGCGGCAACGCTGTTGCCGCTTGCGTCGTATGCGGCTTTGGGTGGAGCGCCGAACTCGAGTTCATCCTCTCCGTCCATGCTGCGCGCTACGCCAAAGTCTGCCGCCGCTGCAAGCACTGGAGCCGCCAACGCAACCGCCACGGCGCCCTACACCGTGCGCGAGTCGCTCGACGCCGACGGCGTCACGATCCGCGAATACGTGCTGCCCAGCAATGTCGTATTTGCGGTCACCTGGGAAGGGCCGATACGGCCGGATATGAAGGCGCTGCTCGGCAGCTATTTCCCCAACTATGTGAACGCGGGTGAAAGCCGTGTGCGCGGGCCCGGCCCCATGGTCGAAGGCAATGACGACTTTCGCGTCGAGTCTGCCGGCCGCCTCGGCCACTTCTTCGGCGTCGCCTATCTCCCCCGCCTGAAACCCGCCAGCGTCCGCCCGGGCGATCTGAAATAAGACGGCCACCGAGTTACGGAAAAATATGAAAACCATTCACAAAACGTTCTGGGCGGCCATGACGGCTGCCAGCGTTCTACTTGCGGCTTGCGGCGGTGGAAGCAGTGGGAGCAGCGGTGACGGCAGCTCCATCGGCTGGAACGCCACGCCCGACTGGATCACCCCGCCCAACGGCTCCGGCGGCACCAGCGGCTCGGATAACGCCGGCTACACGAGCAACATCAAAACCGACAAGAACAATACGGTAACCGTCCGCGTCGACAACTCGATGGGCAGCATCAACATGCTGTACGCCTCGATCCAGGTGTGCGCGCCCGGCACGCAGGGCAAAGGGCCCTGCGTGACCGTCGACCGCATGCTGGTCGACACCGGGTCGACGGGCGTACGCATTGCGGCGAGCGCGCTGCAGTCGCTCAATTCACAGTTGCTCACGCAAGTCGGTGCTCCCGACGACAATACCGGCGCCTTCCCGATCGCCGAATGCATGACGTTCGCCTCCGGTTTCACGTGGGGCTCGGTCAAGCGCGCTGACATCACGATCGGCAACCGGACGGCGAGCAACGTTCCGATCCAGGTGACCGGAGACGGCGCATTTACCACGCCAGCGGAATGCGCTGCACGCGGTGGGGCCGACCTCAGCTCCGCCAAGAGTCTGGGTGCCAACGGTATTCTGGGAATTGGACACTTCACTCAAGACTCAAAGGACGCGCTGCAGAAGGCGGTACCTGGGCTCTACTATTACTGCCCGTCGGCGAATTCCTGCGTCAGTACGCGTATGACAGTTGCCAAGGAGGTGATGAACCCTGTTGCGGCATTCGACGCCGATTACAACGGCACGGTCATCCGCTTGCCGGCGATTACAGCGGGTGGCCAGGCGGGCGTCTCCGGTCAGTTGATATTCGGCGTCGGCACCCAGTCAAACAATACGCCGCCGGCCAATGCCAACATCTTTGCGCTCGACCAGTACGCCACTATGACGACCCAGTATCACGGCACCGTGCTTAACTGGAGCGCGATCGATAGCGGCACGAATGCGTACGTGTTCCCCGACGACACGATTCCCACGACTTCCGAGTGGGAGTTGTACACGCCATCGAGCCCGCTCAACCTGGCGGCAACAATGGAGCCCACCGACGGTTCCAGTCCGCCGGTTAGCATGACCTTCCCGATCGACAACGCACTGAACCTGATGGCAAGCGGTAACGCTGCGTACAACAACGTCGGTGCGTACTCCCCGCACAGCCGCATGTTCCTCTGGGGCTTGCCGTTCTTCTATGGCCGCAGCGTGTATACGGTGATCGGAAACGCCAAGATCGGTAAGTTAACCGGACCGTTCGTCGCGTTCTGACGATTGCGTCGTGCTTGTTTGGGAGGCGGCGTTGCGAGACGTCTGCCTCCTGCTTTCCTACCTGCTGGCGCCGCGCGGAAGCGGCCGAATCGCATCGGCGTTTCCTACTCATCGTTAGGACGTTTCAGAGCCTCTCATTAATCGCCCGCAGGCAACATGCTCCGACCTGTTTTTTGGAGCAATGTGATGAGATTTGTAAAGATCGTGCTGACCGTGTCGGCGCTTTTGCCGCTCGCGTCGTATGCGGCGTTGGGTGGGGCACCGGGTGCGGGTTCGGCCCCGAAGTCCTTGCTCCAGTCGGCTGCGCCTAATTCCTCTCCTGCTTCAACCACGGCTTATACCGTGCGCGAGTCACATGACGCCGACGGCGTCAGGATTCGCGAATACGTGCTGCCTACCAATGTCGTGTTTGCCGTCACGTGGCAAGGGCCCGTGCGCCCCGACATGGTTGCGCTACTCGGCAGCTATTTTCCGAACGCTGTCTCCGCCGGTGCGGGCCGCGCGCGCGGCACCGGTCCGTTGATCGAACGCAACAGCGACTTTCAGATCGAGTCCGCGGGCCGAGCGGGAAACTTCTTCGGCAAGGCAGTTCTGCCGCGCCTCGTCCCCGCGAATGTTCGTGTTGACGATCTGCAGTGACACGGCACATCGATTTCACGGAACACAAGAAACATGACGACCCTCAATAAGAAACTTTGCTTCGCGTTGCTAACGGCTAGTTTGGCTCTTTCAGCCTGCGGTGGCGGCGGTGGCGACGACGGCAATTCGAATGCGACCAAAGACAACGATAAGCCGGCGACGCCGACGCCGAGTCCTAAGCCTTCGCCGAGTCCCGCTCCGAGTCCGACTCCGACTCCGACGCCAACGCCAACGCCGACACCGACTCCGACTCCGACTCCGACTCCAACTCCGACTCCAACTCCGACGCCAACTCCGACGCCAACTCCGACGCCAACTCCGACGCCAACTCCGACTCCGACACCAACTCCAGTCGCCGACGTGAACACCGTGCCGATTGTCGTCGATCGGACGATGGGCGAGACAAACATGCTCTATGTGAGCGCAACCATATGCCTCCCCGGCTCGCAAGGCAGCACCCAATGCTCGACTGTCGATCACATGCTGCTCGACACCGGCTCGGTCGGCGTGCGCGTGATGGGAAGTGCGCTGGGCTCAACGCTCGCTTCCCGCTTGCCGGCGCAAACAGGTGCCTCTAACGATCCGACCGGAGGCGCTCCAATTGCCCAATGCGCGATTTTTATGGGTGGCTACACGTGGGGCTCGATCAAACGAGCCGACGTAACTATCGGAGGCAAAACCGCGGGCAATCTGCCGGTTCAAGTGATCGGCGACGGCGCATATGCCATGCCATCGGAGTGCAATTCCCGCGGCATGATCGATCTCAATACGGCAGCCGCGCTCGGTGCGAACGGTGTGATAGGCATCGGCCATACGGCGCGCGACTATCCGCTCGCGGCTCGACAAGTGCTGTCGGCGACCTACTACTACTGTCCCTCGACGAGTTCGTGCACGGGTACGCGCGTACCACTCGACACGCAAGTCATGAATCCTGTCGCCGACTTTACCTCCGATAACAACGGCACCATCATCCGTTTGCCGGCCTTGCCCGCAGACGGTCAAGCCACGGCGACAGGTGAACTCGTGTTCGGCGTCGGGACGCGTCAGAACAATGCGCTGCCATCGATGGCGAATATCGTGCCGGTGGATCAGAACGGTTTCTTCACGACCGTGTACAAGGGCAATACGCTCACTGGCGTGTTCGACAGTGGCACGAATGTGTATAACTTCCCGGATGCCACAATTCCCTACGCGGGCGTCTGGTACACGCCGTCTCCCGCCCTTAACCTGTCCGCCATCTTGAAGGCCACTAGCGGAGTCGGCACACCAGTCACTGTGCCGTTCTCGGTCGGCAATGGACTCAGCTTGCGGGCAAACCTGAACGCGGCCTACGACAGTCTCGGCGCGAAATTTTCCGGAGGTTTCATGTGGGGCCTACCGTTCTTCTTCGGCCGTAGCGTGTATACCGTGCTCGAAGGCGCCAAGATCGGTACGCAGACTGGGCCGTTCGTCGCCTTCTGACAATCGGCTGCAACACAGATGTCGTCTACAAAGAAGAGGCCGGCGCCGCGAGGCGCCGGCCTCTTCTCTTGCTACCACTCCCACTGCAATCCCGCCGAATCCCACACCGTGATATCCACGCTCGCGTCCGATAAACCTCATGCGCTGCCCATCACCACGCGTGGCGTAGGCAGAGCGCGCTACATGCACAAAGGGGCAGCGACCATGCACCGCCGACGCCCGCTGGCCGACGGACACGCTTCGTTGCGGCGCGGTACGCACCTGAACGAGGCGCACGCCCTGCTCCTGCACCAATTTTGCGCCGCGATACGCATAACTGACGCGGCGCATCACCGCGTCGCAGCACGCGATTCGCGGACTTCAAGTCGAAATTACTGCATGGCATGTGCCTTGCAGTACAGAAGCGGCAAGTCATGCGGGATAAGCCCTGCTGGCTGAAATCGACGCCCATAAACAGTCACCATCAATGGCAAGGGGAAATACATGAAACGTCGTAGTCTGTTGAAGTTCGGCTCCATGTCGGGCGCATTGGCGCTTGCAGGTCAGGTTCCGTTTGCTCAGGCGCAATCGGGCAGCGGTCCGATCAAAGTAGGCGTTCTACATTCCCTCTCCGGCACGATGGCGATCTCGGAGACATCGCTCAAAGACACCGCGCTGATGACCATCGCGGACATCAACAAGAACGGCGGCGTCATGGGCCGCCAACTGCAGCCGGTGGTCGTGGACCCGGCGTCGAACTGGCCGCTGTTCGCCGAAAAGGCACGCCAACTGATCACCCAGGAAAAGTGCGCCGTCGTGTTCGGCTGCTGGACGTCGGTGTCGCGCAAGTCAGTGCTGCCGGTGTTCGAAGAACTGAACGGCCTGCTGTTCTACCCGGTGCAGTACGAAGGCGAAGAAATGTCGCGCAACGTGTTCTACACGGGCGCCGCGCCGAATCAGCAAGCGATTCCGGCAACCGAATACCTGATGAGCGCGGAAGGCGGCGGCGCCAAGCGCTTCTTCCTGCTGGGTACCGACTATGTGTACCCCCGCACGACCAACAAGATCCTGCGCGCGTTCCTCAAGTCGAAAGGCGTGCAGGAAGCCGATATCCAGGAGGTCTACACGCCGTTCGGCCACAGCGACTATCAGACCATCGTCGCGAACATCAAGACGTTCTCGCAGGGCGGCAAGACCGCGGTGATCTCGACCGTCAACGGCGACTCGAACGTGCCGTTCTACAAGGAACTCGGCAACCAGGGGCTGAAGGCGTCCGACGTGCCGGTGGTCGCATTCTCGGTCGGCGAAGAAGAACTGCGCGGCATCGATACGAAACCGCTGGTCGGCAATCTCGCGGCATGGAACTACTTCATGTCGCTGCGCAACCCGGCCAACGAGAAGTTCAAGAAGCAATGGGCTGCATGGGTCAAGGACAACAACCTGCCGGGCGGCACCAAGCGCGTGACCAATGACCCGATGGAAGCGACTTTCGTCGGCATCCATATGTGGAAGCAGGCCGTCGAAAAAGCAAAGAGCACGGATGTGGACAAGGTGCGCGTGGCGATGGTTGGCCAGACGTTTGCGGCGCCGTCGGGCTTCACGCTCGAAATGGACGGCAATCACCATCTGCACAAGCCGGTGATGATCGGCGAAGTGCGTGCCGACGGCCAGTTCAACGTGGTGTGGCGCACCAAGACCGCGGTTCGCGCGCAGCCGTGGAGCCCGTTCATCGCCGGCAATTCGAGCAAGCCGGATGTGGTCAGTTCGATTCCCGCATTCCTGAAGCGCTCGCGGGTTGCCTGAACCTGAGCCTGAACCTGGGCAGAGCCGGGGCCGAACCGCTGCTCTGCCCGACAGGACGCTGCAAGACGCAAGACACCGGCGTGGCACCGGTGCATCACCTCGATGCCGCGCCGCCTCGCCGGTTTTTCTTCAAAGGCCACCATGGCGTTTTCATTTCTGAAATTCGCACGACGCAACATCGGCGGCCTCGCGCTCGCGCTTATCGTTAGCGCGCCGCTGACCGCCTTTGCGCTCACGCCGGCCGATGTCGCGCCGCTCGCCGGTGACGACTTCGATGCGAAATCCGCGGCAATCGACAAGCTGATTGCCAACCACGACAAAGAATCGCTCGCGGTGCTCAAAGCCCTGTCCGACGACAGCGCGCTCGCCACCGATTCCGGCGCGGTGCTGCTGCAAGACGGCGACACGGCGCGCGATGCCGTCACCGGTAAAACGGTCGCCGCAGGCGACGCGCAACCGGTCACCCTGAACAACCTGCTGCGCTCGAAAGTGGCGGGCGCACTCTCGGGTCTGCAACTCGATTCACCCGACGCCGCCACGCGCGACGCGGCCATCACCGCACTGCTGCAAAACCCCGATCCGTCGATCAAACCGCTCGTCGATGCGGCGCGTGCAAAGGAAACCGACCCTGCGCTGAAGAAGCGTCTCGACACGCTGTGGGCGATGACCGCCTTGCACGACGCCGACCCAGCCAAGCGCCTCGAAGCCGTGCAACTGGTCGCCGCGCGGCACGATCTCGACATGAACGAACTGCTGCGCCCGCTCGTCGCTAAGAAGCCGGACGGCACCTTCAACGAAGCGGACGATCGCGTGCGCTCCGCCGCGCAAAGCGGCATCGACGAACTCGATTCGATTCAGCGCCGCAGCCAGATCGCGGGGACGCTGTTCGCGGGCTTGTCGCTCGGCAGCGTGCTGCTGCTCGCCGCACTCGGTCTCGCGATCACGTATGGACTGATCGGCGTCATCAACATGGCGCACGGCGAATTCCTGATGATCGGCGCGTACGCAACGTATGTCGTGCAGAACCTGTTCCAGCGCTTTGCGCCCGGTGCGTTCGACTGGTATCCGCTGCTTGCCGTGCCGGCGTCATTCGCCGCAGCCGGCCTGGTCGGCATCGTGCTCGAACGGCTGGTGTTGAAGCATTTGTATGGCCGTCCGCTCGAAACCCTGCTGACCACCTTTGGCGTCAGCCTGATTCTGATTCAGGCGACACGTATGGTGTTCGGCGCGCAAAACGTCCAGGTGATCAACCCTGCATGGATGAGCGGCGGCGTGACCGTGCTGCCGAATCTGATCCTGCCGTACAACCGGCTGGCGATTCTGGCGTTTTCGCTGATCGTCGTCGGGATTGCGTGGGCTGTCCTGACTAAAACCCGCCTGGGTCTGTTCGTGCGAGCCGTCACGCAAAACCGGCGGATGGCAGCATGCGTCGGCGTGAAAACCGCGCGCGTCGATTCGTATGCATTCGCGTTCGGTGCTGGTATTGCCGGACTGGGTGGCTGCGCGCTGTCGCAGATCGGCAATGTGGGCCCGGATCTCGGCCAGAGCTACATCATCGATTCGTTCATGGCCGTGGTGCTCGGCGGCGTCGGCCAACTCGCCGGCACGGTGATCGGCGGCTTCGGTCTCGGGTTGATCAGCAAGGCGATCGAACCGTTCTGGGGCGCGGTGCTCGCCAAGATCGCGGTGCTCGTGCTGATCGTGCTGTTCATCCAGAAGCGTCCGCAGGGCATGTTCGCCCTCAAGGGCCGTAGCGCGGAGGCATGAGATGACATCGGCTACCTCTTCGGCTCACGTCGGCTCAGCAAGCAGTGGCGCTTCTACCGGACGCGAGGCGCAGTCAGGCTTCGCGCTCGGCTTGCCTCCGCGTCCTGCATTGCTGTCACGCCGCGCGTGGCTCGCGCTGATCGCACTGATCATCGTGTTCGGTCTCGGCGTGCCATTCGCCACGCTGGTGGTCCCGGAGACAAGCGCGTTCCATCTGTCCGCGTATGCGATGACGATCACCGGCAAGTTCATGTGCTACGCGATCGCCGCGCTGGCACTCGATCTCGTGTGGGGCTATTGCGGCATTCTGAGCCTGGGACACGCGTTGTTCTTTGCGTTGGGCGGCTACGCGATCGGCATGTACCTGATGCGCTCGATCGGCCACGAAGGCAAATACGGCAGCGACCTGCCGGACTTCATGGTGTTTCTCGACTGGCACCAACTGCCATGGTACTGGCAAGGCACGCAGCATCTCGGCTATGCGCTGCTGCTGGTGGTGCTGGTACCCGCCGTTGTCGCGTGGGTGTTCGGCTTCTTCACGTTCCGCTCGCGGGTGAAGGGCGTGTACCTGTCGATCATCACGCAGGCGATGACGTTTGCCGCCATGCTGCTGTTCTACCGCAACGAAATGGGTTTCGGCGGTAACAATGGCTTCACCGACTTCAAGCGTATCGGCGGTTTTCCGATTACGCATCCAGGCACGCGCACTGCCCTCCTGCTGATCACGTTTGCGGTGTTGATCCTGGCCTTCATCGGCGCGCGGGCAATCGTCACGTCGAAGCTGGGCCGCGTGGTCACTGCAGTACGTGATGGTGAAACGCGTTTGATGTTCCTCGGCTATAGCCCGCTCGCGTACAAGCTGTTCGTGTGGACCGTCTCCGCTATTTTGTGCGGAATTGCAGGGGCGTTGTATGTGCCGCAGGTCGGCATCATCAACCCGGGGGAGATGTCACCGGGCAACTCGATCGAGATGGCAATCTGGGTTGCGGTGGGTGGACGCGGCACGTTGATTGGACCGATCATCGGCGCGTTCGCGGTGAATGGCGCGAAGAGCTTTTTTACGGCGAACTTCCCTGAATACTGGCTGTTCTTTCTTGGTCTGATTTTCGTGCTGGTCCCGCTGTTGTTGCCGAACGGCATCATGGGCCTGATCGAAATGGTCACGCGCAAGAGGGACCACTCATGAACGAAAACCCGATGGTCCCTGATCTTGCATTACCTGAAGAGCCTGCTGAACGGTCGTTGAGCGGTGTCGCGAGCATGGGGCACGCGGTGGTGCCGGGCGAGATCGATATTTCGCACGGGACGATTCTGTACCTTGAAGACGTGACCGTGAGTTTCGATGGGTTTCGCGCGTTGAACGCGCTGACTTTATCGATCAACGCGGGTGAGTTGCGCTGCATCATCGGGCCGAATGGGGCCGGCAAGACGACGATGATGGATGTCATCACCGGGAAGACCGAGCCCGATTCCGGCAAGGTCTTTCTCGGGCAGTCGATCGACTTGACGCGGATGAATGAGCCGTCTATTGCGCGCGCAGGGATTGGGCGCAAGTTTCAGAAGCCTACTGTTTTTGAACAGCATCCTGTGTGGGAGAACCTTGAGTTGGCCATGAAGGCTGACAAGGGATGGTGGGCTTCTTTGCGTGCGCGATTGGATCGTGAGGCGCAAGCGCGGATTGAAGAGACGCTGGCTTTGATTGGCTTGGAGAGCGAAGCGCGGCGGCTTGCCGGCGAGTTGTCGCATGGGCAGAAACAGCGGCTCGAGATCGGGATGTTGCTGATGCAGCAACCGGCGCTGCTTTTGCTCGATGAGCCTGCCGCGGGCATGACCGATGACGAGACCATGCAGTTAGCCGAGCTGCTCAATCATTTGCGTGGGAGTTGCTCGATGATGGTTGTCGAACACGATATGGAGTTTGTGGCGGCGTTGTCGGGTGAGAAGGGGAAGGTGACGGTGATGGCCGAAGGGCGGGTTCTCGCTCACGGCACGCTTGATGAGGTGAAGAGAGATGAGACGGTGATCGAATCTTATCTCGGGCGGTAATGGCCACAATCAAATCACGGCCGCAAAAAGCCACCAGAATTCAAGGATCGACCGACATGCTAGAAGTAGAGAACCTCAACCAGTACTACGGTGGTAGCCACATTCTTCGTGATGTGAAACTCACGGTGCCTGACGGCAAGCTCACTGTGCTACTGGGTCGCAACGGTGTCGGCAAGACAACGCTGCTTAGATGCCTGATGGGCGTCGTCCAAACCAAGAGCGGCTCAATCGCCTGGCGCGGCGCGCCGATCACCAAGCTGCCGACCTACTCGCGTGTAGAAAAAGGTCTCGCCTATGTTCCGCAAGGCCGTGACATCTTCCCGCGGTTGACCGTCGAAGAAAATCTGTTGGTCGGTGCGGCCAGCAAAAAAGCCCCGAAAAAAATCCCGGACCGTATCTACGAACTCTTCCCAGTCCTGAAGGACATGCGCAGCCGCCGCGGCGGCGACCTCTCCGGTGGTCAACAACAACAGCTCGCGATCGGCCGTGCGCTGATGAGCGATCCGCAATTGCTGATCCTCGATGAACCCACCGAAGGCATCCAGCCCTCGATCATTCAGGACATTGGCCGCACGCTGCGTCAGTTGGTCGAAGAAATGGGCATGACCGTGCTGCTCGTCGAACAGTATTACGACTTCGCCAAAGAGATCGCTGATCGGTATTGGGTCATGAGCCGTGGTGAAATCGTCGCGGGCGGTGAAGGCGCCAACATGGATACGGATGGCGTGCGCGCACTGATCGCCGTCTGACCGGCGCAAGCACCGCAGCGTGCTATTCTCGCCGCATCCTGTGGCAACACGGCTCGTCGCTGCCTAACGCGTGCAGGCACGCTGCGCATTGACGCGTCTGTTGCCGCGTCTGTTACCGTGCCCAATATCGCGCCCAGCCGCTCATTCATTCGCAAGTCCGCTCGCATGTCGCTTCACGAAAACCACGCTGCACTCGCCACCGCGCATCCCACCGCGCACTCGCAATGGCGCGCGCGCCTCGAACTCGGCTTCGTCAAAGACGGCGAACGGACGACGCTCAAGCATCGGCTGCATGATGGTCCGTTGCGCGTGCAGCGGCCGCTCTATCCGGAAGGCCACGCGATCTGCCACGCGGTGATCGTGCATCCACCGGGTGGGATCGCGGGCGGCGATCAACTCGATATCGACGTGGATGTCGGCGATAGTGCGCACGCCGTTATCACCACGCCCGGCGCAACCAAGTGGTACAAATCCAATGGCCGTGCGGCACGGCAGAATATTGCGGTGCGTGTCGGCCCTCAGGCGAAGCTCGACTGGCTGCCGCAAAACAATATCGTTTTCGATCACGCCAACGCAATGCTGGATTTTTCGCTGACGCTTGGCGAAGGGGCTAGCGCAATTGGGTGGGATGCGACTCAGCTTGGGCGGCAAGCGGCTGGTGAGCGGTGGTCAAAGGGGCAGTTGCGAGCCGTATCGCGGATCGTTGGGGCGAATGGCGAGGCGCTGTGGCTCGAACGTGCGAGCCTCAGCGCGGAAGATTCATTGCGGGATGCCGCGCAAGGCCTTGCCGGGTTTCCTGCGTATGGGACGCTCTGGGCGGTCGGGGCGGCCTGCGATGATGCACTCGCTGAAGCGCTCACTGCCCAGCTACCGTTTGACGATTCGTTGCGGGCGGCGGCTTCCTGTGTCACTGAAGGGGTTTTGCTCGTGCGGGCGGTGTCGCGGTCTATGGAGACGCTGCAACGTGCCTTAACTCAGTGTTGGCTTCAATTGCGCCCGGTCGTGCATGGCGTCGACGCTGTGCCACTTCGAATCTGGTCGACCTGATTCGCTGAACATTGCCGCCTGGCAGCTCAGCGTGCCTTTCACCTTTGTAAGACGTCGCAAGCACCAATCTGGCGCAGCCGACCACTCCAAGTCGGTGCATCACCGTGTCATTCGCCCCGCCAAGCCATGCTGCCCCGCCATGGCACATACCTTGCATCGAAATCTCCCACGATGCTGCCGCATCCTGACGGCAGCCGACCACTCGCCACCACCGCTCGCCTAACATGACCCGATCGACCCTTCGCCCTGCGCGTCGCGCCTGGCTCGCCGCACTGCTGCTCTCGCCCGTCCTCGCCATCAATGCGCCCGCCGCCCACGCGGATACGCTCGACAACATCGCCAAAGCCGGCGTGCTGAAAGTTGCAGTTCCCGAAGACTATCCGCCGTTCGGCTCGGTCGGCGCGGATATGAAGCCGCAAGGCTATGACATCGATACCGCTGCCCTGCTCGCGAAGTCGATGAACGTGAAGCTCGAACTCGTGCCGGTCAACAGCGCAAACCGTATTCCGTATCTGCAGACGGGTAAGGTCGATCTGGTGATCTCGTCGCTCGGCAAAACGCCTGAGCGCGACAAGGTCATCGATTTCTCGACGGCCTATGCGCCGTATTACCAGGGCGTGTTCGGTCCCGCCGACATCAAGGTCACCGGCCCCGCCGATCTCACCGGCAAGACTGTCGGCGCTACGCGCGGCGCGCTCGAAGAAATCGGCCTCACGCAAATGGCGCCGAACGCCACCATCAAACGCTTCGAAGATAACAACGCGACCATCGCCGCGTTCCTCTCGGGTCAGGTGCAGTTGATCGCTGCCGGCAATATCGTCGCCGCCGCAATCAATGCGAAGAATCCGCCGCGTCGTCCGGAACCGAAGTTCGTTATAAAGGATTCACCATGTTTCGTCGGCATGAACAAAAATGAAAGCCGGCTCCAGGCGAAGGTCAACGCCGCCATCGCCCAAGCGAAGGCGGACGGCACGCTCGACACGATGTCGAAGAAGTGGTTCGGCGCGCCCTTGCCAACCAATCTGTAAGCGGGTCGTTAATTCAGCTTGATATCTTTGTAAGCTGATCTGGCAGTAAGCTTGTCGCGGTCTGTTTCGCGTCGCATTTCGAGCGGCCGCGATGGCGCACAACGAAGCGCGACCCCGATCGCATCCGACGCCTGTCCTCGCTGGGACAGGCGTAACCCAACTTGACATCCGATGAAGCTGACACCTCGCGAGAAGGACAAGCTGCTGATCTTCACCGCCGCGCTGCTCGCCGAACGGCGCCGCGCTCGCGGCCTCAAACTGAACTATCCGGAAGCGATCGCTTTCATCACCGCCGCGCTGATGGAAGCGGCCCGTGACGGCAAGACCGTCGCCGAGGTCATGCACTACGGCACCACGCTGCTGACGCGCGCCGATGTGATGGAAGGCGTGCCGGAAATGATCCCCGACATCCAGGTCGAAGCCACGTTCCCCGACGGCACCAAGCTCGTCACCGTTCATCACCCGATCCCCTAATCACGCAAGGCAGCCTCATGATTCCCGGCGAACTCCTCATCGACGACGGCGAACACGAACTCAACGCGGGCCGCGCCACCGTCACGGTGGTCGTGTCGAATACCGGCGACCGTCCGGTGCAGATCGGCTCGCACTATCACTTCTATGAAGTGAACGAGGCGCTCTCCTTCGATCGTGAAGCGGCGCGCGGCTTCCGCCTGAACATCGCGGCAGGCACCGCCGTGCGCTTCGAGCCCGGCCAGGAACGCACCGTCGAACTGGTCGAACTGGCGGGCGACCGCGTCGTCTACGGCTTCAACGGCAAGGTGATGGGCAAGCTCTGATGCGCGATCCGCGCAAGCTTGCTTTGACCACCCTGCTCATTTCCGGACCCACACCATGACATTACGCATTGGCCGCCGCGCATACGCGGAAATGTTCGGCCCCACGACCGGCGACCGTGTGCGCCTCGCCGACACCGAGTTGCTAATCGAAGTCGAACGCGACTTCACGACTTACGGCGAAGAAGTGAAATTCGGCGGCGGCAAAGTGATTCGCGACGGCATGGGCCAGTCGCAACGCGTGCACGCCGACGTGGTCGACACCGTCGTGACGAATGCGGTGATTCTCGATCACTGGGGCATCGTCAAGGCCGACATCGGCATCAAGAACGGCCGCATTGCCGCGATCGGCAAAGCGGGCAATCCCGACATTCAGCCGAACGTGACGATCGCGATCGGCGCGTCCACCGAAGTGATCGCCGGCGAAGGCCTGATCGTGACGGCGGGTGGCATCGATACGCACATTCACTTCATCAGCCCGCAGCAAATCGAAGAAGCACTCGCGAGCGGCGTGACGACGATGCTCGGCGGCGGCACGGGTCCGGCAACCGGTACGAACGCGACGACTTGCACGCCGGGTCCGTGGCATCTCGAACGCATGCTGCAAGCGGCCGATGGCTATCCGATGAATCTCGGCTTTCTCGGCAAGGGCAATGTGAGCCAGCCGCAACCGGCGCTTGAACAGATCGCCGCGGGCGCGATCGGTTTGAAGCTGCACGAAGACTGGGGCACGACGCCGGCTGCAATCGACAACTGTCTTTCCGTCGCCGACGACACCGACACGCAGGTCGCGATCCACACGGATACGCTGAACGAAGCCGGTTTCGTTGAAGCGACCGTGGCTGCGTTCAAGGGCCGCACGATCCACACCTATCACACGGAAGGCGCGGGCGGCGGCCACGCTCCGGACATCATCAAGGTGTGCGGCGAAGCGAACGTGCTGCCCTCGTCGACCAATCCGACGCGCCCGTACACCGTCAACACGCTCGAAGAGCATCTCGACATGCTGATGGTGTGCCACCACCTGGACCCATCGATTGCGGAAGATATCGCGTTTGCCGAGTCGCGTATTCGTCGCGAGACGATTGCTGCCGAAGACATTCTGCACGACCTCGGCGCGTTGTCGATGCTGTCGTCGGATTCGCAGGCGATGGGACGTGTGGGCGAAGTGATCATCCGCACGTGGCAGACCGCGCACAAGATGAAGGTGCAACGCGGGGCGCTGCCTGAAGATAACGCACGGCACGACAATTTCCGCGCGAAGCGTTACGTTGCCAAGTACACGATCAACCCGGCCATCACGCACGGTATCTCGCACGAAGTCGGCTCGATCGAGCCGGGCAAGTGGGCCGATCTGGTGTTCTGGGAGCCGGCGTTTTTCGGCATCAAACCGTCGCTGATCCTGAAGGGCGGCATGATCGCGATGGCGCAGATGGGTGACCCGAACGCGTCGATTCCGACGCCGCAGCCAGTCCACTATCGCGAGATGTTCGCGACGCGCGGCGGTGCGTTGGGACGTACTTCATTGACCTTCGTTTCGCAGATGGCTGCCGATGCGGGCGTCGGCGAACGCTATGGCCTGAATAAGCGTATCGTTGCTGTGAAGAACTGCCGCAAGATCACGAAGGCGGACATGATTCACAACGCGTGGCGTCCGGCGATCAGCGTCGATCCTGAGACGTATCAGGTCATCGCCGACGGGCAGTTGCTGACTTGCGAGCCGGCCACTGTGCTGCCGATGGCGCAGCGTTACTTTTTGTTCTAAGCCATGCGCACTATCGACAAACTGATTGCGCCGCATCTGAAGCTGGCACCGGTGCTGGTGAAGCGCGCGCCGACTTTGACGCTTGCTTTTGATGATCGCCGTAAGAGCCGTCTCGCGGCAACGCTGGATAACGGCGAGGAAATCGCGCTGCTGTTGCCGCGCGGCACGGTGCTGCGCGATGGGGATGTTCTGGTCGCCGATGATGGTGGTTTGGTGCGCGTGGTCGCTGCTCCTGAAGCCGTGCTGGTTGTCCGCGCGAAAGATGCCCTGACGTTGACGCGCGCCGCGTATCACCTCGGCAATCGTCACACGCCAGTGGAAGTCGGCGCGGATTATCTGAAGCTTGAATACGATCCGGTGCTGGCCGATATGCTGAAGCGCATCGGCGCAAGCGTGGATCAGGTGTCGATGCCGTTCCAACCGGAATCCGGCGCGTACGGCGGTGGTCACAAGCATGGTCACGATGAGACCTTTGCTGAAGACTATGCATTAGCTCAGCAGGTGTTCGGCGAGCATCATGGGCATGAGCATTCGGACGATCATGAGCATGAGCATGGGCATTCGCATGGCCATGACCACCCACACGATCATGAACACGGTCACAGCCACGCACACGGTCACTCGCACGACCATGACCACGGCAACGACCATTCGCACGATCAAAAAGAAAGCGATCACGTCCACGACGAATCGTGCGGCCACGGACATCATCACCATGCGCATCGGTGAACTCACAGCGCTGCTGCATCTCGCGTCGCCGGCATTGCCGATCGGCGCGTTCAGCTACTCGCAGGGTCTCGAAGCGGCGATTGAAGCGCAACTCATCACCGACGCGGATTCCACACGCGATTGGATCGCGAGCGGTTTAACCGACGTGCTTGCGCGAGGCGAGTTGCCGTTTCTTGCGCATCAGATGGAACGCTGGCGAGCGCACGATGCTGATGGTCTGAAGGAAGCAAACAGCGAATTCCTGGCAAGCCGCGAGTCTGTGGAACTAAGACGCGAGACGGAACAGATGGGCTGGTCACTACGCCAGTTGTGCGTGTCCCTTGAATGGGGCGACGCCGAACGGCGCACGACGCTGGCATCGCTCAAGCCCTTGGCCCAACCCACGGCTTTCGCCTTCGCCGCGTACGCACACGATGCAGCGCCTGACGCCGCGCTCGCCGCCTACGCATTCAGCTGGGTGGAAAACCAGGCCGCTGCCGCGTTGAAGGCCGTGCCACTCGGCCAACTCGCCGGCCAGCGCATCATCGTCGCGTTGCGTGAGCCGATCGACGCAGCCGTCACACGAGCCTTGGCCACGCCACCCGACAACATCAACACCTTCGCGCCGCAATTGGGCATTCTGTCGGCGCGTCACGAGTCGCAGTATTCGCGGCTCTTCCGCTCTTAAACAAATCCATCATGAACGCACCTCATCACCCCGCTCACTCGCCTGTCCGCACGAAGAAACTGCCGCCGCTGCGCGTGGGCGTCGGCGGCCCGGTCGGTTCGGGCAAGACAACGTTGCTCGAAATGCTCTGCAAGGCGATGCGCGAACAGTATGACCTCGTCGCGATCACCAACGACATCTATACGAAGGAAGATCAGCGTCTGTTGACCGTAGCGGGCGCATTGCCCGCAGAACGAATCATGGGCGTGGAAACGGGTGGCTGCCCGCACACGGCGATTCGCGAAGACGCGTCGATCAACCTCGAAGCCGTCGACCGCATGCTGACGCGTTTTCCCGATGCAGACATCGTGTTCATCGAATCGGGCGGCGACAACCTCGCGGCGACCTTCAGTCCAGAACTGTCAGACCTGACGATCTACGTGATCGACGTAGCAGGCGGCGAGAAGATTCCGCGCAAAGGCGGCCCAGGCATTACGAAATCGGATCTGCTGGTGATCAACAAGACGGACCTCGCACCGATGGTTGGCGCGAATCTGGAGGTGATGGCTTCAGACGCGAAGAAGATGCGCGGCGAGCGTCCCTACGTGATGTGCAATCTGAAGGCACTCGACGGACTGGATGTGGTGGTGAAATTTATCGAGAAGAAGGGGTTGTTGAAGGCTTAAAGCCTCATTCACCCGGATGGCATTCAAGCAGGAATGCCATCATCTCCGTCGCGTCTTTCGACAGATAAAATCGCACCATCTTCTCATTGAAGTCGCCGGCACGCTGCGCTGGGACACTAATGGCGTCGATACCATTCGACATCAATACGCCGTTCATCATGAAACGTGACGTGCGTTTGTTGCCGTCGAAGAAGAACTGCTGCAACGCGCCGAACAGGAAGAAAGCGCAACCCCGCTCAAAGGCATTCGAAACCTGATCGGTCAGCGAGCGCGTGCCAGTGGCAAAAACCCGGTTGAGTTCAGGAGCACCAGGCAAGGTCGGTAGCGGTGTGTGCCGCCCTGCTTCACCTAACGCCACATCCGGCGTGTATCGCGTTTCCTCTCCTTCGCCGCGGAACATACCCCACTCGAGGGCCTCATTGCGTGCAACAAGCCGATGCAGGTCGCAAAACGTGGCCTTGTCGAGAGCAAACCGACCGTTTTGTACGATCGCAAGCAAATGCTTCGAACTTTCCGCCAGATTCAGGACCTGCTCCTGATCAGAAATCTTCCGCCCGCCAACCGTTACGCCGTCGAGCAGCGTCTTTACCTCGGGAAACGTGAACGGATTGCCTTCAAGCACGCTCGCATCCCACACGAATTCCGGCAGCATCCGATGAAAGCGAAAGCACACCCGTTTAATGGAATGGGTCGGCAAGTCTTGCGGGATCGCGGCGCGATCCCATTGAAAGCCGAGGTCGGTGAAAAGCGTCATGGCAAATTGGAAAAGGCAGTTTGGATCACAGGACCGTCAGCGCTTAAGCCCAGTGTTGGCAGAATATACGATTTATCGGCGCGCGAAGCGATAACGCAAGCACCGCCTTAGCGGCGCTCGAACGACTACTCCGGCAACACCGCCATCAACACATCAACAGTCCGCGCCGTCGCGCCACGATGGCGCGCGGCAAACGCCGAAGCTGCACCGCCCATCGCCAGCCGCCTTGCCTTATCGCCGAAGAGCTCGCGCAACGCCCGCGCCAGATCAGCCGGATCTTGCACCTGCACCGCCGCACCCGCCGCGACCGCATCCGCAGTCGCTTGCGTGAAGTTGAACACATGCGGCCCGATCAGCACCGGCACCCCAACCGCGCATGCCTCGATCAGATTCTGCCCGCCCAGCGGCAGCAAACTCCCGCCGATAAACGCCAGATCCGAAGCCGCAAAGTAAGCGCCCAACTCGCCCATCGAATCGCCGAGCAGCACGTTGACGTCAGAAGGCAAAACAGGCACACCACCGCCTACAGTTGAAGCAGCACCCGACGCCACCGTCGCAGCAGGCGCCCATATCGAACGCCGCTCAAGACGCAAACCAGCCTTCTCGACCAGCCCCGCCACTTCATTAAACCGTTGCGGATGACGCGGCACCAGAATTAGCAACGCCTCCTCGGTACCCAGCGCCGCGAACGCCTGCAGCACCAGTTCCTCTTCGCCTTCACGCGTACTCGCCGCAACCCACACAGGCCGCGTGCCGATCGCCGCACGCCATGCATGACCACGCGCCGCCAATTCCGGTGGCGTGCTCATATCGAACTTCAAATTCCCAAGCACCGCGACATTACGTGCACCGAGTGCAGTAAGCCGCTCCGCATCCGACGGACTCTGCGCCAGCACTCGCGCAAATCCACCAAATACGTCTTTGGTCGCATGGCCGAACTTGGCCGCGCGCTTATACGAGCGCGCCGACATCCGCGCATTGGTCAGCACCAGCGGCACATCCGCGCGACGACATTCGTCGATCAACGTGGGCCACACTTCAGTTTCCATTACCAGTCCAAGCGACGGCCGCCACGCCCGCAAAAACCGCCGCACCACACGCGGCATGTCGTAAGGCAGATAGCTGCGCAATACACGGTCGCCGAAAATCTGCTCACCGGTGGCACGGCCACTCGGCGTCATATGCGTCAAAAGAATTCGCGCGTCGGGACGCGCCTTCATCAACGCATCGATCAGCGGTTGCGCAGCACGCGTCTCGCCCACCGACACCGCATGCACCCAGATCAGCGGTGCATTGTCTTCCGGCAGCCGACCGCGCGAGTAACCGAACCGCTCGGCGATATGCTCACGATAGCCACGCTCCTTGCGCGAACGAATCAGCAAGCGCAGCACGGCAAGCGGCGCGACGATCCACCAGAGCGCGTTATAAATCGCCCTCAGCATCGGGACTCCGCACGCCCGAGCGTGAATCCGAATGCAAGCGCGCGTTTCACCGCACGATCGAAACAGACAGCGGCGCTCAAACGAGAGCCCTGCCCTTCAGGCGCTCGAGAATGCCGAGCGGTGCGCAGTCCGGCTGCGCCATCGCCTTGACCGGCAGGAAGAAGGTCTGCTCCAGCATGAACTGGCCGGACATCACCGCATGCGAAGTCTGGTCGGAGAAACACACCCAGACGCTGCCCGGCGGAAACGGCATGGTCTCCTGCGGGCTCGACTTCTGATACTCGAGATCGGCCTTCATGCCGTCGTGCAGATTCAGCATCAAATGGTCGTATTCGCTACGCGGCGATTTGGTCACATGCAGCAGATTCAACAGCCACGCCGAGCCGGGCATCTGAGGTTTGATGCGCGGCAGAAAGCGCTTGGCCATATCCTCGAACGGTTCGCCGACGCGCCACACCCGCGGCGCGCCATGCGGATTCACGTTGGTGAACACGCGCAAAATGCGCTCGCCGTAATTCGGCCGCGACGGAAAGGCATCGACATGCAGACGGCTGTCGTCCTTACGCCAGGACGTCTCGCGCCCTTCCACCTGATGCAGCCGCAGGCTCGTCGGCGCGACGCGCAACCTGCTGTTGTATTCAGGAAAGAGCCCATCGACCAGCGTGCGCGCATTGGCCTGATAACGCGCGATCAACGCGCGCACGGCCGATTGCGTGACCGCATCGCCGGCCACGCCATGCAGCGCGCCGCCATTCGGCTCAAGACTGATGTTCTTGCGATTCGGATCGGCCAATGCGGGATCGAGCAAGGCCTGTTCGCCGCCTTCGATGGCAAAGTTCAGGTTCGGGAAGTACAGCACCTTGCCGCGTTCGACGCCGGCCAGCAGCATCTCGCGCGGCACGGACAGATTGCGTCCGTGCCAGTCGGCGTTCGCTACTTCGATGATCTGGGTTTCGTTCATGGTCGCCCTTGAAAACGGATGGAGCGTAAGGCGAAGCACACCGCATTACAGCGCTACAGCATTAGAGTAGGCCGAAACCGGCCAGCGCGGACTTCACTTCCTGCAGCGTGGGCGGCTTGCCGGCCGTGCCGAGATTGACGACGTTCGGCGACCAGTAGCCGCCAGTGCGCCACGCGGTGGCGAAATTGTACAACTCGACTGTCGGCCGCTTCAGCGCCGCTGCAATGTGAACTAGACCTGTGTCAACGCCGACTGTCGCGGCAGCGCCTTCGATCAGGCCGACCACCGCCGGCAATGACAGCTTGGGCGGCACGATCGCCGCACCGCCGAATTCCTTCGCCAGACGCTCGCTGGTGACGCGCTCTTCCTCGCTGCCCCAGGGCAGGACGATCGACGCGCCGCGCCGCACCAAAGACTGCCCAAGTTCGATCCACGCGGTATCGGGCCACTGCTTGTCGGCGCGCGAGGTGGCGTGCACGAACACCACGTAAGGCACCGGCAGATTCAGATTCGCCTCCGACAAAGCCAGCGCCGCGCGCCCGGTGTCGATGCCGAAGTCGATCTCGTCGGTGGGGTGCGGCTGCGGGTCGTCCAGCGCCGCGGCCACCAGTTGGCGCGTACGCTCGACGACATGGGTGCGCGGCTCGATCAGCACGCGCTTGTCGTAGAAGAAGCGCACCGGCCATTCGAAGCCCGCGCCGTCGGTACGGTTCGCGAGGCCGACCAGCGGCCCGCGCGCCATGCTCGCGACCCACGCGGTCTTGATGAGCCCCTGGCAGTCGATCACGAGGTCGTAGTTCTCGGCGGCGAGCGCGCGGCGAAACGCGCTGATCTCGCGCCAGTTGTCGACCGAGAGGATGCGCTTGCGCCAGCGCCGCAGCGACACGGGAATCGCCCGCCGCACGCCGCTGACGAGTTCCACGAGCCCCACGAAGCTTTCTTCGACGAGCCAGTCGATCTGGGCCTCGGGATGGCGGCGTCGGATGTCGGCGATCACCGGCATGTTGTGAACGACGTCGCCCAATGACGACACCCTCACGATTAGTATCTTTTGCACGCTCAAGTGTGGGAAAACCGGCTATCCGGCCCGAAGATGCTATGAAAGGACGGCAATTCTATCGCGACACCGGTAAATGGCATGAAAAAACGCGGCGCGGTAAGTGAAACCCGCGCCGCGTTCGACAGCAACCGCGGTTCACGAAGAACCGCGCCGCCGCTGGAGCTTTTAGAACGGCAGCTTCGCGTCCGGCTTCTCCGCCATGATTACGCGGCGGAAGTCTTCCTGGATGCGCTTGAGCGCTGCGTCGCTATCGGCTTCGAAGCGCATGACCACCACCGGCGTGGTGTTCGACGAACGCGCCAGACCGAAGCCGTCCGGATACTCGACACGCAAGCCGTCGATCTTCACAACGTCGTCCGCGCCGGTGAACTTCGCGTTTTGCTGCAAACGCGCGATCAGTTCGAAGTTTTCGCCTTCTTCGAGCTTCAATTGCAGTTCCGGCGTGGAATTCGAGTTCGGCAGCGAGTTCAACAGCTTGCTCGGATCTGCCACACGCGTCAGGATTTCCAGCAGCCGCGCGCCCGTGTACAGGCCGTCGTCGAAACCGTACCAGCGGTCCTTGAAGAACACGTGGCCGCTCATTTCGCCCGCCAGCGGCGCGCCGGTTTCGCGCAGCTTCGCCTTGACCAGCGAGTGGCCGGTCTTCCACATCAGCGGTTCGCCGCCCTTCTCCTTGATCCACTTGCCCAGATTGCGCGTGCACTTCACGTCGTAAATGATCTGCGCGCCCTTGTTGCGCGACAGCACTTCTTCGGCGAACAGCATCAGCTGGCGGTCCGGATAGATGATCTGGCCGTCTTTGGTGACGACGCCGAGACGGTCGCCGTCGCCGTCGAATGCGAAACCGATTTCAGCGTCCGTTTCCTTCAGCGCGCGGATCACGTCCTGGAGGTTTTCCGGGTGAGCCGGGTCCGGGTGATGGTTCGGGAAGTTGCCGTCGATTTCGGTGAACAGTTCCACCAGCTCGCAACCGAGCTTCTTGAAGAGCTTGGGCGCCAGGCCACCAGCCACACCGTTGCCGGTATCGACCACGATCTTGATCGGGCGCGCGAGCTTGACGTCGCTGGTGATGCGATCCAGATACGCATCGGCGATGTCGTACTCGGTGTACGTGCCGCTGCCTGCAGAAAAGTTTTCGTCGACGATGCGCTGATGCAGCGCGAGGATCTGCTCGCCGTAAATGGCCGCGCCGCGCAGGACCATCTTGAAGCCGTTGTAGTCAGGCGGATTGTGGCTGCCCGTCACGACGATGCACGAATCGACGCGGCGCTCGCCGCCGTCGAGCTTCAACGGCACGCTGGCCGCGAAGTAGCCGACCGGTGTCGGCACCATGCCGACGTTGACCACGTCGACGCCGGCTGCACGCAGACCGTCCGATAGCGCCTGGATCAGATCGGGACCCGACAGGCGGCCGTCACGCGCCACCACCACGGCGTCGCCGCCTTGCGCCCGCACTTCGCTGCCAAAAGCGAGACCGATCGAACGCGCTGCGTCAGTGTCGAGCGTCTTGCCGATCACACCGCGAATGTCATATGCCTTGAAAATAGATTTGGAGATCATGTTGGCTCACTTGCGTGCAATGGAAAAATTTGACCGGCGTATTGCCGAGAGATCGGTAAAACTACCTGCTAAACCGAGCGATGCGCCCTTGCCGGAAGCGATCCGGTTCCAACTTATAATTGCGCCTTTCGGACATGCCCTAATAGACATCCATTCTAATGCTTAGACGCCCTGCTTTTGCAATGTTGCCGCGACAGTCGGCCAGGTGGGCTGTTACACATTGCGCCCTGGCGCACGTTGCGTCCCCCGCACAACACCTGCAACACCTACAACGCGTGCAACCGCACAGGCGAGTGTCCACCGGATGCTGACGCTCAAACGCTTCGCCAATCCCGACGTCACGCGCGCCTTCACCAACATCGTCTGGCTCGGGCTGGAGCGGCTCACGCAGATCGGCGTGGCGATCGCGATCAGCGGCATGCTGGCGCGCTACTTCGGACCTGACACCTTCGGTAAATGGCAGTACGCGAACACGCTGCTGCTGGTGCTGTCGCCGATCACCTGGGTGTGCGGGGCGGAAATTCTGGTTCCCACCATCGTCGGCCGGCCGCCAAGTCAACTGGGCACGGTGCTCGGCAGCGCCTTCGCGCTGCGCTTTTCGGTTTCCGTGGCGGCGCTGCTGCTCACGTGGCTCGGCATCGCGCTGCACTTTTTCGACCCGCTGGTGGGCGCCATGCTCGCCGGCCTCGCGGTGACGATGCTGTTTCGCGAACCGTTCGTTGGCGTGATCAATGCGTGGCTGCAAAGCATGACGTACAGCAAGCCGCAGTTGCTCACCAGCATGAGCACCGCGGTGCTGAAGGCCGGTGTCGCCTATCTGATGGTGCGCGCAATGGCAACGCCCGCGCGCTTTGGCTGGCTGTGGGCGGTCGAATCGGCGGCCATTGGCGCGGTTCTGCTGATCTATTACACCGGCCGGCATGGCGGCAAGCTCGGCTGGCACCTCGATCGTTCGCTCTTCAAGCACTTCGCGACCGCGGGCACGGTGTTCTGGATCGGGCTGATCTGTATGTATCTGTTCCTGAAACTGGACCGACTGATGCTCGAGCGGGCGATTTCCTTCGCTGATCTCGGGCGCTATTCCGCCGCGCAGCAACTGAACGAAAACTGGATCACGCTCGCGCTGATGCTTGCGCAGACGATTGCGCCCGCCTTTGTCTACCGCGTACAGGATGCCGCGCAATTGCGCCGCAACGTGTGGCGGCTGACCGCCATGACCGCCGCGCTGATGGTAAGCGGCGCGATCGTGCTGGATCTGCTGGCGGGCTTCATCATTCGCCGCGTGTTCGGACCGGACTTCGAAGGCGCCATCGAGATTTTCCGCTGGGCCGTATGGCTTTCCGTGCCGGCCGGCATCGAAGCGATCGGCAATCTGATCGTGCTGAAATATCAGGCCAAATTCGTGTTGCTCTCGAAGTGGCTGCTGGCGCTGGCCGTTGCGTTCGTGGTCAATCTGCTGGCGATTCCGCGGCTTGGCGCTTACGGTGCGCTGGTCGGCCTCGCGGCCGGTTATCTCGCCGCCGCGTCAGTTAATCTTTATTACATTCGTTTCAAATTGCGCCCATGACGAATTCATCCGCCGCGCAGATTTCTCTCGACGACGTCGCCGTCCTGATGCCCGCGTACAACGGTCAGGCCGACGTCGATCTCACGCTGGCCTCGTTCAGCGAAAGCGCGCTGATCCACGTACTGATCGTCGACGACGGCAGCACGCCGCCGATCGTCGCGCCGGCGATCGCCAACATGAAGATCGAAGTGCTGCGCATGGCGCAGAACGGCGGCATCGAGCGCGCGCTGCAAACCGGCATCGACGCCCTTGCGCAGCGCGGCTTTCGCTACGCAGCACGCATCGACGCGGGCGACCGCAGCGTGCCGCAGCGCCTGGCCAAACAACGCATGTTCATGGAATTGCATCCGCAAGTGGCCGGCCTCGGCATGTGGACGCAGGTCGTTACGCGTGAAGGCAAGCCGCTTTTCATGCTGACGCCGCCCGCCGAACCGAACGAGATCCGGCGTCTGCGCTTCTTCCGTTCATGCCTCGCGCATCCTTCGATGATGCTGCGCATCGACGCAGTGCGCGCGGTCGGCAACTATCGCGCTGCGTATCCTTCCGCCGAAGACCTCGATCTGTTCGTGCGCCTGATGGCGCGCTACGACTGCGCGAACCTGCCGGAACTCGGGCTCTACTACGAGCTGAACGAAGGCGGCATCAGCGCGACCAAACGGCGCCGCCAGGTCAGCTCGACGCTGGGGCTGCAACTGCGCTACTTCAACGTCACCAATCTGTACGACTGGCTGGGTCTCGCCAAAAATCTGCTGCACTTCGTGACGCCTTACCGCGCATTGCAGCGGGTCAAACGCACGCTGCTCGCGCCGCGTGCGGGCCATTGATTCCGTTATGCCGTCATTCACCCTGTCATTCACCGTCGAGCCCGTTCCCGCATGAAGCCTGCCTTGAAATCGACTCCCGCGCTGCGCATTACACTCGTCTGTAACACCGCCTGGGCAATCTATACGTACCGGCAAGGGCTGATCCGCACGCTGGTTGGGCGCGGCGTCGACGTGACGGTGCTCGCGCCGCGCGACCGCACGTTCGAGCTGCTCACCGCGATGGGCTGCCGCTGCATCGAATTGCCGGTGGCGTCCAAAGGCACCAGTCCGCGCGAGGACCTGCGCACACTTTTGTCGTTGTATCGTTTGTATCGAAGCATCCGCCCGCACGTCGTGTTCCACTACACGATCAAGCCGAACATTTACGGCTCGGTCGCCGCGAAACTGGCGGGCGTGCAGTCGGTGGCGGTGACGACCGGGCTCGGTTACGTGTTCATCCAGCACAGCCGCGCAGCGCAAGTCGCCAAGAAACTGTACCGTTTCGCCTTCCGCTTCCCGCGCGAAATCTGGTTTTTGAATCGCGACGACCAGGCCGCGTTTGTCGAGCAGAATTTGTTGGTGCATCCTGAGCGTGCGCGTCTCCTGCACGGCGAAGGCGTCGATCTCGAGCAATTCGCCTTCACGCCGCTGCCGGAGCGGACGGAATTCAAGTTCGTGCTGATCGGGCGGCTCTTGTGGGACAAGGGCGTGGCCGAATATGTCGAAGCCGCGCGGCGCTTGCGTGAACGTTATCCTCAGGCGCGGTTCCAATTGCTCGGCCCGGTTGGCGTCGACAATCCGAGCGCAATCACACGCGAAGAAGTGACCGCGTGGGAGCAGGAAGGCATCATCGAGTATCTTGGCGAAGCGCACGACGTGCGGCCTTTCATCGCCGATGCGGATTGCGTCGTCCTGCCTTCATATCGCGAAGGCGTGCCGCGCACGCTGATGGAAGCATCGGCGATGGGCCGGCCGATTGTTACGACGGATGTGCCCGGCTGCCGTGAAGTGGTGGCGGACGGCGTCAATGGATTGCTGTGCGAAGTGCGCAATGCCGCGAGTCTCGCGGAGAAGCTGGCGCAGATGCTCGACATGAGCGGCGCCGAGCGCCGTGCAATGGCAGAACGCGGCCGACAGAAAGTCGCGGAAGAATTCGACGAACGCGTGGTCGTCGAAACGTATAAAGACCTGGTGCAGAAAATGACGGGCGTTTTACTTTAACGGAGCAACAGCATGACCACGAAGGGTACGATTCTGGTAACGGGCGGTGCAGGATTTATCGGCTCGCACACATGTGTCGAACTGCTCAACGGCGGTTACGACGTCGTGGTAATCGACAATCTCGTGAACAGCAACCGCGAATCGTTGCGGCGCGTGGAGAAAATCACGGGCAAGGTCGTGAGCTTCTACGAAGCCGACGCACGAGACGACGCGGCGCTCAACCGTATTTTCGACGCACACCCGATCACCGGCGCGATTCACTTTGCCGCGCTGAAGGCGGTGGGCGAATCGGTCGCCAAGCCAATCGAGTACTACAGCAATAACGTCGGCAGTTTGCTGACGCTGCTCGGCGTGATGCGCGATCGCAATGTGAAGCAGTTCGTGTTCAGTTCATCGGCAACGGTGTATGGCGTGCCGAAGAGCTCGCCGATCGATGAATCGTTTCCGCTGTCGGCGACCAATCCTTATGGGCAGTCGAAGCTGATCGCCGAGCAGGTTCTGCGTGATCTGGAAGTGGCGGATGCGTCCTGGCGGATCGCGACGCTGCGCTATTTCAATCCGGTTGGCGCGCATGAGAGCGGGTTGATTGGGGAGGATCCGGCCGGTATTCCGAATAACCTGATGCCGTATGTGGCGCAGGTTGCTGTCGGCAAGCTGGAAAAGCTCCGGGTGTTCGGTGGCGACTATGAGACGCCGGATGGCACCGGAGTGCGGGACTATATCCACGTTGTTGACCTGGCGCGCGGGCATCTGGCGGCGCTGGATGCGCTGGTTAAGCGCGATGCCAGTTTTGTCGTGAATCTCGGGACTGGGCAGGGGTATAGCGTGATCGACGTCGTCAAGGCGTTCGAGAAAGCTTCGGGGCGCCCTGTGCCTTATGAAATCGTGGCGCGGCGGCCGGGTGATGTGGCTTCGTGTTTTGCGGATCCGGCGGCGGCATTGGATGTGCTCGGCTGGCGCGCGGAGTTTGGGATCGAGAGGATGTGTGCGGATCACTGGCGGTGGCAGGCGGCGAATCCGCACGGATTCGCCTGATTCGATTTCGCCTGAGTCGATCGAAGCTCGGCGGTGGCGCGCTCTTGCAGTTGGCAGGCAAAGCGCACGGGGCGTGCCGCCATTCTTGAGCACGGGCGTGACTCAATGCTTCGTCTTATGCTTGCGCTAAGATGGGCATCTACAAAAATAAAACCGAGGGAGGAAGTGAGACCATGAACATTCATCCAGTGATTCTTTGCGGCGGAAGCGGTACCCGACTTTGGCCGATGTCGCGCGGCGGATACCCGAAGCAGTACCTCAGGTTGACCGGCGAAAACACGTTGGTTCAACAAACTGTATTGCGCCTGCGCGGCATCAGGAACGTTGCGGCTCCCATCGTCGTCACGAACAATGACCAGCGCTTTCTGGTCGCTGAACAGTTGCGACAGGTGGATATTGCACCGGCATCGATCGTACTGGAGCCTGTCAGCCGTAACACCGCGCCTGCCATTGCGGTTGCCGCGCTGGCAGCGATGCGCGAATCCGCGGAATCCATCCTGCTCGTTCTGCCGTCGGATCACGTCATTACCGGCGAGGCGGCGTTCGTCGAGGCAGCCGAAGCCGCGGCTGAGATCGCCAACGACGGTTATCTGGTCACCTTCGGCATTGCACCCACTGAGCCGCACACCGGTTATGGCTACATCCGTGCGGGTGCGCAGCTTGACGGCGACACCCATGCGTTCGCCGTGGACGCATTCGTCGAAAAGCCGGATGAGACCACGGCGCAGCGTTTCCTTCGTGAAGGAGGTTACTTCTGGAACAGCGGCATGTTCATGCTGCGGGCTTCGACCTTCATGGAAGAACTGCGCCTTTACGAGCCAGAAATCGCTGCACAGGCAGAACTTGCGCTCGACGGGGCGCAGCTCGACAACGACTTCACGCGTCTCGACGCTAAGGCGTTCGCCGCCTGCCCGAACATTTCGATCGACCACGCCGTGATGGAGAAAACGAAACGCGCAGCGGTCATTGCCACAACGAACCTCGGTTGGAACGATATCGGCTCGTGGACTGCGCTTGCTGACATTGCAGAACACGATGCCCAGGGCAATTCACTTCTCGGCGACGTCCTCACCGAATCGATGAGCAACTCATATGTGCGCGCGGAGCACCGACTGGTGGCCGCCATCGGTCTCGACAATGTCGTCATCATCGAGACCGCTGACGCGGTACTGGTCGCCAATCGGGACCAGGTGCAGGACGTCAGGAAAATCGTTGCCCAGTTAAATGCGGCGGGCCGCCACGAGTCAGTCACGCATCGTCGTGTGGCACGTCCCTGGGGCTCATACGAAGGCATCGACGGCGGCGATCGTTTCCAGGTGAAACGCATCGTGGTCCGCCCTGGCGCGCAGTTAAGCCTGCAAATGCATCATCACCGTGCCGAGCACTGGGTCGTCGTGAAGGGCACGGCACTCGTCACGAACGGTGACAACGAGATCATCCTGACAGAGAACCAGTCGACCTATATTCCACTTGGAATCACGCACCGCCTGAAGAACCCGGGCAAGATCCCGCTCGAATTAATCGAAGTGCAATCCGGCGCCTATCTCGGCGAAGACGACATTGTGCGATTCGAAGACACATATGGGCGGGCGGAGAAGGCATCGGGCTCGTAAGAGTCTGCCCGGCGTGATGCGCGATCGCCGAGTGAAGCAGTTCGTGTTCAGTTCATCGGCGACGGTGTATGGCGTGGGCGTGCCGAAGACCTCGCCGATCGATAAATCGTTTCCGCTATCGGCCACCAGTCCTTATGGGCAGTCGACGCTGATTGCGGAGCAGGTTCTGCGTGATCTGGAAGTGGCGGATGCGTCCTGGCGGATGCTTCCTGGCAGATCGCGACGCGGCACTATTTCAATCCGGTTCGCGCGCATGAGAGCGGGTCGATTGTGGAGGATCCGGCCGGGATTCCTGACAACCTGATGCCGTATGTGGCGCCGGTTGCTGTTGGCAAGCTGGAGAAGCTGCGGGTGTCCGGTGGTGACCATGAGACGCCGGATGACACCGGGGTGCGCGATTACATCCACGTGGTGGATCTGGCGCGCGGACACCTGGCCGCGCCCGATGCGCGGGTCGAGCGCGATGCGAGTTTCGTCGTGAATCCTGGAACGGGGCAACGATATGGCGTGCTGGACGTGGTCCGCTCGTTCGAGAAGGCGTCGGGCAAACCGGTGCCTTACGCGATCGTGGCGCGCCGGCCGGGCGATGTGGCTTCGTGCCTTGCCGATCCGGCCGCGACCGAGCGGATCATCGGCTGGCGCGCGGAGTTCGGCATCGAGCGCATGTGCGCCGATCACTGGCGCTGGCAGTCGATGAACCCGCGTGGGTTTGCCAGTACAGTGGGTTTGCCAGTACAGATAGCGAAGAGCAGGCAGCTTGTCGCTTCCGTGGCGCGCAGCAGCGCCAAAAACCAACCACTGTCAGATTTAGTCTAGGCTATTGCATGTAACGGTTGGAGATTGTATTCCGATGATGTTTTCAGGTAGCAAGCGGAATCGCTGCTAGCCCCGAATTCATTGAGGTTCTAGGAAAATTCACAATCCGGAACCATCTGACCTGCCCCGTCAAATCCGCGGAGCTCGACAGCAAACCTGCGGACCTGCGAACCAAAAGACAAACCCGCCGGTGCCCCATAGGGTGCACACGGCGGGCGTGGGTTACGGGCATTAGACGCCGTTGAACAGAACGTCGATTGCAGCAACTATTTCGTGAGCTCGATCTGAAAGATTGCAGACGGCTTGCTTGAGCAGTTTGACGGGCATGGCGCCCATCGACTGTGTTAGCAATACGTACTGCTTCCCCAGGATTTCGAACTGTGGATTGAGCCTGGACGCGGGAAGCCGATATTCGGACGCTTGTAGCAACGGGATCACCACTTTGGAACCGAGGTGTCCCATCGAGTCGGCCTGAATGTTCAGCAGGTATCCACGATTATCCGGATGTGGATAGACAGTGAATCGTTCCATCAAAACATCCTGTAGGCTTCGAGGGGCAGCCCGTTCTTTTCGATGTAGTCGTTGTAGTACGCGATTGCTTCCGCGTTCTCCTCCTGCCAACGAGCAGCCCGTGCCTCGGATACGGCCTTAGCCAGGCCGGCTTCGGCGGCTTGCGAAATGTTGATTCCGAGCTCCTTGGCTTCGGTCAAAAGACCTTCTGCCAGGGAGACATTGGTGGCTTTCTTCGGGACGCTGGCGTACGTGGCGACCATGGGGCTTCTCCGATCGGAATCATCCCCGCCATCATGCCACCGATGCGCATTCCGCACAACATCGCGAATGCGCATACCAGCTGATCGAATCAACTGCGCTCCTTCCATAGCTTCTCCTTGAAAATTCGCGAGAAGCGTTGCCCCAGGCGGGGGCGCGTCCCCGCGAGGGTTGAAAAGTTGCCCGCCGACCTCCCGGATGGAGGCGCAGTGGGCATTGCGACCACCTGAGCCGCCCCCCCCCCCCCGGCGCAGGTACCACTGCGCCGCCTCTTGTAATCAACGCCGAGGCCCTTCCGACGCGTTGCGACGGTACCGGAACGCTGGACGACGCGGGCTTGCTGTCAGGCACGCGTATCCTTGAAAAGGACAACGTGAGGTTTTGTCGCAGTAAGACCCGCAGAACGAACGAGATCGATATTCGCATCCCGCGTTCTGGCATCAGGCCTCACGCCGGAGGATCATGTTGTGGGTTGGACCGACACGCGGAGCGATCGTGGCTCGTCGGGCTAGGGGGCGACAATGATTTCGTCCGGTCAAGATGTTTGTCGGTAAACCGGACTTCCTGCTTGACGCTATCCAGGCAGCGCCACTCACTACGCATCAACCCGCTCCGGCAGCCAGGCAACCATGTCGAACTGCTCAAGGGATCTGGGGAGCCAGCCTGAAGTCAGGGTGACAGGCTCACACGACTGCCCTGAACCCGTACTCCCTATCCGACGGGGCCTGCAAGCCCGGCGTCCACCATCCGGGCTTGCAGATGGCCCACGATATGGCCGGGCCGCGCGCACCCCTGCGGCGGAGCGACGCTTGGCGGTTGCGCCGCGCAGTTGAGCCATCCCGTGGCTGGACCACGGTTGTGTACGAGGACGCCCGGCTTTATGGCGCGTCTCCGGGCACCGCATGCCGGGGCCCCCGGCGAACAGCTGCAGAATTGAATTGCTCAGGACATTGACATGCGCGCTCTCCGGCCCTGATTGAGCGGCGATCGGGCGGCGATTGAGCGGCGTCTGCCGGAAGCAGACTGGTCTGTCCGCCCCGGCACCTGTTCCCTGTTCCCTGCTCCATCCACCCACGCCCCGCTACATGGACTGCGCGGTTTCGCTGTTACTCATGCTCGTCTGGACGCGATCTGCGCTGCCTTCCCCGGCGTAGAGGAGGCCGCCCGGCCGGGATGCTGCAAAACGTGCGGCTTCCTCGCGCCAGGCCGAAGACGGAATGCGGGGCAACGAAAGAGCGTCCAGCGCATTGCTGATCTCGTCCGCGATGCCCAGGAGCATGCGCTGCGAAAGGACTTGCCGCATAAGCATGCGCAGTGATCCTTCTTCTGCCCCGGCGCGACGCGCCTCCTCGAGCCGGGCCTGAAAGTCGCGCTTGCCGTGGAGCACATCGCCTACCTGGGCGTGATCGCGCTTCAAACGCGCGAGCGCCGGCGTGGCACGCAGGACTGCGTCCATGCGCCAGTGGCCGAGCGCTCCGTGCTGCTCGCGGAACTGGGCGAGGATTTCATACGCCGTTTCCGCGGGCTGATCGGGCGGAGCGTCAGCAAGGATGACGCGAAGCTGCGCGGGTGCCATCCCGGCGGCCATCAGTTCGTTTGCGGCGTCGATGGTCGCGCCCTGTGACCGCACGTCGGGCGTCGCTGTCAGCACACATGCCGTGAAGTCCGCGGCCGTTCCCGGGCAATCCTTCAGAAACTGCACGAACGCGAGCCGACAGTCTTCGGCAACGTCGACCACACAGCGAGGCGCGCTCGCGGCAGTGGCATGGGCGTCCTCAAGCAGATCGGGGCGAAAGCGCAGAATTCCGGGCGCGCTGGAGATGCGCCCCCGCAAGTCGACGTTGACACGCAGCCCCCCCGTGTGGAACTGGATGAGTGGCGCGCTGATACCTTGCGTGGCTTCCTGCATGGTGCGGATGTGAACGACGAGGGTGTGGGTGTTCATCTTCTTTCTCCGTGGGTGGTGCGTTGCTGTTTTAATGCTTGGGTCGTTGCGGGCCTGGCGCAGGAACCGGCTCGGGGTCGATGCCGCGCATCGGCTCAGGACACGTTGTCGATGGCGCTGGGGATCCGCTCAAATCTGGCGGCGCCAGGTTGACGGCGGCG